>DASWOJ010000256.1:0-36724 GCA_036398775.1 Acetobacteraceae bacterium
AAGTTGAAGCTTTCCACCTTAGGGCGCGCACTGCGTCGCGGCATGAGGTTTCCCAAACACTTCTGCATTGGCTTTGCAGATATCATTGGCTTTGCAGATATAATGTAGTTGCATAAGACAGGCCAGTACTGACTGCTGTGCACGGGCTACCTTCATCCTCCCGCCGGCATCCCCAAAGCCTCCGTCCCCTCCGCCATGTTGCACCCTCCCTTCCCGCCCCCTATGCAGCCCGGCATGGCCCCCGGCAACCCACCGTGCCCCTGATCTACGTCCTTGCCGGCGAGGCCAGCGGCGACGTGCTGGGCGCCCGCCTGATCTCCGCCCTGCGCGTCCAACGGCCCGGCCTGGAGTTCGCCGGCGTAGGCGGCCCCCGCATGGCGGATAGCGGCCTGCCAACCAGCCTATTCCCGATGTCCGACCTATCCGTCATGGGCATCATCGAGGTCGTGCCCCGCATCCGCCTGCTCCGCCGCCGCTACGCCGAGGTCCTCGCCGACATCGCCCGCCTCCGCCCCGACGTCGTGGTGACAGTGGACAGCCCCGGCTTCATGCACCACGTCCTGGCCGGCGTCGCGCCGCTCGGCATCCCCCGCGTCCACTACGTCGCCCCCCAGGTCTGGGCCTGGCGGGCGCACCGGGTGAAGCGCTACCCCGGCCTATGGGACCGCCTGCTATGCCTGCTCCCCTTCGAGCCTGCCTGGTTCGCCCGGCACGGCCTCCCCGCCACCTTCGTCGGCCACCCCGTCCTGCAATCCGGCGCCGACCAGGGCAACGCCGCCCGCTTCCGCACCGCGCACGGCCTCGCCCCCAACCAGCCCGTGCTCGTCCTGATGCCCGGCAGCCGCCGCTCGGAGGCCCCGCGCCTGCTCCCGGTACTCGGCCGCGCCCTGCACCTGCTGGCGGCGCAGGAGCCAACGTTGCGCCCGGTCCTCCCGGTCTCCGCCGCCGTCAGCGACGTGGTGCGCCGCGCCGCCGAACGCTGGCCCATGCGGCCCATCATCCTGACCGACCCCGCCGCCAAGCACGACGCCTACGCCGCCGCCAGCGCCGCGCTCACCAAGTCCGGCACCTCGACCCTGGAGCTCGCCCTGGCCGGAGTTCCCATGGCCGTCACCTACCGCGTCAACCCGCTGACCGCCGCGATGGCCCGGCGCATGATCCAAGTCCCGCACGTCGCAATGGTCAACCTCCTGGCCGGCCAGGAACTGGTGCCGGAACTGCTGCAAGGCGATTGCACCGCCGCAACCCTCAGCCGCACCGTGCTGTCCCTGCTGCGCGACCCGGCGCGGGCAGACACGCAGCGGAACGGCTTCCAAGCGGTCATGGACAGCCTGCGCCCTCCCGGCGCCCTGCCGTCAGAAGCCGCCGCGCATCAGGTGCTGGACGTCTTGGACCAGGCAGCCAACACCCGCCGGGCTGGCGCAGCCAACGCCCTGGCGCCGGCAGACCTGGCGGACGCATGGCAGGGCGCCCGTCCCGCACCCAAGCCGCGCGGCCTATGGCGGGCGATCCCGGCCTGATGCGTTGAAGCGAGGATCAACCCAAATCCACGCCGCCCTGATCTGCCACCGCCCCGATCCGCCGCAACAACCACCCAGCCCAACCGCGCCCCGCACCGTCGCCGCTACAAGCTGCCGATCAACCCGGACGCCATCGCCACCCGCCGAGACTCCGCCATCCCCTCGGTGACCGCCAGCGCCGCCGCCAGCGCCCGCCGCCCGGCGGCCGCGTCCACCACCACCGGCGCCCCATCCAGGCAGGCCGCAACGAACGCCTCATGCTCCGCCGCCATGGCGTCACCCTCGGTCCAGCTCGTCTCCTCCCGCCGGAAGCCCCCCGTGCCCGGCAGCGGCATGCCGCGCTCCCGCCCGATCATCACCAGCTTACGCCCCACGAAGTCGGCAGACAGGTAGCCCTCCTCCGAGAACAGCCGCATCCGCCGCTCCGTCTTCAGCGAGATGCGGCTGGCGGTGATGGCGGCGACGCAGCCGTTCTCGAACCGCACCCGGGCGTTGGCAATGTCCTCATGCGCGCTCGACACCGCGGCGCCGAGCGCGTCCACGCTGCTGATCGGGCTGTCCACCAGCGCCAGCACCAGGTCGAGGTCATGGATCATCAGGTCCAGGATCACCGACACGTCGGTGCCCCGCGGCTTGAACGGTGCAATCCGGGCGCACTCGATATACAGCGGACGCGTGATCCGCGCCGAGATCGCCCGGTGCTCGGCGGAGTAGCGCAGCAGGTGCCCCACTTGCAGCACCACGCCAGCCTGCGCGGCCACGGCGGCCAGCTCGTCCGCCTCAGCCAGCGTCGCAGCCAGCGGCTTCTCCACCAGCACATGCCGCCCCGCGCGCATCGCCTGCGCCGCCAGGCCATGATGCGCGTCGGCCGGAGCAGCGATGATGACGGCGTCACAGGCCGCCAGCAGGTCCGGCAGCAACAGGCCAGGCGCCCGCGCTTCGCGCCCCACCGCCGCAGCGCGCGCCGGGTCCAGGTCATGCACCCCCGCCAGCACCGCCCGCCGGCTGCCGGCGACCTTCAGCGCATGGAAGCGCCCAAAGTGCCCGGCCCCAATGACGCCGATCCGCAAGGGTCCGTTGTTCATGCGCTTCGTGTAGCCCGCCAACGCCCCCAGACCAAGGCTGCCTGCTCCCTCTCCCTCCGGGAGAAGGCCGGGGTGAGGGAAGCGGCAAGCACAGTCGTCTCCCAATCCTCAACACCGCCCCGACTGCTGAGCAAGCGCCGCGTGGCCTCCCTCACCCCAACCCTCTCCCGCAGCAACAGGGAGCAGGCACCCCCAATCACCGCAACCCTTGCGCCCACCCGCCAGCATCGGCATACCCCCCGGCAAACCCGCATCCGGACCAGCACGCCTGCCATGATCTACTTCAGCCGCCTCAAGATCGCGCTGATCGCCGCGGCCTGCCTGCTCGGCGCGCTGCTGTGCCTGCCCAACTTCCTGCCGCAGCCCGCGGCCTGGGTGCCCTGGCCGCAGGTCCGTCTCGGCCTCGACCTCCGCGGCGGCAGCTACCTGCTGCTGGAAGTGGACATGGCCACCGTCGTCAAGGAACGCCTGGACAGCCTGGCCGACGCCGCCCGCACCACCCTGCGCGGCAAGGTCCAGTATCTGCCCCCCGCCGTCCAAGCCGCCCAGAACCGCGTCCTGGTCCGCATCGGCAACCCAGCCCAGGTGGACGACGCCGCCAGCCTGCTCCGCAACGCATCCACGTCGGGCGGCGCCGCCGAATACGAGGTCACCACCGAACCCGGCGCCGTCGCCATGACCCTCTCCTCCGCCATCCTGCGCGACCGGTCCGACCGCGCCATCGCCCAAAGCATCGAGATCGTCCGCCGCCGCATAGACACCACCGGCGTCCTGGACCCCGTCATCACCAAGCAGGGCGACAACCGCATCGTCGTGCAGCTCCCAGGCATCGAGGACCCCAACCGCGTCAAGGAGCTGATCGGCCGCACCGCCCGCATGACCTTCCGCCTGCTCGACGAAACGGCGAACCTCAACGGCACCCCGCCCCCCGGCGTGGACTTCCTCCCCGTGGACAAGCAGCCCGGCGTCAAGGAGCCGGTACGCCGCCGGGTCGAGGTGGACGGCGCCAGCCTGACCTCCGCCAGCGCGGAGCAGGACCAGCAGAACGGCGGCTGGAAGATCTTCTTCACCTTCGACAGCGTAGGCACCCGCCGCTTCGCCGACGTCAGCAGCGCCAACATCGGCCACCGCTTCGCCGTCGTGCTGGACGACAAGGTCATCAGCGCCCCCGTCATCCGCAGCGCCATCCTCGCCGGCAAGGGCGAGATCAGCGGCAGCTTCACCCAAAAAGAAGCGCGCGACCTGGCGAACCTTCTCAGCGCCGGCGCCCTGCCCGCCCCCCTGTCAGTCGTCGAGGAACGCAGCGTCGGCCCCGAGCTGGGCGCCGACAGCATCTTCCGCGGCGCCGTCGCCCTGGGCGTCGGCCTCCTGCTGGTCATGATCTACATGGCCGTGTTCTACGGCCTGTTCGGCTGGTTCGCCAACGCCGCCCTGCTGGTCAACCTGCTGCTGCAGGTCGCGCTGCTGTCCCTGCTCGGTGCGACCCTGACCCTGCCCGGCATGGCCGGCATCCTGCTGACCCTCGGCGTCGCGGTGGACGCCAACATCCTCATCAACGAGCGCATCCGCGAGGAGGTCCGCAACGGCCGCACGCCGATCAACGCGCTGGAAACCGGCTTCCGCCGCGCCTACGGCACCATCATAGACAGCAACGCCACGGCCTTCCTGGCGCACGTCATGCTGTTCGTCTTCGGCTCCGGACCCGTCCGAGGCTTCGCCGTCACCATCACAGTAGGCATCGTCACCACCATGTTCACCGCGACGGTCGTGGCCCGGCTGCTGATGGTGCGCTGGTTCGTGTCCCGCCGTCCCGCCCTGTTGCCGGTGTAACCTCCATGTTCATCCGCCCATTGTTCCGCCTGGTCCCCGACCACACGACGATCCAGTTCATGCGTGGCCGCTTCCTCGGCCTGGCCACGTCGGCCGTGCTGTCGCTCGCCTCGGTGATCCTGTTCTTCCATCCCGGCCTGCACCTAGGGATAGACTTCCGCGGCGGCGTGGTGATGGAAGTCCGCACCCCCGGCCCCGCCGACTTCGGCAAGCTTCGCCAGGCGCTGACGACGGCGGGCCTCCCCGACGCCGGCCTGCAGCGCTTCGGCGGCGAGGACAGCGTAAGCATCCGCCTCGACCCGCAAAACGGCCAGAACGCGACCGAGGCCCTGGTCTCCCGCGTCCGCGGCGCCCTGGAATCCGCCCAGCCCGGCACCCGCCTGGTCCGCACCGACGCCGTAGGCGCCTCGGTGTCGGAGGAGCTGTTCCAGAACGGCATGCTGGCCCTGGGCATCAGCCTGCTGATGATCCTGGCCTATATCTGGTTCCGCTTCGAATGGCAGTTCGCGGTCGGCGCGGTGGTGACCCTGCTCCTGGACGTGACCAAGGCCATCGGCTTCCTCGCCGTGACCCGCATAGAGTTCGACCTGGTGATGGTCGCCGCGATCCTGACCGTGATCGGCTACTCCACCAACGACAAGGTCGTCGTCTATGACCGGATGCGCGAGAACCTGCGCAAGTACAAGACGATGCCGCTCCGCAAGCTCATTGACCTGTCCATCAACGAGACGCTGAACCGCACCCTCGGCACCAGCATGACCGTCTTCCTCGCAAGCCTGCCCCTGGCGCTGTTCGGCGGCCCGTCGCTTTCCGGCTTCGCGGTGATGATGCTGTTCGGCATCGTGGTCGGCACCAGCAGCAGCATCTTCATCGCCGCGCCGATCCTGCTGCTGCTGGGCGAGAACCGCCTGCGCCGCGACGCGCAAGCCGTGCCGAAGCCTGCAGGCAAGCAGACCGTCTAACACCAACCGCCAATGGTCTTGACCTGTCCCCCGCTGCCCGCGTCCTGCAAGGCGCCGTGTGCCGGCAGGTCAAAACCTTCGCCAGTTGGTATAACTGGCCGGATCAGCCGCGGTCCCACGGAGGATCGTCGCCGAACCGCCCTGCCAGGAAGTCTATCATCACCCGCGACTTCAACGGCAGCAGCCGGTCCGGCCTGAACACCGCCTGGATGTAGCCTGCCAAAGCCGGCGGATGATCCAGCGTCAGGGCAACCAGCGCGCCGCTGCGTATATCGCCGCCGACCAGGAACGTCGGCTGGTAGATCACGCCCAGCCCCGCCAACGCGGCCTCACGCAACGCGTCGCCGTTGTTGGCCTGCATGGTCCCGGACACCGGCGCCACCACCTCGGCATCCCGGCCAAAGCTCCAACGGCTCGTGCCCATACGCTCCGACAGCGTGTAACCCAGGCAGTTATGGCCGGCGAGGTCCGCAAGCGTCCGCGGCGTCCCATGCGCCCGCAGGTAGCCCGGCGACGCGCACACCACCATCCGGCACGGCGCCAGCCGGCGCGACACCAGGCTGGAGTCACGCGGCACGCCAATGCGTATGGCGAGATCCCATCCCTCCTCGATCAAGTCCACCACCCGGTCGTTCAGCCCGACGTCAAGCCGCACCTTGGGATAGCTCGCGGCGAACCGGCCCAGCAGCGGCGCGACCTGCGACGTGCCGAACGACACCGGCGCATTCAGCCGCAGCAGCCCGCGCGGCTCCGCCTGCCCAGCCGCCGCAGCCTCCTCGGCCTCCCCGATCTCCGCCAGGATGCGCTGGCACGCCTCAAGGTAGCCGCGCCCCGCCTCCGTCAGCGTCAGCCGCCGGGTGGACCGGTGCAGCAGCCGAACGCCCAGCCGGGCCTCGGCCGCATCCACGTGCTTGGTCACCATCGTCTGCGACAAACCAAGGCTGCGCCCAGCCGCAGCCAGGCTGCCCGCCGCCGCCACCCGGACGAAGACCCGCATTCCCGTGACCTGGTCGAGCACCCGCCGTCTCCAACCTGCAGTATGAGATGATCCAACATCTTCGCCGATTATCACAGAAGCCGCGAGGGACGATGTAGGGTCCATCCCAAACGGAGAGCACCGATGACCGACCCACGCACAGCCCCCTACGCCGCCTTCATCCTGCGCCTCAGCCTCGGCCTGATGTTCCTCGCCCACGCCGGAGTGAAGCTGTTCGTCTTCACCCCGTCGGGAACCGCCGGGTTCTTCGGCCAGCTTGGCCTGCCGCCGGCCCTGGCCTACGTTGTCATCGCCGCCGAGCTGCTGGGCGCCGCCGCGCTGATCGCCGGTGTCTGGCCGCGGCTCGCCGCCCTGGCGCTGGCGCCCATCCTGCTCGGCGCCATCGCGACGGTGCACGGCGGCAACGGCTGGCTGTTCACCAATGCCGGCGGCGGCTGGGAATACCCGGCGTTCTGGGCGGTCGGCCTGGTCGCGCTGGCCCTGGTCGGCGACGGCGCCTGGGCGCTGGTCCCAACGCCCGCCTTCCGCCCGGCGGCCCAGCCCCGCATCGCTTGATCCCACCGGAACGGAGTGTCGAACATGTCGTCCAGCACCACCCTATCCCCCATCCAATCCCCCGCGCAGCCGATCGCCCCAGGCGTCCGGATCGGCCACGTCCACCTGAAGGTATCAGACCTGGACCGCGCGCTCGGCTTCTACGTCGGCGTGCTGGGGTTCCAGTTGATGCAGCGCTTTGGCTCCCAGGCCGCCTTCATCTCCGCCGGCGGCTACCATCACCACATCGGGCTGAACACCTGGCAGAGCCTGGGCGGCCCACCCCCGCCGCCGGGCACGACCGGGCTGTTCCACACGGCAGTGCTGTATCCGGCCCGGGCCGACCTGGCGGACGCATTGCGGCGGCTCACCCACGCCGGGGTCGAGCTGGAGGGCGCCTCCGACCACGGCGTGAGCGAGGCGCTCTATCTGTCCGACCCCGACCGCAACGGCGTCGAGCTATACTGGGACCGCCCGGCCGACCAGTGGCCGCACAACGCGGACGGGACCCTGGCGATGGTCACGCAGCGGTTGGACCTGGAGGACCTGCTGCGGGAGCCGCCATCCCGCAAAAGCTAGACCCGCCCGGACCAGGCAACCGACGAACCTCCTGTATCCACGGCGTCCACCAGCCCATCATCCAAGGTGGCGGGCTGGTGCCTCCCCCCGCCCGCTACACCTGTCGCGCCGGATCCTCGCGGTCAGCAAGCGCGTCGTCCAGGTCCGCCGGACCGGCGTTCGGGATCGCGGCCGGCAGATCAGCAGGTGCCTGATCATACATCCGTGTCGGCAAGCCCTCGACAGCGTCGCTGAACAACTCGGCAACATTGATCTTGCCACGCATGGACGGCGTCAGCTTGCGCCTGGCTTGCCGGCGGAAAAGTCGTGCCTCGCCCTCCCAACTGGGCACGTCACGCGCCTCCGGCCACGCCAGCGCTTTAAGATCGTGCAGCAAGACATTGGTCAGCAGACTTTCCACCACCTCAACTTGGCTCTGCCCCACGCTCTCCACTTCCTCGATGATGTTCTCCCAGTCCGGCTGCTCGTTGCTGGGCTGCCGGGCAGCCATCCCCCGCAGGAGTTGCGCCTGACGCTCCGACCACTCGACCACATCGGTGTCGTAAAGATTGCTCATGCCTGAACCTCCAAGCCGATAGCCTGGGCACCCGGCGGCAGCAACGCAAGGATCACGAGTTCCCCGACCACACCACCCCATACAGCGCCACGATCTCCTCCTTCGTCGGCACCCGCGGGTTGTTGCCGGGGCTGCCGGACGCCAGCGCCTGCTCCGCCATCACCTCCAGCCGCGCATCCCAGTCCGCCTTGCCGATCCCGAACGCCCCAGGCGTCGGCACGTCCAGGTCGCGGTTGAGCTGCGCCAGCCCCTCCGCCAGCTTGCCCGCCGCTACCGCATCGCTGTCCCGCTCCAGCGCACACCCCACCATCCGCGCTGCCGTCGCATACCGGGCCTCTGCCGCCTCCAGCCCGAACCGGGTGATCGCCGGCAGCAGCATGGCGTTCGACAGCCCGTGCGGCACATGGAAATGCGCCCCGATCGGCCGGCTCATCCCATGCACCAGGGCAACGCTGCTGTTGGTGAACGCGATGCCGGCCTGCATGGCGCCCAGCATCATCGCCTCCCGCGCCCGGGCATTATCCGGCTCGGCATACGCGGTACGAAGGTTGGCGCCGATCAGCCGCATCGCCGCCAGCGCCTGCACGTCCGAATACGGATTGGCCCGGCGCGACACATAAGCCTCCAAGGCATGCGTCAGGCTGTCCACCCCGGTATCGGCGGTGATGCGGCGGGGCACGGTGAACGTCAGCTCGTAATCCACCACCGCCGCCAGCGGCAGCGCCGCCATCCCGGCAATCAGCATCTTCTCGCCGCGCTCGGTGTCGGTGATGACGGTGAACCGGGTGGCCTCGCTCCCCGTGCCCGCCGTGGTCGGCACCGCGATCACCGGCAGCGCCGCGGCGTCCGCGGCCACCGGCACCTTGAAGTCCCGCATGTGCTTGCCCGCGCCGGACGCCCGCCCCGACGCCAGGATGGTCATCGCCTTCGCCGTATCAATCGGCGACCCCCCGCCAAACCCTACCAGGCAGTCATACAACCCGGCGGCCAGCAGCGCCGCACCCGCGTCAATCACCACGTCCGTCGGCTCCGGCACGGTGTCGCTGAACACCGCCGGATGCAGCCCGGCCGCCTCCATCGGGTCCAGGCAGCGCCGGACCAGGCCGCTGCTGACCATATACGGGTCCGTCACCACCAATGGCCGCGACAGCCCAAGCTTCGCCAGCACGCCCGGCAGCTCCTTCACCACGCCCCCGCCCACCATCATGATGCGCGGGTGGACCAGCGTGGCGGACATCGGATTTCCGGTCACTGGGCCGCTTCCACCTGCGCGGCGCGGCGCTCGGCATACAGTGCCAGCCGCCGGGCCGCATTGGGCGGCGCGGCGTGAACCTGCTCGGCATCCCAAGGCGGCAATTCGGCGGCGCGGTGGCAAGCGGACAAGTGGCCGGGTTCGACTGGCAGCAAAGCGGGATCCTCGGTGCGGCAAATGGAGACGACGAAAGGACACCGCGTGTGGAAACGGCACCCCGTGGGGATGTTGGCCGGGCTGGGCAGGTCGCCCTGCGCCGCCTGCCGCGCCAGCCGGCGATGCGGGTCGGGGCGCGGGATCGCCGACAGCAGCAGCCGCGTATACGGATGCCGCGGATCGGCGAACACCTGGTCCTTCGGTCCGGTCTCGACGATGCGGCCCAGATACATCACGGCCACCCGGTCGGCGACGTGCTTCACCACCGCCAGGTCATGCGCAATGAACAGGTAGGCCAGCCCCAGCCGCGCCTGCAGGTCGCCCAGCAGGTTCACCACCTGCGCCTGGATGGACACGTCGAGCGCGCTGACCGGCTCGTCCAGCACCACCAGCGACGGCTCCACCGCCAGCGCACGCGCAATGCCAATGCGCTGGCGCTGCCCGCCGCTGAACTCGTGCGGGTAGCGGGCGGCATGATACGGCGCCAACCCCACCAGCCCCAGCAGCTCCGCCACCCGGGCCTGCCGCGCCGCGCCGTTGCCGATGCCGTGCACGACCAGCGGCTCCTCTAGGATGGCCCCCACCGTCATCCGCGGGTTCAGCGAGGCATACGGGTCCTGGAACACGATCTGCATCCGCCGCCGCAGCGCCCGCAGCGGCGCGCGCTGCAATTCGGTGATGTCCATGCCCTCGAACCACACCGTCCCGGCCGTGGGATCAATCAACCGCAGCGCCAGCCGCGCCGTAGTGCTCTTGCCGCACCCGCTTTCCCCGACCAGCGCCAGCGTCTCGCCCCGGAACACCTTGAACGACACCCCATCCACCGCCCGCACCGCGCCAGACGCACGCGACAGCAGCCCTGCCCGGATCGGGTAATGCTTCGCCAGCCCCTCCACCTCCAGCAGCGGCGTCATGCCGACTGATCCCCAGAAGATGGACGCACGCTGCTCCCTCTCCCTCCGGGAGAGGGTCGGGGTGAGGGAAAGGCCGCACGGACCAAACTTGATGATGCACGACCACGTCGTGCCAAGGTAACCAGGCTATGCCCTGCCTGGCTCCCCCCACCCCAACCCTCGCCCAAAGGGAAAGGGAGAAAAAGCAACCCCCTCAAGCCGCCAACTCCTCAACCGGCGCCCGTATGCACGCCGCAGCATGATCCGGCCCAAGCGGCAGCAGCGCCGGATCAACCTCCATGCACCGCGCCGCCCGGAACACGCACCGCGGGTTGAACCGGCACCCCGTCGGCAACGCGAACGGCGCCGGCACCGCCCCCTCGATGGCAAGCAGCCGCTCCCGCGTCTCCTCCACCCGAGGGATGCTCCCCAGCAGCCCCAACGTATAGGGATGCTGCGGGTCGTCGAAGATCGCCGTCCCCGACGCCCGCTCCACCACCCGGCCCGCATACATCACCGCAACCTCGTCCGCCATTTCCGCCACCACGCCGAGGTCATGGGTGATCAGGATGATCGCCATCCCCGTCTGCACCTGCAGATCCCGCAGCAAATCCAGTATCTGCGCCTGCACCGTGACATCCAGCGCCGTCGTCGGCTCGTCGGCGATCAGCAGGTCGGGGCCGCACGACAGCGCCATCGCAATCATCACCCGCTGCCGCATCCCCCCGCTCATCTGGTGCGGATAATCGTCCAGCCGCCGCGCCGCCGCAGGAATGCGAACCCGGTCCAGCGCCGCCGCCGCCCGCGCCCGCAGCTCGGCGCCGCTGGCCCGGCGGTCATGCGCCCGCATCGCCTCCATGATCTGGTCGCCCACCGTGAACACCGGGTTCAGGCTGGTCATCGGCTCCTGGAAGATCATGGCAATCCGGTTGCCCCTCAACCCGCGCAGGCCCGCCGCGTCCAGCCCCAGCACGTCCTGCCCGTCGAACACCACCTGCCCCGCCGCGATCCGGCCCGGCTGCGGCACCAGCCGCATCACCGACAGCGACAGCATGGACTTGCCGCAGCCGCTCTCGCCGACGATCCCCAGGGTCTTGCCCCGCGCCACCGACAGCGACACCCCATCCACCGCCGGCACGTCGCCCGCCCCGCCCTTCGCCCCGGGAAAGACGGTCCGCAGCCCCTCGATGCGGAGAAGCGGCGCGGTCAAGAACGGTAATCGGGGGTGTCGTGCTCCACCAGCCGCAGACAGGACTCCCACATCATCTCGTAGTGCTCCAGCCGGCCCTCCCCGCGGAACTGCTGCGCGGTGTGCTGCCGCACCTCCTCCGGCGGCGTCACCAGCTCGGCCCCGCCGGCCAAGGCCGCGATCTGCGCCTGGCATGCACGCTCCAAGTAGTAGATCGTGTTGAACGCCTCGGGGATCGTCCGCCCGGCGGCAAGCAGCCCGTGGTTCTGCAGGATCATCGCATTATGCGGCCCAAGGTCGCGGACCAGCCGCTGCCGCTCGTCCAGGTCCAACGCGATGCCCTCATATCCATGATAGCCCAGGTGCCCATAGAACTTCAGCGCATGCTGGCTGAGCGGCAGCAGCCCATGCCGCTGGGCGGCCACGCCCATCCCCGCGGCCGTGTGGGTGTGGATGACGCATTGCAGGTCATGCCGGGCCATGTGGATGGCGGAATGTATGGTGAACCCGGCCGCGTTGACCCGGCGGTCGCCGCTCAGGTTCTCCACCATGTTGCCGTCCATATCGATCCGCACCAGGTCGGACGCCCGCATCTCATGGAACATCACCCCATACTGGTTGATGAGGAAGTGGTTCTCCGGCCCCGGCAGGCGGGCGCTGATATGGGTGTAGATCAGGTCGGTCATCCGGTGATGCGCCACCAGCCGATACAGGGCGGCCAGGTCGCAGCGCAGCTTCCACTCCTCGGCGGACACGCCGGCACGTTGGACGGGGGTGGTGACGACGTTCATGGCGGGGCCTCCTTCGATGGAGGCGATCATCGGCGGGTGGGGGGTAGGGGTCAAGCGAGGTGAGCGGAGAGTTTCATGTAGGGTTGATGAGCAACGATAATGAGGGGATTGTCACTCAGCATACAGCTGACCCGTCTGATACGTTTGACATGTCTAACGTAAACTCATGATCCATGTCATGAGCGAGGTCAATAAGCATGTCGCAGGCCAAACCGTATGACGATTTGCACATAAACTTTCGAGATAATCCGGAATGGCTTGCTGGCAGGTTTTCAGGGATGACCTCCTCTGGATACAGAGCATTCATAAATTACTGTTTCGAGCAACTCGACTCTGCGGCCGCAACAAGAGATCGCGCAGAGTTCAGGCGCGTAAAAAATCTGTTGCTCGCATCAGCAAGAAAAGAGTTAGAAATTGCTCATCTTATGAGCGGCCTATCCGATGAGCAAAGGACCGTCTCGGTCCAAATCGCCGCGAGTTACTATGAGTTGGCAAAAGGCTTCTATCCCGCTGACACCATGCCAGCCGTGGAAGCTGCTTGGAACTCCAGCCCAAGACACGCCGCCAATTTTAGTTGGCCTTCGGTTTTTTTCGACATTCTAGAACCAAGCAAGGTCTTCAGAGAAGAAAGTCCTGAGCTATAGCGCAGGCCGAATTCTTCATGGTGCCGAATTTAACCTCGCACGATGGAATCTGCATGACGAAAACCCGGCAACTACGGGTTGGCCTACGTAGCCTCTGCCCTTCGGCATCGCGCCACAAGCTGGGCGACGGTTGGCAAGGCACGCGACGCAACCAGCAGCTTCCAAAACAAAGCCAGCTACACCAACCCCCCAGCGCCCCCAAGCAATCCTTGACGCCCCAACCCCCACAATGTTCTTGTTCCGTTCATGTCCGCCGCAGCCCCTCAGGCCACCCCGCCCAACGACCCCGGCCCACCATCCGCAGACCCGCGAGGCCACGGCCAAGCCCTGGACGAGCTCATCCGCATGGGCACCGCCATCGCCCGGGTGCTGCACGCCCAGGCGCTGGCCCAAGCCGCGCACCAGCCTACACCCTCCCCAAAGCAGCCCGCGCCCGGACAGCACGCCGCCTCCACCCCGCAGCCCATGGACGCGCCGTCCACCCCACCCCCAACGCCAGACCTCCCCGCCGCAAACGCCCTCATCCGCACCGCAGCCGCTTTCAACCAGATCGCCCGGTGCGTCCGCCGCTGCGTCGCCCTCGCGCAAACCCTCGATCATCCCAAGCAGCCCGCCCGCATCCCGGCCCAGCACCGCACCGCCGCCCGCAAGCGCATCCTCCGCGCCGTCGAGGACGCCATCCAGCGCCCGCCAGACGCTCCAGACCTCGACGACCCCGACACCCTGCACGCCGAGCTGCTCGACCGCATGGATGCCCCAGACCTCGACGACGACATCGCAAGCCGGCCCGTCGAGGACATCATCCGCGACATCCTGCGCGACCTCGGCATCGCAGCCCTCATGGGCACCCGTCCCTGGAAGCGCCGCACCCCCGCCCACATCGCCGAGCTATGCACCCGCGCCGCCGCCCCGAGCCGCGCCAGCCAATCCAGCCCCGGCCCGCAGGACAACCATCCCGGCCCCATCCGCCAGGCTCCCGATCCCCAATCAGACCAGCGCGGCCCCGCCAGCCAGGCCGGGCCGCCCGCCGTCTCCCCCGCCCAGCCCGGCCCCACCGAAGCCGGCTCTGTCCACCGCCCCCCCGTCCACCCCAGCCAAATCCTGCCGGAGGACCCGGCCGAAGCCGTAGCCTTCATCCTGAACCACCACGCCCGAGGGCGCCCGCCGCCCGGCAGCTAAACCCACCGCCTGCAAATCCCGCGCACAAGCCGGCCCGAGTCACGCCGCCACGCCCCGGTCCCCCCGGCAGCGTGCGCCAGGCCGCGCAACCCTGCCCGCCAGCGATCCAGCACGACAGTCCGCTCCTCCAAGTGCCCCATCCCAGAGTTGCACCCCGCCCGCCCCAGCGCGACAACGCCCGCATGTCCCCCGCCCTAACCCGCCTAACCGCCTTGCGCCGCGCTCTCGAAGATCTCCACGCCGGCCGCTACGCCGCTGCCGCCGCCGCCAGCGCCGCCCCAGCCGCCGACCCAGCCGACCTGGAGGCCACCCTCATCCACGCCCTGGCCCAAGCCGCCGGCGGAGACCTCGGCACCGCCCCAGCCCTGGCCCGCATCGCCCGCCTCCGCCCAGCGCACAACCACCCCGTGCAGGACCTGCTGGACCTCCTCCGCCGCACCAACCACCAGGCCGAAGCGGTCCCCCACCTCCGCGCCGCCATCGCCGCCCAGCCCAACGACCCGCGCCTGCCCTCCCTCCTCGGCGAGCTGCTGGCCGAAATCGGCCCCATGCCAGCGGCAACCGAGGCCTTCCGCCACTCCGCAACCCTGCAGCCCAGCGCCGCCGCCCTATCCAACCTCGGCAAGTCCCTGGCCGCGGAATGCCGCTTCACCGAGGCCGGCACAGCCTTCGCCCAGGCCCTGGCCCTAGCCCCCCACGACCCCCAGTTCCAACTCAACCGCGCCGTGGCCCTGCTGAAATCCGGCCGCCTCCCCGAGGGCTGGGAAGCCTTCGAGTGCCGCCATCGCCTGCCCCGCCGCCCCACGCCCCTGCCTGCCCCCCGCCTGGACAGCCTGCACCAGGCCAAAAACCGGACAGTGCTGCTGCGCCACGAAGAAGGCTTCGGCGACACCCTGCAGTTCATCCGCTACGCCCCCATGCTGGCCGCGCTGGGTGCGCGGGTCCTGGCCTGGGTCCCGCACGCCCTGTCACGCCTGGTGGCGCGCGTGCCCGGCGTGGCCGCCGTCGTCCCGCCCGGCGCCCTGCCCCCATCGCACGACGCCTGGTGCCCGATGCTCAGCCTGCCACGGCTGTTCGGCACGACACTGGACCATATGCCGCCTGCCGCGCCCTACCTGCACGCCGACCCGGCCGAGGCCGCCCGCCATGCCGCCCGCCTCCCCGCCGCCAACCTGCAGATCGGCGTCGCCTGGGCCGGCGCCGGCCGTCCGACCGATCCCGGCGCCGCCGCCACCGACCGGGTGCGCAGCACGACCCCGCAGGCCCTCGCGCCGCTCGGCGCAGTGCCCGGAGTACAATTGATCAGCCTGCAATTCGGAGCGCCTGCGCCCCCGGGCATGGTGGACGGCATGGCCGGCATACAGGACTTCGCGGACACCGCCGCCCTCGTCGCCAACCTGCACGCCGTCGTCAGCGTGGACACCGCCGTCGCCCATCTCGCCGCCGGAATGGGCAAGCCGGTGCTGCTGCTGGACCGCTACGACAACTGCTGGCGCTGGCTGCATGGCCGCACCGGCAGCCCCTGGTATCCCACCCTCACCATCCACCGCCAGCCCAGCCCCGGCAACTGGACAGACACCATAGCAAGTGCCGCGGCAGCCCTCAGGACGATGCGCCCTTCCCCCTCTCCCTCCGGAAGAGGGCCGGGGTGAGGGAACGGGTCAGCACGAAATCCGCAAGCGCAGAAATACCTGCCGCCCGCACCAGCCATGCTCCGCTCCGCCGCCAAAATCCCCTAACGCCAACCCTCTCCCAAAACGAAGGGAAGCGTGACCCTCAGTGTATCTCCCCCGAAGCCCTGACCGCCGCCCGCAGCTTGGCAGGAGAGAAATCCGCCGCAGCGCACACATCAAGGATCACCTTCTCCCGGCGGGAAACCAGCGCAATCGCCTCCGGCAGCTTCCGCACCGCCTCAGCCGGGATCACCACCGCGCCATGGAAATCCGCATGGATCACGTCGTCATGCGCCACATCCATGCCGAACACCGTCACCGGCTCGCCAAACCCAGTCATGTGGATATGAGCATGGCTAGGCCCGATCCGCCCGCCGATGATCTGGAACCCCGGCGCCAGCATGTCCACGTCCCGGAAGCTGCCGTTGGTGACGCACCCCTCCGCGCCCAACGCCTTGTGGACGGTGCTGTGCACCTCGCCCCACCAGGCGCCATGCCCCGGCGGATCGTCCCGGTCCTGCAGCACCACCACCGTCGGCAGCGCCGCATCGGCCACGTAGTCATACCAGTCCAGCCGGTCCGCCGCCATGCCGGCCGGCTTCTCCCGCGCCGCAAGCGTGCCCACGCGGGCCAGCCCGACGATGGGCTTCAGCGCCCGGTCGGCGGCGAGCATCGGCTCGGTCGTGAAGCCGATGGCGCGCCGCTCCGGCACGATCAGCTCCAACCCGTTGCAGATGGTCGGTGTGTCCCATCCCCGCAGGATCTCGAGGTCGGCGGCAGTGAAGGGATACTCAGGCATGTCAGGAAATCCTCCAGGTCAGGCAAAGCGCCGCGGCGAGTATGGCGCAGGATCAATGACCGGCGGCAACCCGCCCAGCAGGTCCGCCACCAGCCGGCCGGTAACCGGACCCGCCGCCAATCCAATATGGCCATGCCCAAAGGCATGCATCACGTCGGCGCAGCCGCGTGCCGGGCCGATGGCCGGCAGGCCGTCCGCGATGCTGGGACGGTGACCCATCCACACCTTCACCCGCTCAGCCGGCAGGTCCCTCGGCAGGCCCGGAAAGGTCCGCAGCGCATAGTCCCGCAATATCTCCGCACGGCGCCAGTCCGGCGCGGCGTCCAGCCCAGCCAACTCCACCTGCCCGGCAATCCGCAGCCCGCCGCGCGTCATCGTAACCGCCATCTTGCCGTCGCTGGGCATGACAGGATGGCGCGGCCCCGTAACAGGATGCGAGATCACGGCGTGATAGCCCCGCTCGGTTTCCAGCGGCACCCGGTCGCCCGCGGCACGGGCCAGGACGCGGGAGCGTGCGCCGGCGCAGATCACGGCGGCGTCGCACCCAACCTCGCCATCCCCGGTCAGCACCGCCTCCAAACGCCCGTCGGCAATGCGGAACCCGGTCGCACCAGCCCGCAGCAGCGTGGCGCCCTGCCCGACCGCATGCTGCACCAGCGCGGCTACATAGGCGCCGGGATCAGCGCAATTGCCCCCTGCCTGCACCAGCACGCCAAAAGTATAGCGCCGGTCCAGCTCCGGCTCCTGTTGCCGCAGCTCATCGGCGTCGAGTTCCAGCCACTCCACGCCACTCTCATGCCGCAGCCGCCACGCCAGCGCCTCGCGCTCGAAGTCGGCGCGGGTCGGAAAGATATGCAGCAAGCCCCGGCACTCGATCAGCTCCCCCACGCCAACCTCGGCCGCCAAGGCCCGGTGCCGCTCCGGCGCATCCGCAACCAGGGGACACAGCGCCCGTGCCGTCGTCTCCACCCGCGGCACCGTGGACCCAGCCCGCACGAAACGGACCAGCCACGGCGCCAGCTTGGGAAGGTAGGTCCAGCGTATCGCCAAAGGTCCCAATGGGTCTGCCAGGAACCCCGGTACCCTGCGCCACAGTCCCGGCATGGAGGCAGGCACGACGGAGGACGGGCTGAGCCAGGCGCCATTGCCATAGCTGGCAGCCTGCTCCCCGCCAGGGTCGCCAGGCTCGATGATCGTGACCTTATGCCCGTCGCGCGCCAACTCCACGGCGCACGCGGCGCCGACTATCCCGGCACCGATTACCGCGACGTGCCGCACCATGCCGGCCTATCGGCGGACGATGGCCTTTTCCTGGCCCCACTTCTCCGGGCAACGGATGCGGAACGGGCCATCCACCAAATAGGTGAACACCTTGCGCTTGGGATCCTCGGGCGACCGGCGCCAAGCCTGGATCGTGCCGCCGTAATAGGCTTCCTCGGCCCGGGCCGCGTGCAGATACAGCCGTCCGCCAACTGCCTCCTCGGCAACCTCGTCCGTCACCGGCCAGGTGCCGGTCTCATACCGCGTCGGCTCGGGGCCGACACGCTTGTTGCGCTGTCCTTGCTTGCACAGCAGATGCAGGTCCACCACCAACGCTAAACTCCCAAAACGCCCGCGGGGCCGCACGGGACGATCCCGCGCAGCCCTGCCCCGACTAGGCCCCGGCAACAGCCCGGCGGGCCATCACACCAATAAGATGGGCACGATACTCCGGACTTGCATGGATGTCGCCGTTCAACCCGTCTGCCGACGTCGCAATGCCCGCAATTGCACCGGCCGAGAAGTCCTTGGCAAGGGCCTCCTCCATCGCCGCATGCCGGAACACCCCGTTCTGCCCGGCACCGGTAATGGCGACCCGCACGCCAAAACTGCCCTTGGCCACGAACACGCCGACCATCGCGTAGCGGGAAGCAGGGTTGCGGAACTTCTCGTAGTTGGACCGCTCGGGCACCGGGAACTCGATAGCCGTAATCAACTCGCCCGGCTCGAGCGCCGTGGTGAACATCCCCTGGAAATAATCCGCCGCCGGTATGCTGCGCTGGTTGGTGTGTATGGTGGCCCCCAACGCCAGCACGGCAGCCGGATAGCACGCGGATGGGTCGTTGTTGGCCAGCGACCCGCCCATCGTGCCGCGGTGGCGCACCTGGTTGTCGCCGATCAGCGAGGCCATCTTGTGCAGCCCGGGGATCTGCGCCCTGATCTCCGGCGACTCCTCGATGGCATGATGCGTGGTCATCGCGCCGATGGTGATCTTGCCCGCCTCGGCCTTGATGCCGCTCAGGCCCAGGGCGGACAGGTCCACCACCACGTTCGGCTTGTTCAACCGCTGCTTCAGCACGGGGATGAAGGTCTGCCCGCCGGCCAGCGGCTTCGCGTCGGGGTCGGTCCCCAGCGTCGTCACGGCGTCGGGGATGGTGGACGGCTTGCTATAGCTGAAATCGTACATCGCTCGCTTCCTACTCGGCCGCCATGCGCGGCTGGTTGGCCTGTATGATGGACCACACTTTCTGCGCCGACGCCGGCATGTCCAGATGCCGCACGCCATAGTCCCGCAACGCATCCACCACGGCGTTGATGACGGAGGGCGGGCTGCCGATGGCGCCCGTCTCGCCACACCCCTTGGACCCCAGGGGATTGTGGGTGCACATGGTGTTCTCCGTCGCTGTCTTCATCTGCGGGAAGTCGTGCGCCCGCGGCATCTGGTAGTCCATGAAGGACCCCGTCACCAACTGCGCCCCGCTGTCATAGATGGCGTTCTCCATCAGCGCCTGGCCGATGCCCTGGGCGACGCCGCCCTGCACCTGGCCCTCGACGATCATCGGATTGATCACCCGGCCCACGTCGTCCACCGCCGAGAAGTTCACTACCGACACGATGCCCGTCTCCGGGTCGATCTCCACCTCGGTGATGTGGCACCCGCCGGGGAAGGTGAAGTTCTTCGGATCGTAGAACGCGGTCTCATCCAATCCAGGCTCCAGTTCCTCGATCGGATAGTTGTGCGGCACATAGGCAGCCAAGCTGATTTCGCTCAGCGACTTGCCCTTGTCGGTGCCAGCCACCGTGAAGCGGTTGTCCCCAAACTCGATGTCCTCGACCGACGCTTCCATCAGGTGGGCGGCGATCTTCTTGCCCTTAGCGATGATCTTGTCCATCGCCTTGACCATCGCCGACCCGCCGACCGGCAGGCTCCGGCTGCCATAGGTGCCCATCCCAAACGGTATCTTCGCCGTATCGCCGTGCACGATGTCAATCTGGTCCATCGGCACGCCAAGCTGATCCGACACAAGCTGCGCGAACGTGGTCTCGTGCCCCTGGCCGTGGCTATGGGTGCCGGTGAACACGCTGACGCTGCCGGTCGGATGCACGCGGACATTGGCGACCTCATACAGCCCGGCGCGCGCGCCAAGCTGGCCCACCAGCTTGCTCGGCGCAATGCCGCAGGCCTCGACATAGGTGCTCATGCCGATGCCGCGCAGCTTGCCCTTCGCCGCCGCGGCCTGGCGCCGGGCCGGGAAGCCGTCCCAATCCGCCGACTGCATGGCCACCCGCAAGGTCGCCTGGTGGTCGCCGCTGTCGTAGTTCAGCGCAACCGGCGTTTGATACGGGAAGGCCTCGCGCGGGATGAAGTTCAGCTTGCGTATCGCCACCCGGTCCAGCCCGGTGTCATGCGCGATGACATCCACCAGCCGCTCCAGCAAGTAAGTGCTCTCCGGCCGCCCGGCGCCGCGGTAGGCGTCCACGGGAACGGTATGGGTGAACACCGCCTTTACCTCGGCATAGATCGCCGGCGTCGTGTAAACGCCCGCCAGCAGGGTCGCGGACAGGTAGGTCGGCACCGCCGGCGCGAAGGTGCTGAGGTAGGCGCCCATGTTCGCCAGCGTGCTGACCCGCAGCCCCAGGAACCGCCCGTCCTTGTCCACCGCCATGCTGGCCGTGCTGGCGCAGTCGCGCCCGTGGGCATCGCTGATGAACGCCTCGCTGCGGTCTGCGGTCCACTTCACCGGCTTGCGCAGCTTGCCGGCGGCCCAGGTGACGATGGCCTCCTCGGCATAGTGGTAGATCTTGCTGCCGAAGCCGCCGCCGACATCCGGCGCCACCACGCGCAGCTTGTTCTCCGGGATATGCAGCACGAAGGCGCCCATCAGCAGCCGGATCAGATGCGGGTTCTGGCTGGTGGTATAGAGCGTGAAGTCGCCCGACGAACGGTCGAAGTCGCCGATCGCCGCCCGCGGCTCCAAGGCGTTGGGCACCAAGCGGTTGTTGGTCAGGTCCAGCGTGACGACGTGGGCCGCATTTGCGAACGCGGCATCCACGATAGCCTTGTCGCCAATGTGCCAATCGAAGCAGATGTTGCCGGGCACGTCGTCATGCACCAGCGGAGCGCCAGGCGCCACGGCATCCTTGACCCCGGAAATCGCGGGCAGGTCCTCATAGTCCACCGTCACCATCTCGGCGGCGTTCTTGGCCTGCTGCCTTGTTTCGGCGATTACGACCGCAACCGGGTCGCCGACGTGGCGCACCTTGCCGCTCGCCAGCACGGGATGCGGCGGCTCCGCCATCGCCGAGCCATCCTTGTTGTGTATCTGCCACCCGCAGGGCACGCCGCCCACGCCGTCCGCCGCCAGGTCGGCCCCGGTATAGACCGCCAGCACGCCCGGCGCCCCCTTGGCCGCGGCGGTGTCAATGCCGCCGATGCGGGCATGCGGCCGGTCCGCACGGACCATCACCGCATGGACCTGGCCGGGCCGGTTGAGGTCGTCGGTGTAATTGCCGGCACCGCTCAGGAAGCGGTGGTCCTCCTTGCGGCGCACGCTGGCGCCAATGCCTTCAAAACCCATGGTTCCCGTTCCTTCCCAGCGTGCGCCGGCTTTGCGCCGGTCGTGTCCAATCCTCGGCCGTTACTCCGCGGCTTCAGCCATCTGCTTGCCGTGCATGATCGGCCAGGCCGCGGCAATGGCCTTGACGATGTTGTGGTAGCCCGTGCACCGGCACAAATTGCCCTCAAGCCCGTGGCGTATCTGCTCCTCCGTCAGCCCCTCCGGATGCATCTGCACCAGGTCCACCGCCGACATCACCATGCCCGGCGTGCAGAACCCGCATTGCAGGGCATGATGCTCGCGGAACATGGCCTGCATCGGATGCAGGGTGCCGTCATTGGCGGCCAGGCCCTCAATCGTCGTGACCTGCGTGCCATTGGCCTGCATGGCCAGCATGGTGCACGCCTTCACCGACTTGCCGTCCACGTGGACGACGCAGGCCCCGCACTGGCTGGTGTCGCACCCGATATGGGTGCCAGTCAGGCCCATTCCCTCGCGCAGCAACTCCACCAGGAGGGTACGCCCCTCGATCTCGGCGGTGTGGCTGCGTCCATTCACTGTCAGCGATACCTGCGGCATCGTTCGCTCCCTTTGAAACCAAGCTGCACGATCCGGCGTTGGCCAGACCGGACGGCGTTCAGCCGCGCTTGCAGATGCACGTAGTGTGCGGGCCGCGAAGGGTAAGGGTCAAGGTACCCTCATCAAAGGGGGTGACGTCTGCCCCTTGCCACTGGCCGGAATATGGCACTTCTTCCGCCCTGGACCCAACAGGAACCGCAAAGCCCTGAAGCGGTCTGCTGGCCTGGATGCGGCTTGAATGCGGGCTGAACCACGTATCTCGTTCGGCTGGCGGCCCTCCCACCCGGCCTTATGCCGCCTCCGGCAATACGTGTAGTTCCGGCAGCACGTCCAGGTGACAGGCCGCACGCTGGCCCGGCCCGCCGTCCGGCAACTCGCGCAGCACCGGCTCCTCGGCCCGGCAGCGGTCGAACACATAGGGACAGCGGGTATGGAAACGGCAGCCCGACGGCGGGTTGATCGGGCTGGGCACATCGCCTGTCAGGATGACCCGGTCGCGCGCCGCCGTGGGATCGGGCACCGGCACCGCCGATAGCAGCGCCCGGGTATAAGGGTGGCGCGGGCTGGCAAAAAGGGTGCGGCGGTCCGCCACCTCGACGATCTTGCCGAGATACATCACTGCGACCCGGTGGGTCAGGTGCTCGACGATCGCCAGGTCATGGCTGATGAACAGCAGCGCCAGCCCCAGCTCGTCTTGCAGGTCGGACAGCAAGTTGACGATCTGCGCCTTCACCGACACGTCCAGCGCCGACACGGCCTCGTCGCAGATGATCAGGTCAGCGCCAGGCGCCAGCGCGCGGGCGATGCCGATCCGCTGCCGCTGGCCGCCGCTGAACTCGTGCGGGAACCGGTGCATGGCGTCTCGCGGCAGCCGCACGGTGTCCATCAAGGTCGCCACCCGGTCTTCCAGCTCCGAGGCGGACTTGCTGAGGCCGAAGTTGCGGAGCGGCTCGGCGATGATGTCGCGCACCCGCATCCGCGGGTTCAGGCTGCTGAACGGGTCCTGGAACACCACCTGGATGCGCTGGCGCAGCGGACGGAGCTGCCCGGCCGGCAGGTTGTCGATCCGCTGCCCATCCAGCCAGACCTCGCCGGCCGTGGGATCGGTCAGCCGTAGGATGGCCTTGCCGACCGTGCTCTTGCCGCAGCCGCTTTCGCCGACCAGGGACAGGGTCTCGCCCTTGGCGATGTCGAATGTAACGCCGTCCACCGCATAGACCTGGCCCGTGACCCCGCCCAGCAGGCCGCCGCGCAGGGCGAAATGCTTCTTCAGGCCGCGCACCTCCAGCAACGGCCGGGTCATGCCGCGGCCTCCCCCGCATTAGCGTAATCCGGCATGGCGAACTCGGCGTAATGGCAGGCGACGCTATGGCCAGGCCGCTTCTGCTCGACGGCCGGGGCGATGGTGCGGCACAGGTCGGTGGCGCTCAGGCACCGGCCGGCGAAGGCGCAGCCGATGATCGGCTTACGGAGCGACGGCACCAGGCCGGGTATCTCCGCCAGCTTGCTGCGCGCCGTGCTGGTCAGCGAGCTGCCCAGCCGCGGCACCGCGCCCAGCAGCCCGCGCGTGTAAGGGTGCTGCGGATTGGCGAACAGCTCCCGCGCCGTCGCTTCCTCCACCTTGCGCCCGGCATACATGACGACCACGCGCTGCGCCATCTCCGCGACGACGCCAAGGTCGTGGGTGATTAGCATGATGGCGCTGCCCAGCCGCGTCTTGAGGTCCCGCATCAAATCCAGGATCTGCGCCTGGATCGTCACGTCCAGCGCCGTCGTCGGCTCGTCGGCGATCAGCAGCTTGGGATTGCAGGCCAGCGCCATCGCGATCATCACCCGCTGCCGCATCCCGCCGGACAACTGGTGCGGATACTCGCGTACCCGGCGGCCCGGCGCGGGGATGCCCACCAGCGTCAGCATCTCCACCGCCCGGGCCTCCGCCTGGCTGGCGTTCAGGCCCTGGTGCAGCCGCAGGGTCTCGCCGATCTGGCGGCCGATGGTCAGCACCGGGTTCAGGCTGGTCATCGGCTCTTGGAAGATCATGCTGATGTCGTTGCCCCGGAGCTTGCGCATCTCCGCCTCGGACAGCTTCAGCAGGTTGCGCCCCTGGAACCTGATCTCCCCGGCGATCCGGCCCGGCGGTTCCTGGATCAGCCGCAGGATGCTCATGCTGGTGACCGACTTGCCGCAGCCGCTTTCACCGACGATAGCCAGCGTCTCCCCGGCCTCGATGTGGAACGACAGCCCCTCCACCGCCCGTACCACGCCGTCCTGCGTGGCGAAGTGCGTCTGCAGGCGTTCCACTTCGAGCAACGGCATCAGGCAGGCCTCAAACGTGGTAGGATGGATAAGCGCAGCGCCATCCGCCGGCCGGCAGCGCGCGCGGCGTGATGGAAGGCGCTGCGCTTTTCCACCCTGCAAATAAGTGCCACCGCGTCAGACCTTCTTCGCCATGCGCGGGTCCAGCGCGTCCCGCAGCCCGTCGCCCAGCAGGTTCACCGCCAGCACCGTCAGCGACAGGAACACCGCCGGGAACATCACGATGTAGGGTTTCACCTGCCACAAGGCCCGGCCCTCGGCCATGATGTTGCCCCAGGACGGGATGATCGGCGGCGTGCCTGCGCCGATGAAGGACAGAATGGCCTCGGTGATCATTGCCGACGCACAGATATACGTCGCCTGCACCGTGATCGGCGCAAAGGTGTTGGGCAGGATGTGCCGCCAGATGATCATCGGCACGCGGGTGCCGGAGGCGATGGCGGCCTCGACATAGGGCTGCTCGCGCAGGCTCAGCACGACGCCGCGCACCAGCCGGGCCACGCGCGGCACCTCGGCGATGGTGATGGCGGTGACGACGTTGCCGACGCTGCCGCGGGTCAGCGCCATCAGCGCGATGGCGAGCAGGATGGGCGGGATGCTCATCAACCCGTCCATCACCCGCATGATGACGCTGTCCGCCCAGCGCACGAAGCCCGACACCAGCCCGATCAGCGTTCCCACCGCGGACGCCAGCGCCGCCACCGAGAAGCCGACGATCAGCGACACCCGCGCGCCATACAGCACCCGGGAATACACGTCCCGCCCCAGCATGTCGGTGCCGAACCAATACAGCGCCGAGGGCTCCCGGGTGCGCTTGGCCGGCGCCAGCGCCGTGGGGTCCACCGTCCACAGCAGCGGCGCGGCGACGGCCATGAACAGGATCAGCGCCAGCAGCAGCCCGCCGGCGAAGATGGTGGGGTGGCGCCGGATGAAGCTGCGGACGGCCCCGCGTTGGCGCGGCGCCGGCAGCACATCGGGCAGCACCTCCGCTGGGGTGACATGCGGCTGCGTCGCCGTGGCGACCGGGGCGTCGGGAAGGATGGTTGCGCTCAATAGCGTATCCTCGGGTCGAACAGGGAATACAGCAGGTCCACCCCCAGGTTCACCAGCACATAGGCGAAGCTGAACAGCAGCACGACGCCCTGGATGATCGGGTAGTCCCGGCGCAGGATGGCGTCCTTCACCAGCCGGCCCAGGCCGGGGATGGCGAACACTTCCTCCGTCACCACGGCCCCGCCGATCAGCAGCGCGACGCCGATGCCGATCACCGTCACAATCGGCACGGCAGCGTTCTTCAACGCATGGAGGAACAGCACGGTACGGCTGCCGACGCCCTTGGCCTTGGCAGTGCGTATATAATCCTGGCTCAATACCTCAAGCATCGTCGCCCGGGTGATGCGGGCGATCAGCGCGATGTAAACGCCGCCCAGCGCCACCGCCGGCAGCACTAGGTTGTTGAGCCAAGGCCCGATCCCGCGGGACAGCGGCGTATAGCCCTGGACCGGGAACATATCCGCCTGCAGCGCGAACACGTAGGACAGCATGTAGCCCACCACGAACACCGGGATCGAGAACCCCAGCACCGCCAGCGCCATCAGCACCCGGTCAATCCAGGTGCCATGGTTCCACGCCGCCAGCACGCCCATCGGCACCGCGATGACGATGGACAGCGTGAGCGTGAGCACCAGCAGCGAGATCGTCGGCTCCAGCCGCTGCGCGATCAGGTGGGTGACCGGCTGGTTGCTGAAGATGGAAACGCCCAGGTCCCCCCGCATCACGTTCCACGCCCACTCGGCGAAGCGGACCAGGAAGGGCCGGTCCAGTCCCAGACCCGCGCGGATGCGCTCAACATCCGCAGGCGTCGCCTGGTCGCCCGCAATGATCGAGGCGGGATCACCAGGCGCCAAGTACAGCAGGCTGAACACGAACAGCGCCACCACCGCCATCACGGGAATGGTTGCCAGCACGCGGCGGAGCAGGAAGCCGAGCATCAGGTCTGGCTCACGTCTTCTGGACGCCCCAGAACACGGGGAACGGCGCCTTGACGACGCCGCTGACGTTCTTGCGCCAGGCTTGGTACATCAGGAAGAACCCGGTCGGGATGTAGGTCACGTTCTCCATGCTGGCCGTGTCAATCGCAGCCATCGCCGCCTTCTCCGCCGCCTGGTCCGGGGCGTCATACCAGGTGGCGATGGCGGACTGCACCGCTTCCGACTTCGGCCAGCCGAACCAGGCCTTGTCGCCGCCGGCATCGAGCGCGGTGTAGGGCGCCGGGTTGATGCAGTCGGCGCCGGCGTGCCAGGTGTGGAAGATGTTCCAGCCGCCCTGGCCCGGTGGGTCCTTCTTGGCCCGGCGCGCGCCGACCGTGCCCCAGTCCAGCGCCTGGTAGTCCACCTTCATGCCGATCTTGCCCAGCAGGTCGGCCGTGACATCACCTTGCGCCTTGGTGATCTGCACGTCGGTCGCGACGCACAGCACCACCGGCTCGCCCTTGTAGCCCGCCTCCGCCAGCAGCTTCTTCGCCTCGTCATACTTGCGCGGCCCCGTCAGCAGCTCGCCGCCCGCATCGCTCCAGGTCGCGGTGCCCGGCGTGAAGAAGCTCGGCAGCGGCTTCCACAGCTCGTCGTCGTCGCCGACGACCGCGCGCATGTAGTCCTCCTGGCTCAGCGCCATCATCACCGCCCGCCGCACCCGCACGTCGTTGAACGGGGGATGCAGGTGGTTGATGCGGAACGAGCCGATGTTGCCCAGCGGGTCGGAGATGTCCACGTTGATGTTGCGGTTGCGCTTCAGCAGCGGCACCAGGTCGGGGATCGGGTTCTCCCACCAGTCCACCTCGCCGTTCTGCAGCGCCGCGGCCTTGGTGGCGTCGTCGGGCAGGATCAGCCACTCGATCCGATCGAACATCATGCGCTTGCCGCCGGACAGCCAGTCCCCTGCCTCGGCACGCGGGTTGTAGCCGGCGAAGCGCTCGAACACCGCCTTGGAGCCGGGCACCCACTCGTCCTTCTTGAACACCATCGGGCCGGAGCCGATGTACTCGGTAATCAACTGGAAGGGATCGGTCTTGGCGATCCGCTCCGGCATGATCTCGGGGGTGGGCGCGTTGCCCTTGCCCAGCGCGAACAGCATCTTCGGGAACGGCTTGCTCAGGCGCAGGCGGACGGTGCGGTCGTCCACTGCCTCCATCGCGTTCAGGGTCGCCTTGATGCGCTGGCCCATGGTGTCCCGGGCCATCCAGCGGTTCAGGCTGGCGACGACGTCGCGGGACAGCACCGGCTCCCCATCATGGAAGCGCAAGCCGTCGCGCAGCTTGAAGGTCCAGGTCAGCTTGTCCTGGCTCAGGTCGTAGCCCTCCACCATCTGCGGCTTGGGGTCCACGTTGCTGTCCACGCCGAACAGCGTGTCCCAGATCAGCAGGCTGGCGTTGCGGACGACATACTGGGTGCCGGCGACGGCATCCAGGCTGCTCAGGTTGGCCTGCGGCACGAAGCGCAACACGCGGGCGTTTTGCGCGCCTGCGAGGCTCGGCATCGCCAGGGTGCCTGATGCTGCGGCAGCGGTGGCCAGGAAATCACGACGCTTCATGCCCGCTCCTTTGGTGTCATGCATACGGCTGGTGATGCGGACGCCCACCATGCCCAACAGCCTTGCCGGCAACAAGCAAGTTCCGGGCCGATGCCGTTCAAACCGGCCATTTCCCGGGCAGCGTAGGCCAGGAGCCTACGGCGCCGCCAACGCAAACCTCGCCTCAAGCGGGGCGCAGACCCCAGAAGATCGCGAACCCGTTCACCCGGCCCACCAAGTCCCGCCGCAGCGCCGTCATGCTCTGGTAGCCGCCCACCGGCACCCAGGCGACCTCGTCCAGCACCGTGCGCTGGATGTCGTCGCAGATGGTTTTGCGGCTGGCCGGGTCGGAGGCGTCGAACCAGGCATCGCGCAGCTCCTCCAGCCGGGGGATGGTTGGCCAGCCCGGCCACGCCTGTAGGCCGTTGCCGCGGGCGAGCGGATGCGTTGCCGGGTCGAGGAAGTCGTAGCTGGTGAAGCTGGTCAGCAGCGCGGACCAGCCGCCGCCCGTCAAAGGCTCGCGGCTGGCGCGGCGCTGGATCACCGTGCCCCAGTCGGACAGCGCCAGGTCCATGTTGAAGCCCAGGCGGCGGAACAGGTCGGCGGCCACCTGGGTCATCGCGCTGGGCGCCAGGATGTCGGTCGGCCCGATCAGGCGCATCGGCTGGCTGGCGTATCCGGCATCCCGCATCGCCGCGCGGGCGTCGGCCAGGCTGCGCGGGGACAGCAGCGGCTCCAGCCCGGCCTCGCCTGCATAAGGGGTGCCCGGCGTGAACACCCCGGCCCGGTCGCGCACCATGCCCGGGTCCGTGCCGACGATGGCGGTCATGAAGTCGGATTGCTCAATCGCGGGCAGCAGGGCGCGGCGCAGGGCACGGTCGTTGAACGGCGGATGCAGGTGGTTCAGCCGCAGGATGCCCATCAGCGGCAACGGGTCTATCGCCTCCACCACCACGCCGCGGTTGCGGCGGAGCAGGGATTGCAGCTCGGGCGGCGGCTGCTCGAACCAGTCCACCTCGCCCTGCTGCAGCGCCGCCGATGCCGTGGCGGCGTCGGGCAGGATGCGCCATTCCACCCGGCCGAAATGCGCCACCTTGCCGCCGGCGGTCAGGCTGGGCACGCCCTCGGCGGGCACATAGGCCGGGTTGCGCTCATAGACGACGAGGCTGCCGCCGTTGAACTCGTCCGCCTTGAACCGGAACGGGCCGGAGCCGACGGTGCCGTCCATCTGCTTGAACGGATCGGTGTGCGCCACCCGCGCCGGCATGATGAAGGCCGGGGCGCTGACGACGGCCAGGGCGTTGAACAGCAGCGGGAACGGGCGGGACAGGCGGAACACGATGCGCCGGTCCCCGTCCACGGCCAGCTCGTCCAACGCCGTCGCCAGCTTCTGGCCGAACGGGTTGCGCGCCATCCAGCGGCGCAGGCTTGCCACCGCGTCCACGGCGCGTACCGGCTCCCCGTCATGGAACAGCAGCCCATCGCGCAGGGTGACCGTGACCCGGCGTCCGCCGTCCTCAACCAGGTGCCCCGCCGCCATCTGCGGCGTCGCCTCCAGCCCCGCCGTCAGGCCATACAGCGTGTCGTAGATCATGTAGCCGTGGTTGCGGGTGACGTTGGCCGTGGACCATATGGGATCGAGCGATCCCAGGTTGGCCTGCGGCACCATGCGCAGCACCCGCGCCCGCTGGGCCAGCGCCGGCCGGGCCAGGGACACGCCGGTTGCGGCAGCCCCTGCCCCGGCCAACGCCGCCCGGCGCCCGATCATGGCCGCTCGATCATGCCCGCCCGGTCATGCACGTTTGACGTTCCAGAACAGCGCGAAGCCGTTCAGCACCCCTTCAAGGCTGGTGCGGTAGGCCGTGGGCTGCAGGTATTGCCCCATCGGGATGTAGGGCACGGACCTGAACGCTTCCTTCTGGATATCGGCGCATATGGCGGCCTGCGCCTTCACGTCCGGGGCGTCGAACCATTGGTCGCGCAGGTGCTCGATCTCCAGGTCGGTCGGCCAGCCGATCCACGCCTGCTCGCCGTTGCAGCGCAGCGACAGGTGCCCGGAGGGGTCCAAGTGGTCCGTGCCGGCCCAGGCCGTGCAGAAAGCGCTCCAGCCCCCCTGCTCCACCGGGTCCTTCTTGGCCCGGCGGGTGACGACGCTGCCCCAATCCGTGCTGATGTAGTCCACGTTCATCCCGGCGCGCTTCATCATGTCCGCCGTCACGTCCGCCATCGCCTTCAGCACCGGGAAGTCGGTGGCGGCCAGCATCACCACGCGCTCCCCGTTGTAGCCGGCGGCCTTCAAGTCCCGCTTGACATGGTCCATGTCGCGCGGGCTGTTCAGCACCTGCATCCCGACGTCGCTGGCCATCGGCGTGTCCGGGCAGAAGAAGCCGACGCCGGTGCGCGACATCTTGGGGTCGGTGCCGACGACCGCCGTCACCACGTCCTCCTGGCTGACGGCGCCGAGCAGGGCGCGGCGGATCGCCGGATTGTTGAACGGCGGCTGCAGGTGGTTGAAGCGCAGGATCGGGATCTGGCCCGACGGCTCCTGCACGACGACCTTCACCCCCCGCGTGCGCGACAGCAGCGGCATCAGGTCGGCGGTGGCGTAGTCCCACCAGTCCTGCTCGTTGTTGATCAGCGCCTGGGCGGCGGTGGTCGGGTCGGGGATGGTGGTCCACACCACCCGGTCGAAGTTCACCACCTTCGGCCCGCTGGTCCAGTCGGTCTTGCCGCCCTCACGCGGCTTGTAGCCGGCGAAGCGCTCGTAAACCACGCGGGCGCCGGGCACCCGCTCATCGGCCTTGAAGCGGTAGGGGCCGCTGCCCGTCATGTCCGTGACCTGGGTGAAGGGGTCGGTATTGGCGATCCGCTCCGGCATGATCGCCGGCATATACAGCGGCGTCTTGGCCAGCGCGTTGGGCAGCAGCGCGAACGGCGTCTTCAGGCGGAACACCAGGGTGCGGTCGTCCTTGGCCGACAGCTCGTCGGTCCGCGCCATCAGGGCGCCGCCAAAGGCGTCCCGCTTGCCCCAGCGCTGCAGGCTGGCGACGCAGTCGCGGGCGCGCACCGGCTCGTTGTCGTGGAACAGCAGGCCAGGACGCAGGGTCAGGGTCCAGGTCTTGCCGTCGTCCTCCGTCGAAAACGACTCCAGCATCTGCGGCGACGGGCGATACTGGCCGTCCTGCCCGAACAGCGTGTCATAGACCATGAAGGCGTGGTTGCGGGTGACATAGGCCGTGGTCCACATGGGATCGAGCACCGTCAGGTCCGCCTGCGGGATGAAGCGCAGCGTGCGCGCATCCTGGGCACGCGCCACGTTCGGCAGGGCCAGGAGCGCCGGCGCGGTCAGCAGGGTGCGGCGTTTCATCTCGGGTCCTCCGTCTTGCAAGCGGAGCAAACCACGCCGCCGGTCCAGGCGCCAGCACCCGGAACGATGTGGCGCAAGGTAAGTTCACGGTTGACGGGATGGCTCATTCTTGGTGCAAGGCTGCATCGCAGGGGATGGGTGGATGGCTCGCATCGGAGTGCTGATCGGTTTGCTGGCGCTGCCCGGATGCAGCTCCCTCCTGTCGGAAGGGTCGGCGGACGTGGCCGGCATCGCCGGTGCTGCGGCGGCCAGCTCGGTCACCAGCAGCGCCGCCGCCGCCGCCGCCATCGGCCTGGGCGTGCGGTCGCTTGCGGCGGAGGGCGTGAAGTACACCGCCCGTCGCGTTCACCGCACCGAGCAGGATGCGATCGCCGGCGCGGCCGGTCCGCTCGACCCCGGCACGGCCGCCCCCTGGCAGGTCAAGCACAGCCTGCCGCTGGAGCCTGACGCCGCGGGCCAGGTCGTCGTCAGCCGGGCCTTCGGCGCCGGGGCATTCCGCTGCAAGGAGATCGTGTTCTCGGTGGACAAGGCGACCCGCACCGGGACCGAGCGCAGCTTCTACACGGCGACCGTGTGCCAGGATGGCCTAGCCTGGCGGTGGGCCTCGGCAGAGCCGGCCGTCGCGCGCTGGGGCGGACTGCAATGACGGCCCTCGCTCGATGAGGGCGCGCTGGTTCGTTGGCGTAGCTCCGCTGCTGCTGACCGGGTGCGCCTTCGGTGCTGACGTGGCAGGACTGGCGGCGGGCGGCGGCGCAGGGGCAGCAACCGCCAACCCGGCCATCGGCTTTGCGGTCGGCATCGGCGTGCGCGCCGGGGTGGACGAGCTTGGCAACTATCTCACCCGGCGGCGGCACGGCGGCGAGCAGGACGCCATCGCCGACGCTGCGGGCAATGCGCCGCTGAACGAGGTGCGGCCCTGGCGCATCCGGCACACCATCCCGGTCGGCAACGCCCACGGCACCCTGGCCGTGGTCCGCGAGGTCAGCACCCCGCTGGCGACCTGCCGGGAGGTGCTGTTCACCGTCGAGGACGATGGGACGGCGACACCATTCACGACCTCCATCTGCCGGAACGGCGGTCGTTGGCAGTGGGCGGCCGCTGAACCCGCCGTGCCCCGCTGGGGCTTGCTGCAGCATTAGGCGGGATTGGTCGGGCTGGATCATGGGCGATCCGGGACGCCGGCGGCCTCGCCCCTCCGTCGGCTCCGCCGCCGGCTGCTTCGCGGACGGATCGCCGAGCAGGCAATGGCCTCCGCCTCGGCGTCGCTGGCTAAGCAGGCTTATGCGGCCTGCCGCACAAAGGGCCTGCGGCCGTGCCAGGCCGCACAAGCCTGCTTAGCTTTTCATCGGTGCGCAAACCTCCAGAGGTTTGCCTGGACCCATGGGGGCAGCGCGCCGCCAGGCAGGTGCATCGCACTGGTTTCCTGACTTCGTCCGAGAGGCTAGTCTGCGGCAACCTTTCCCGGGATGGCCGCGTCCCAGCCCAGCAAGGTCAACGGAGGCCGGTTCATGCGCGTGCGCTTAGCGATCCCACTGCTCATGCTGACGCTGCTGGCGGCCACGGCCGCCGCTCAGCAGGCGCCCCCGGCCGCCCCGCCCAGCGAGGCCGCCCCGGCGCTGCACATCACGGGCTCCGGCGAGTTCACGGCCGCGCGGGACCTATGGCCGCGCGATCCCGCCGCCAAGGACGGCGACACCGTGGTCATGGTCGAGGACCCGCGCATCACCCGCCGGACCAGCCGGATCGAGGCGCAGCTTTGCCGCCGGTTCGGCTTCATGTTCACGATGGAGAACCTGCCGCCGGGCGAAACGCTGGACGTCACGGTGATCTCGGTGCATCCGCCCATCCTGCATCCCAGCGGCCGCATCAGCACGGGCATCACCTATGACATGACGGTCGGCGGCGAGCAGCCGGGCCTGGTCGGCTTCTCGTTTGACGACCCCTGGGAGCTGGTCCCGGGGACCTGGACATTCACCGTGCGCCGGGGCGATCAGATCATGGCGGAGCAGGCCTACGAAGTGACCGCCGCACCCGGCCCCGCGCCGGCGACACGGCTTGATTGCAGCGCCGCGGTGTCCTGACGCGGCCTACCGGCGCAGGCGGATAGTCAGGCCCTTGGCGATCCATCCCGCCTCGATCGCGTCCAAATCCGTGATCCCCGACGGGTTCGCCCGCGATGGCCGGGTGGACAGCATCGGTGCCGCGTCCCGCCGCCATAGGCCGACCAGCCGCGCCAGCTCGGGCAACGGGTCGGCATGGTCATCCACCCGCAGGTTCAGGTCCGGGAAGTCCTCGGTCGTCGCCAGCAGCATGGCCGCGGACTGCCGGCCCCGGCGGTCGCCGCCGGCCCGTTCCCCGGCCAGCATCGCGGCAGCCAGGCGCTCCGGCAGGGGGCTGGCGCCGGACAGCGCCGCGAGGGTCGCGTCGGCCACGTCCGGCCCGGCCAGCATGTTGCCGGCCACGCTCACGCCTGGCGCGGCGGTGCTGCCGCACCACTCGACGCAATGATTCCCGGTCCAGGCGGCAGAGCGTCCGTGCCGATCCACGGCGTGAACCTGCCGCAGATGGCGTCCGCCATCGCCTGCCAGGGCGCCTTGAATCGCGGCGTCCGGCGCCAGGCCACGGGCCAGGCCGTCCAGGATCGCCGGACCAAGATAGCGGTTGGTCATGGACTGCGTGGACACTGCCCCCACGCCTGACCGCACGAAGGGGCAGCTTGCGCCCACGGCAAAGGCGCAGGTTGCAACCGCGACGGCGAAGGTCCCGGTGTCCGCATCATGCAGCACGACGGACCAGGTCACGGCACCAGCCACTCCGCCCGCATGCCGTCGGCCGTCCAGGTGAAGGCGGCCCGGCGATGGCCGTCCCGGGCCAGGTGCAGCCACTCCATCCCATCAACCTGCACGGCGATCACCGCGAAGTTGGCGTAGGCCGCGTCCTCGTCCACCCGGTCCGTGTCGGCAGCGGCGGGATCGGCCAGCACGGTCCCCGGGGCCGGGCGTACGCGGTATGTGCCGCGTGAGCCGGCGTGCAGTTGGTCCCACTCCATCCGGGCGGCACCCTCGGGCTGCGGCGCGGCAACGCCATCCAGACGCACCTGGACCTGGGCGTCATCGTCCCATACATGTAGCGCAACACGCGGATTGGCGGCGATTTCCGCCATCTTTGCCGCCCTCCGGTCGCTATGGACCACCAGCCGCCGCATCGCCGGGTCGAAGCTGCGCAGCACCACGGTGCGCAGGCCAGGACGGCCATCCGCACCCATGGTCGCCAGCGTCGGCGTACGGAACGGGGATCGGCGGTCCGCAACGCCACGGGACATCCGGTGGAACGCATCGGCGCAAATGTCCGGCAGAGAGGTGGGGGCTGTCATGCACACGTTATCGCCTGGCTGTGCTGCACTGCACAGTCCCCTCTCGACAGGTCGCCCCGGCAACGCCAAACACCAGCCAGCATTAAAGGGATCAGGCTATATGGACAGAGTTGACGTTGCCGGCCTCCAGGTCGCCCCGGAACTTCAAGCCTTCATCGCCGAGGCGGCTGAGGGCACAGGGATTGCTCCGGACGCCTTCTGGGCCGGGTTCGCCGCCCTGGTCCGCGACCTGGCGCCGCGCAACGCTGCCCTGATGGCGCGACGCGACGACCTGCAGGCGCAGATTGACGCCTGGCACGCCAGCCAGGGCGCCGGGCCGCACGACGCAACGGCCTATGCCGATTTCCTGCGCGGCATCGGCTACCTGCTGCCGGAGCCGGCGCCGTTCGAGGTGAACACCTCCGGCGTGGATGCGGAGATCGCCAGCATCGCCGGGCCGCAGCTTGTCGTGCCGGTGATGAACGCGCGCTATGCCCTCAACGCCGCCAACGCGCGCTGGGGCGGCCTGTATGACGCGCTGTATGGCACCGACGCCCTGCCCGAAGACGATGGCGCGACGCGCGGACGCGGCTTCAACCCGGTGCGCGGCGCCGCGGTGGTGAAGCGGGCAAAGCAGGTGCTGGACGAAGCGGCGCCGCTGGCCGAAGGCTCGCACGCCGATGCCAAGGGTTACGCCGTCGAGGGCGGCAAGCTGGTCGTGACGAACGCGGCCGGGACCACCGGCCTGCGCGACCCGGCCAAGTTCGTGGGCTACCGCGGCGACGCCGCAGCACCGACCGCCGTGCTGCTCCGCAACAACGGGCTGCATCTGGAGATCAAGCTCGACCGCACGCATCCCATCGGCGGCACCGACCCGGCGGGCGTCGCCGACGTGGTGCTGGAATCCGCCATCACCACCATCCAGGACCTGGAGGACAGCGTCGCCGCCGTGGACGCCGCCGACAAGGTGGATGTTTACCGCAACTGGCTCGGCCTGATGCGGGGCACGCTGACGGCGGAGCTGCAAAAGGACGGCAAGACCATCGTGCGCCGGCTGAACCGGGACCGTGACTATACGGCGCCGGACGGCTCGACGCTGACGCTGCCGGGCCGCAGCACGATGCTGGTCCGCAACGTCGGCCACCACATGTACACCGACGCGGTGCTGCTGGACGGGCAGGAGACCCCCGAGGGGCTGCTGGACGCGGCGGTGACCTCGCTGATCGCCATGCACGACCTGCAAGGCACCGGGCCGATCCGCAACAGCCGGGCCGGGTCGGTCTATATCGTGAAGCCGAAGATGCACGGGCCGGAGGAGGTCGCCTTCGCGGTGGAGATCTTCACCCGCGTCGAGGGCATCCTGGGCCTGGCGCCGAACACCCTCAAGATGGGCATCATGGACGAGGAGCGGCGCACCAGCGCCAACCTGGCCGCCTGCATCCATGCCGCCCGGGACCGGGTGGTGTTCATCAACACCGGCTTCCTGGACCGCACGGGCGACGAGATACACACCTCGATGGAAGCCGGCGCGATGATCCGCAAGGCCGAGATGAAGGGTACGCCTTGGATACGCTCCTACGAGGACCGCAACGTGGACATCGGCCTGGCCTGCGGCCTGCGCGGACGGGCGCAGATCGGCAAGGGCATGTGGGCGGCGCCGGACCGCATGGCGGAAATGCTGCAGCAGAAGATCGGCCATCCCCGCGCCGGCGCCAACACCGCCTGGGTGCCGTCTCCGACCGCTGCGACGCTGCACGCGCTGCACTACCACCAGGTGGACGTGGCGGCGGTCCAGGCGGGGCTGGTTGGGCATCCCCGCGGGACGCTCGCCGACCTGCTCACCATCCCGGTCGCCGACCGGCCGAACTGGGCGCCGGACGACGTGCAGCAGGAATTGGACAACAACGTCCAGGGCATCCTGGGCTATGTCGTCCGCTGGATTGACCAGGGCGTCGGCTGCTCCAAGGTGCCGGACATCCACGATATCGGGCTGATGGAGGACCGGGCGACGCTGCGGATCAGCAGCCAGCACATCGCCAACTGGCTGCACCACGGCGTGGTGACGGAAGCCCAGGTGCGTGAGACCA
>DASWOJ010000257.1:0-22341 GCA_036398775.1 Acetobacteraceae bacterium
CGAGCACATAGACCTCAACCTGGACAACCCGCTGCTGAAGGACGTGCGGACCCGCCGCGCCCTGCTGCTGGCGACCGACCGGCAGGCGGTGGCCACCCGGCTGTTCGAGGGGCTGCAGCCCGTCGCCGCCACCTGGGTCAACCCGCTGCACCCGATGTACGACGCCAGCATCAAGCCCGCCCCCTACGACCTGCCAGGCGCCAAGAAGCTGCTGCAGGAGGCCGGCTGGACCCCCGGCCCCGACGGCATCTGCCGCAACGCCGCGGGTCAGCGGCTGTCGTTCGAGATCACGACCACCGCCGGCAACCGCCTGCGCGAGCTGACGGAGCAGGTGCTGCAGAACAACTGGAAGGCCGCCTGCGTGGATGTCACGATCAAGAACGAGCCGGCCCGCACCCTGTTCGGCGTGACCCTCAAGCAGCGGCAATACACCGGACTCGGCATGTATGGCTGGTCCAGCACCGTAAGCGAGTCCCCGCGCCGGACCCTGGGCACCAGCGACATCCCTGCAGCGGCCAACAGCTATGGCGGCGCGAACTATCCCGGGTTCAGCAACAACGAGATGGACGCCAACATCGCCAAGGTCGAGGCCGAGTTGGACCCTGCGAAGGCCAAGGCCGACTGGTCGGCGATGCAGCGCATCTACGCCGAGCAGGTCCCGGTCCTGCCGCTGTTCTTCCGGGCCGAGCCGCACATCGTGCCGAAGTGGCTGACCGGCTACCAGCCGCTCGGCAACGGCTACGACGTCGGCATCTTCGCCGAGAACTGGAAGCCGCAGTGAGCGGACTGCCTTCCCTCTCCCTCCGGGAGAGGGCCGGGGTGAGGGAAACCCCAAGTGCGGCACCCGCCTATATAAAGGTCTGTTCCTAAAGTGGGGCCAACCTAGTGCTGCGTGGCCTCCCTCACACCAACCCTCTCCCGGAGGGAGAGGGAGTAGTGCATGCACCTTCCAACAATGCCGCGGTGCTCGAAGTCAGCAACCTCCACGTCGTGTTCGACCTCCCCGATGGCCCCCGCACCGTCGTCGCCGGCGTCGGCTACAGCATCCCCGCAGGCCGCACCCTGGGCGTCGTCGGCGAAAGCGGCTGCGGCAAGAGCATGACCGCCCTGGCCCTGATGGGCCTGGTTCCCCGGCCCGGCCGCGTCACCGGCAGCATACGGTTCCAGGGACGCGAGGTCGCCGGGCAGTCCGCCGCCGACTGGCAGGCGATGCGCGGCGCGCAGGTCGCGATGGTGTTCCAGGACCCGATGTCCGCCCTGAACCCGACCATGCCGGTCGGCCGTCAGATCGGCGAGGCCCTCGTGCTGCACGAGGGCGTGGCCTGGCCCACCGCCCTGGACTGGGCCGCCGACCTGCTGGACAAGGTGGGCATCCCCGCCGCCCGCGAGCGCGCCCGCGCCTACCCGCACCAGATGAGCGGCGGCCAGCGCCAGCGGGCGATGATCGCGATGGCCCTGGCCTGCCGCCCTGCCCTGCTGGTCGCCGACGAGCCGACGACGGCGCTGGACGTGACGATCCAGGCGCAGATCCTGGACCTGATGCTGACCCTGCAGGAGGAGACCGGCGCCGCCATCCAGTTCATCAGCCACAACCTGGCCGTCATTAGCGAGCTGGCGCACGAGGTCGTCGTCATGTACGCCGGCCGCGTCGTCGAACGTGCCCCGGCGGATGCGCTGTTCGCACAGCCGCTGCACCCCTATACCGCCGGGCTGATCGCGACGCTGCCGGACCCGGCCCGGCGCGTGCCGCACCTGCCCGTCATCGCCGGCGGCGTCCCCGACATGGGCGCCAAGGCGTCGGGCTGCCGCTTCGCCCCGCGTTGCCCCAAGGCGGTCCCTGCCTGCACCGCGGCCGAGCCGTCGCTGGAGGAACACGCGCCGGGCCGCTGGGCCGCCTGCATCCGGCCAGGGATATGAGGTTGGCATGACGCCCTTGATGGCCGTGCAGGGCGTGAGCGTCCACTTTCCCCAGGGCGGCAGCCTGTTCAAGAAGCCCCGGGTGCTGCGCGCGGTGGAAAACGTCACTTTCGAGGTCGCCCCCGGCGAGGCCCTGGCCCTGGTGGGCGAGAGCGGCAGCGGCAAGAGCACGCTGGGCAACGTCGTCGCCGGTCTGCGCGAGCCGACGCAGGGCACCGTGCGGTTCGAGGGGCGGGCGCCGGACGCGGCCAGCCGACAAGCGATCCAGGTGGTGTTCCAGGACCCCTACGGCGCATTGGACCCGCGAATGCCGGTGTCGGAGATCATCGCCGAGCCGCTCCGCATCCAGCGCATCGGCACCGCCGCCGACCGCCGCGCCCGCGCCGCCGAGCTGGTGGAGCAGGTCGGGCTGCCGCGCGACGCCCTGAACCGCTACCCGCACGAATTCAGCGGCGGCCAGCGCCAGCGCATCGCCATCGCCCGCGCCCTCGCCCCCGGCCCCCGCCTGATCGTGGCGGACGAGCCGCTGTCGGCCCTGGACGTGTCCATCCAAAGCCAGGTGCTGAACCTGATGCGCGACTTGCAGACGAGGCAGGGTGGGAAGGGCCTGGCCTACCTGTTCATCAGCCATGACCTGGCGGTGGTGCATCACCTGGCCGATCGGGTGGCGGTGCTCTACCTGGGACGGCTGGTGGAGGTGGCGGCGCGCGACGCCCTGTTCGCCCGGCCGGCGCACCCCTACACCCAGGCGCTGCTGGACGCGGTTCCGCGCATCGGCCGCCGCCGGGCACGCGGCGCGGCGATCCGGGGCGAGATGCCAAGCCCGCTGGCCCCGCCGCCCGGCTGCGTGTTACACCCGCGCTGCCCGAAGGCGCAGGCGGTATGCCGGACCGACCCGCCAAGGCTGCGCGAGCTGGCGCCGGGCCAAGCCGCGGCATGCCACTTCCCATGGTAAGATTTTCTTCCGTCTCCCTCTCCCTTCGGGAGAGGGTTGGGGTGAGGGGGCGGGCAAGCACCATCACAGCCTATGCAGGGCCGCGCCCTACCGGCACTGCCAGCGCCCCGCTCCGCCGCCAAGACCCCCTCACCCCAACCCTCTCCCGGAGGGAGAGGGAGTCAGACACGGCCCGTCGTCACCGATGACCCGCTTCATCCTCCGCCGCCTCGTGCAGACCCTGGTCGTGCTCCTGGTCATGTCCTTCGCCATCTACTGCCTGATCGGCCTGATGCCCGGCGATCCCATAGACCTCATGATGGCCAGCAACCCCGGCATGACGCCGGAAGCGGCGCAGCGGCTGCGCGCCATCTACGGCCTCGATCAGCCCCTGGTGCTGCGATACCTGCACTGGCTGCAGGCCGCCCTGCAAGGCGACCTCGGCTACAGCCGCGTCCACGCCCGCCCGGTGCTGCAGGTGATGGGTCCGGCGCTGTGGCAAACCACCAAGCTGATGCTGGGCGGCTTCACCCTGGCCGTCGTGCTGGCCCTGGCCCTCGGCACGCTGGCGGCCTTGCGGCCCGGCGGCTGGGTGGACGGACTGGTCAGCGTGCTTGCGCTGGCCGGGGTGTCGGTGCCAGTGTTCTGGCTGGCGCTGGTGTTCATCCTGGTGTTTGCCGTCAACCTGCACTGGCTGCCGGCAGGCGGCACCGCGAACGTGGGCGATGGCGGCTGGGCGGACGTGCTGCGGCACCTGGCGCTGCCGGTGCTGACGCTGGCCCTGTCCACCGCCGGGCAGTTCGTGCGCTACGTCCGCGCGGCGATGGTGGACGTGCTGCGCATGGACCACATCCGCACCGCCAGGGCCAAGGGCGCCCCCGAGGCCCGCGTGATCCGCGTCCATGCCCTGCGCAACGCCATGATCCCCGTGGTCACCGTGGTCGCCCTCAGCTTCGGCACCCTGTTCGGCGGCGCGCTCATCACCGAGACCATGTTCGCCCAGCCCGGCATGGGCAAGATGATCTACGACTCCATTCTGGGCAACGACTTCAACCTCGCCCTCGCCGGCCTGCTGTTCGCCACGCTCGTGACGCTGGCGAGCAATCTTCTGGCTGACCTGGCCTACGGCTGGCTCGACCCGCGGATCAGCCTGAAATGAGCGTCGCCATGACCACCACCACCGAAGCGGCCGTCAGCCCCTGGCGGCTGCGCCTGCGCCGCTTCCGCCGGCATCGCACCGGCATGGTGGCGCTGGGGTTGCTGATCCTGCTGGTGCTGTTCTGCCTGTCCGCCTGGCCGGTGCAGGCATGGCTCGGCGTGGACCCGACGACGACGGACCTGCTGGGCCGGTTCGACCCGCCGGGGCCGGTCCACCTGCTGGGCACGGATGACGCCGGGCGGGACGTGCTGGTGCGGCTGATGACCGGCGGCCAGATCAGCCTGCTCGTCGGGCTGATCGCGACCATGGTGGGCGCCGTGGTGGGCGTGGCGATCGGAGTTGCCGCCGGCTACTTCGGCGGTGCGGTGGATGGCGCCCTGATGCGCGTCACCGATGGGGTGCTGGCGCTGCCGCTGCTGCCGCTGCTGATCGTGCTGGGGGCGCTGGACCTGACGAAGCTGGGGTTCTCGCCGGACTTCGCCCGCTCCGGCGCCGCCGGGTTCTGGCGCGTGGTGGTCATCATCGCCCTGTTCGACTGGACCGCCGTGGCCCGCGTGGTCCGCGCCGCGACGCTCTCGCTCAAGGAGCGGGAGTTCGTGACCTCCGCACGGGCCAGCGGCGGCGGGGCCTGGTATGTCGTCCTGGCGCACATCCTGCCGAACGTCGCCAGCCCGCTCATCGTGGCGCTCACGCTGACCGTCGGACGGGTGATCCTATTTGAGTCCGTATTGAGCTTCCTCGGGTTCGGCATCGTCCCGCCGACGCCGAGCTGGGGCAACATGCTGAACAACGCCCAGGACCTGGTGACGACGGCGCCGCTGCTGGCGATCCTGCCGGGGCTGCTGATCTTCCTGACGGTGATCGCGGTGAACCTGCTCGGCGACGGGCTGCGCCAGGCCTTCGACCCGCGCGGAGAATAAGCGGGACGCAGACCGGTCCACCACACGACAGCGGTTGCTCCGCGCGTCGGATTGTTGCACATTGGGATTGTCCTTTGGAGTCTCCGTCGTTGGCGACCGCACATCTCAACATGCTGGCCGCCGCCCGGCCAGGCGGCGCGCCACAGGTCACCGTCCTGCTCGGTGAGGGCCATCAGCATGAGGAGGCGTTGCGTGCCCTGCTGGCCGGGCTTGCGCCAGGCGCCCGTATCCTGCGGGTCGGCAACCCGCTGCGATCGCCGCTCACCATCGAGCGCATCCTGATCCAAAGCGGGCAGCCCGCGGTCGGGATGCTGACCGATGAGGCCGCCGAAGACGCGTTGCAGCGCTTATGCCTCCGCCACCCCAGCGAAAGCCGGGTCGTGCTGGTCATTGACCAGGCCGAGACGCTGAACGCAGTCGCCATCCGCATCCTGTCGCGCCTGGTTGCGCCGGGAGGACGGCCTAGCGCCGGCATGGCCGCATTGCTGCACGTTGTCCTCGTCGGCCTGCCCTCGTTCAAGCAGCTGCTCAAGGACAAGGCGGCAGCGCCGATTCGCGACGCCTTGGCCCAGGGCAGCTTGCAGGTGCCGGACGCAGCGGCCAGCGTGACGGCAGAGAATTTCCCACCGCCAGCCGACTTGACGCCGTTCCTGACTCAGCGGTCCGGCGCCGCTGCCTCAGAAGAAGTGGTGAAGTGGCCGGTGGTCAGCTCGCCAGCGGCTGAGCGCAACGCAGCGCCACCGCTCGTCCAACCTGCAAGCACAGGCCGGTCCCCCCTCGATCAGGCGGTGATGCTGTTGATCGTGTTGTGCGTCGTGGGCGCGGGAACGGTCGTTGGACTGCCCTACATCCTGCAATGGCTCGGCATCGTCTGATAAGGCAGGTGTCCCCGGCAATGCGCGGCATGGACGGACAGGCAGCCGGATTTGCCGAGCAAGCGTTTCAGCCCGGAATGGCGTCGTCCTGAATACGGTGCGGCCCGGCTTTGCAAGGCAGCCAAAGCCTTGCGCTCGGCTCAGGATGTGGCGCAGTGAACCTTGACTTGCAAATCAATGCCCGCAGGCAAAAAAGCTGATCCGGTTCGCGTCTAGTCCGGGCGCAAGCCGCTCTATGTCGCCTCGACCTCGATCTCCGTCATCCCCGCTGCCAGCAGCGCCAGCAGGTCAGCGCAGTCCAGGGCAATGCAGCCAGCAGTGGGCGCGCGGTCCAGGCGGGCAAGGTGCAGGAAAATGGCACTGCCCGGCGGCACCCCGGGACCACGCACCGGCGGCGCGTCGTTCCAGCCAAGCACGCCGATGACGTCATACACCGCATCCGCCCGCCACAGCTCCTCGTGCCCTGCGGAAAAGGGCAGCTTGACCGGACGGTTGTAGGCGGCATCCGCGGGATCGTCGCACCAGCCGTCATGCGGCGCCAGCGGCGACACCGGAACAGCGGCGCGCGGCCGCGGCAGCCGGTCCGCCCGATACAGCACCCGGCGCAGCGGCAGCAGCCCTGCAGGGGTGGCGCCGTCCCCCTCCTGCTTGCAGGCGCTGATGCCGCCCGCGCCCAGGACGGCACGGGCCTGGAACGCGCCGAGCGTCACCATACCATCCCGTCCCACCCGCGCCCTCATGCCAACCCCTTCTCCCACGCCTGTGTATTGCGCCATTCCTGCGCCGCTGCGGCGTAGGCGGCAAGGCCGCGGCTGGGATCGGGCGCCGTGCCGGGTGGGAGGCCGTCCGCCAACCGGGTCGGCTGCAGGAACTCCGGCACGGTGGTCGCCAGCGTCGTGTATTCGCCCGCGCGAAGCGTTCCGGGCGTGACCGGCTCCATCGGGCGCTCCGAACCGGTCTCCGACATGCCGGCCGGGGTCGGCGGACGGCTGCGGTCCGGCCCCATGCTGATCACCGCCTCGAACAGGCCGAACAGCCCGGCACCGAGCATCCCCAGCGGCCCGCCGAGGATGCCAGCACCCAGGACGCGCATGGTGGCCGGAATGGTCTCGCCGGTGACGGCCCGGTAGATTGTGCCGATCACCGGCAGATGATGCAGGGGGTTCAAGCCGTGCATCACGTCGGAGAAGCTGGCATCCACCGGCATCGGCCACGCCTGGTCCGGCCCAATCGGCCCGGCACCGTCCGGCGGCGTGGCATAGCCGAACAAGCGGGACGACGGATCTGCGCCAGGGGTCGGTGGGATCATGGCAAAGCCATCGCAAGCCCCGTGCCACCGCACCGCAAGGGCCGCACCGACTCCCTCTCCCTCCGGGAGAGGGTTGGGGTGAGGGGGTCTTGGCTACGGAGGGGCGACCGTCTCGCGCCGAAGGACGGTAGCTCCGTAATGGGTAAACACGGCGCTTGCCCACCCCCTCACCCCGGCCCTCTCCCGAAGGGAGAGGGAGAAGACAGCCGGATCGTTCCGGCGATCCGTGCCGTCAGGGGCGGGTTGCAGCCCCCCCGCCCCTAGATATCCGCGTAGCAGTGCGTCTCCGCCGCCCCACCCGGGTTGGTCACGGCGCCCAGGTAGGCCGGCCCCACCGTCTGCGCATACTTCCAGATGGCGCCACTGTTGTAGTCGGTGCCGCGCGGAGTCCAAGCCGCCCGGCGCTCCGCCATCTCGGCATCGGACACCAGCACCTCGATGGTCCCGGCCTCCGCGTCCATGCGGATGCGGTCGCCATTGCGCAGCAGCGCGATTGGCCCGCCCACCGCCGCCTCCGGCCCGACATGGCCGACGCAGAAGCCGCGGGTCGCGCCGCTGAACCGGCCATCGGTGATCAGCGCCACATCACCGCCCATGCCCTGCCCGTAGATGGCGCTGGTGGTGGAAAGCATCTCCCGCATCCCCGGCCCGCCGCGCGGCCCCTCGTAGCGGATGACGATGACATCGCCCTTCTTGTAGGCGCGGTCGTTGACGGCGCGGAACGCCTCCTCCTCGCTGTCGAAGCACACCGCCGTGCCCTCGAATTGCAGGTTGGCCATCCCGGCCACCTTCACGATGGCCCCCTCGGGCGCCAGGTTGCCCTTCAGCCCCACGACGCCGCCGGTCTTGGAGATCGGCCGCGACACCGGATAGACCACATCCTGATCGGTCGGGAACACCACATCCTTGAGGTTCTCCGCCAAGGTCTTGCCCGACACGGTGATGCAGTCGCCGTGCAGCAGGCCGCCGTCCAGCAGCGCCTTCAGGATGACCGGGATGCCGCCGATGCGGTGGACGTCAAGTGCCACATACTTCCCGCCGGGCTTGAGGTCAGCGATGTAGGGCGTGCGCTTCATGATCCGCACCACGTCGTCCATGGTGAAGCGCAGCCCGGCCTCGTGCGCCAGCGCCGGCAGGTGCAGCCCGGCGTTGGTGCTGCCCCCGGTCGCGCCCACCACGACGGCCGCGTTCTCCAGCGCCTCCATCGTCACGATGTCGCGCGGGCGCAGGCCGCTCTCGATCAGCGCCATGACGGCGCGCCCGCTTTCCACCGCCCAGCGGTCCCGGTCCTCATACGGCGCCGGCGACCCGGCGGAGCCGGGCAGCGCCAGGCCGATCGCCTCGCTGACGGTGGCCATCGTATTGGCGGTGAACTGGCCGCCGCAGGCCCCGGCGGAGGGGCAGGCGACCTTCTCCAGCTCCAGCAGCTCGCCGTCGTCCATGTTGCCGGCGGCGTGCTTGCCCACCGCCTCGAACACGTCCACCACCGTCACGTCCCGCCCATGGAACCGGCCCGGCAGGATGCTGCCGCCATACATGAACACGCTGGGCACATTCAGCCGCAGCATGGCCATCATCATGCCCGGCAGCGACTTGTCGCACCCGGCCAGCCCGACCAGCGCGTCGTAGCAGTGGCCGCGCATCGTCAGCTCGACGCTGTCGGCGATCACCTCCCGCGACACCAACGACGACTTCATGCCCTGGTGGCCCATCGCGATCCCGTCGGTAACGGAGATGGTGGTGAACTCGCGCGGGGTACCGCCGGCCTCCGACACGCCGCGCTTGACCGACTGCGCCTGGCGGTTGAGGGAGATGTTGCAGGGCGCGGCCTCGTTCCAGCAGGAGGCGACGCCGACGAAGGGCTGGTTGATCTCGTCCTCGGTCAGGCCCATCGCGTAATAGTAGCTGCGGTGCGGCGCCCGGTCGGCACCGACGGTGACATGGCGGGACGGCAGGTTGCTCTTGTCCCAACGCTTCTTCAGCATGACGTGTTCCTTATCAATTACTTATCTGCTCCCTCTCCCTCCGGGAGAGGGTCGGGGTGAGGGGGTCTTGGCTGCGGAGCGGGGCACAGCGGGTCACAACGGCACGCGGTCCCGCTTCGGCGAGGACGGCGCGTGAAGACCCCCTCACCCCAACCCTCTCCCGGAGGGAGAGGGAGCAGGACCAGTCCCACTTCCCGGCGCGATCCGCGCCAGCGCCGCCGCCAGGCGCGCGGCCTCGGCCTGGTGCGCAGCCAGGCGTCCCCGGTTCTCCTCCACCACCTCCGGCTTGGCCCGGCTGACGAAATCCGCGTTGTCCAGCTTGCGTACCACCTTGTCCGCCTCGGCCAGCGACTTCTGCCGTTCCCGTCCCAGCCGCGCCCGCTCGGCGTCCAAATCTATGATCCCCGCCAGCGGCAGCACCACCGTCGCCTCGTCCACCACGATTTGCGCGCTGTCCGGCGGCATCGGCCCATCCAGCGCCTTGATCTCCGAGGCGCGGGCCATGCGCTGGATGCTGCCCGACCAGGCGGCCGCATTCGCCAGGGTGGCAGGGGCCGCATCGCGCAGCAGGATCGGCGTGAGCTTGCTGGGCGCAATGTCCATCTCGGACCGGACCGTGCGTACCTCGGACACCAGGCGCACCAGCCACTCCAACTCCTGCCGCGCCGCCGCCGGGTCGGCAACCGGCGCCGGTGCCGGCCAAGGCGCGCGGATCAGGCTGCACGCGGCGCCATAACCCAGGTTGTCCCACAGGTGCTCGGTGACGAACGGCATCGCCGGGTGCAGCAGCCGCAGGATGACGCCCAGCACGTGCGCCGCCGCCGCCCGGACCTCGGCAGCGTCCGCGCCGGCGGGTCCGTTCAGGACCGGCTTGGCGAATTCCAGGAACCAATCGCAAAAGGTGCCCCAGGTAAACCGGTAGGCCGCAGCGGCGTAGTCGTCAAAGCGGTAGGCGTCCAGCGCCGCGGTCGCCTCAGCCACGGCGGCGTTGCAGGCGTCCAGCACCCATCGGGTCAGCGGCAACCGGGCACCAGCCGGATCGAAGCCCAGCACCGGCGCCACCCCGTTCATCTCGCAGAACCGCGCCGCGTTCCACAGCTTGGTGACGAAGCTGCGGCGGTTCTCGACCGCCGCCGCGCCCAGCTTGATGTCGCGGCCCGGCCCGGCCAGCGCGCAAACGGTGAACCGCAGCGCGTCCGTGCCGTAAGCCTCGATCAGCTCCAGCGGGTCAATCACGTTGCCCTTGGACTTCGACATCTTCTGCCCGCGCTCGTCGCGCACGAGGCCGTGGATATAGACCGTGCGGAACGGCACATCGCGCATGAAGTGGTGGCCCATCATCATCATCCGGGCCACCCAGAAGAAGATGATGTCGAACCCCGTCACCAGCACGTCCCCGGGGTAGTAGCGCCCAAGCTCCGGCGTCTGCTGCGGCCAGCCCAGGGTCGAGAACGGCCACAGCGCCGAGCTGAACCAGGTGTCCAGCACGTCCTCGTCCCGGGTCAGCGCCGCGTCCCGTCCGTAATGGACACGGGCCGCGGCCAACGCCTCAGCCTCCGTCCGCTCGACGAACACCGTGCCATCTTCCCCGAACCAGGCCGGGATGCGATGGCCCCACCAAAGCTGGCGGCTGATGCACCAGGGCTGGATGTCGCGCATCCAGGCGAAGAAGGTGTTCTCCCACTGCCGGGGCACGAAGACGGTCGCCCCGCTCTCGACGGCGGCGATGGCGGGCTTGGCCAGCTCGCCGGCGTTGCAGTACCACTGGGTCGTCAGCAACGGCTCGATCGGCACGCCGGAGCGGTCGCCGTGCGGGACCTGATGCGTGTGCGGCTCCGTCCGCTCCAGCACCTCCAGCCGCTCCAGCTCGGCGACGATTGCCTTGCGTGCGGCAAACCGGTCCTGCCCCTCCAGCTCGCGCACGAAGTCCATGCCCTCCGGCAAGTCCAACTCCGCCACAGTCACCCGGCCCAGCTTGTCCAGCACGGACGGCATCGGCAGGTCGTGCCGCCGCCCCACCTCGAAGTCGTTGAAGTCGTGCGCCGGGGTGATCTTCACGGCGCCGGTGCCCTTCTCCGGGTCCGAATACGTGTCGGCCACGATAGGGATGCGCCGCCCCGTCAGCGGCACGATGGCATACTGCCCAACAAGGCCGCGGTAGCGGTCGTCATCGGGATGCACGGCCACGGCGGTGTCGCCCAGCATGGTCTCCGGCCGGGTGGTGGCGACGGTGATGGAGCGGTTCGGCTGCCCCTCGATGGCATAGCGTATGTGCCACAGGCTGCCCTTCACCTCCCGCGCCTCCACCTCCAGGTCGGAGATGGCCGACTGGAACTGCGGATCCCAGTTCACCAGGCGGCGGTCCCGGTAGATCAGGCCCTGCTTATACAGGGTGACGAACACCTCCCGCACCGCGTCCGACAGCCCCTCGTCCATCGTGAACCGCTCCCGCTCCCAGTCGAGCGAGGCGCCGAGGCGGCGAAGCTGGCCGGTGATGGCGCCGCCGGACTCCGCCTTCCAGTCCCAGACCCGGCTGGTGAAGGCGTCGCGGCCGATCTCCTGCCGGGTCCGGTTGCTTTCCTTCGCCAGCAGGCGTTCCACGACCATCTGGGTCGCAATCCCCGCATGGTCGGTGCCGGGCTGCCACAGCGCATCCCTGCCCTGCATCCGGCGCCAGCGGATCAGCGTATCCTGCAGCGTCATCGTCAGCGCGTGGCCCATGTGCAGGCTGCCGGTGACGTTGGGCGGCGGGATCATGATGGTATAGGGCGCGGCATTGGACGCCGGGTCGGCATGGAACGCGCCGGCGGCCTCCCACCCGGCATACAGGCCCGGTTCGACGTCGGCGGGCACGAAGGTCTTGGACAGCATCGGGGGGTTCTAGACCGGGGCGCGGCCGGGGTGAAGCCGCCATGCCCCCACCCCTGCATTGCCAGATGCTATCCCGGCGTCTCCCGCATTCCGGCCAACAGCGTGTGAACCCGGCGAAGCGCCCTGCAAGCCTGCTCAGCAGGACAGCGCGTGCACCACGGCAACGTCGTCCGAATACAGCCGGCACCAGTGCGGCATCAGGTCCAGCAGTTGAACCGCGGGACTGCCGGGCGGCAGTAGGGTCCAGCGGACGCCGTAGGTGCGGAACACATCCTCCAGGGCCGCCCGGTTCGGCGACGTGGCGGCGTCATAGGCCCGCATGAACGCCGGGCCATACAGGTCGGCCCGCCCGTCAATGAAGGGCCGGATGCCGGCATAGATCAGGTAGCCGCCGAAGGAATACTCGTTGAACACCGGCTGCGCCGCCAGGGCCGGCGGCACGTGCGCCACCGCCGCCGCCGGGACCGGGTTCTTCCCGCCAGGTGCGGCCGGCAGCAGCAGCCGCAGCACGACCAGCCCACCCGTCGCACCCAGCCCCCACGTGGCCCAACGCGCGCCGCCGCGGTCCGGACGGAGCGCAGGCAGGGCAGCAGCAATAGGGCCGGCCAGCAGCAGCGGCAGGATCACGCCCACCAACGCCTGGTGGCGCGTGTGCGTCAACCCCAGATGCAGCAGCCCCAACACGATCAGCAGCCGCACCGGCGGCAGCCTGGCCCCGCGGGTCAGCGCAACATACAGCCCGGCCACCAGCACAAGCTCCAGCGGCTGCAAGGTGCTGAAGTCGGTCGGGCGCCATTCCACGATCATGCTGAGTTCGGACAGGCCGACGAGCTGGAACGGGAACAGCAGCCCGGCCAGCCCATGCGGCGTCACCGCTGCAGCAGCCAGCGCAACCAGCAGGAACCCGCCCCACCGCTTCACGGTCCCGCGCCAATCCGCCGGGGCATCGAGCAGCGCCTCCAGCCCCAGCGGCAATACGAGCATCAGCCCGAGCATGTAGCCGCCATGCAGGTTCGCCCAGATGCACATCACCGGCAGCAGCCAAAGCGACGGCGCCCCTCCCCTCGCCCGCGCGATGAACAGACCTGCCACCCAGGTCTCGAAGAACGGCAGCGCCAGGATGTGCGGCCGGGCCAGCAAGCCCGGCGCAACGCAGGACGCCGCCAGCAGCGACATCAGCAGGACCACCGGGACCGGCAGCCAGCGGCCGAGGTGCCGCGCAAGCTGGAAGAACGCCGCGCCGGCAGCCAACGCCGTCAGCATGACGATTCCGCCCCACCCCGCGGCGCGGAAAGCCAGTGCGAACGCAACCTCCGCCAGCCACTCATGCGCGACCCAGGGGGCGCCGGCCCGGGTGTAGGAGAACGGGTCGGTGTGCGGCACCGCGCCGTGGGCGATGATCCACTCGCCCGCCTTGATGTGCCAGAACGTGTCGGCGTCGTTCAGCACGCCCGGCACGAACAGGGTCACCGCGAACATAACCAGGCCCGCGAGGACCGGCGCAGCCCCGATTATGGCGGGGCGCCTGCCGGGGGCAGCAGCTTCGGGCGCCAGGGCTGCTCCGGACGCCAGGCTCATCCCTGCGGCGCCAGGTGCGCCCCGGCCAGCACCGGCCCCAACGGCCTGCAGGCCCAGGCCATCAACCTGCCGCCATCGCTACTGCGACACCGCCCGGCCCACCAGCACCGGCGTGAAGAACGCGCTCACCAGCCCGAACAGCTTGTTGATCTGGTCCGTGCGCGCCGAGGCGACCAGCAGCACGTCCTGGTCCCGCATCGCCACCTTGGTGGTCAGGAAGTAGTTGGTGGGGTTCAGCAGGTCCACGCGATACATCACCGGCGTACCGGCCGGCTGCACCTCCAGCCCCAGCCTCCGGGCCACCGCCGGCCCCTCGTAGCGGACCAGGAACACCGCATTGGCGTCGGCGCGCCCGTTGTCCGGGCCGCCGGTGCGGGCGATGCCCTCGGCCAGCGACACGTTGGCGGTGTTCAACGCTATCTGCTCCACCTTCTGGCTGGCGCCGAACGCCGTGAAGCTGCGTGGCTTATAAAGGAGCTGCACCCGGTCGCCGGGGATCAGGGTGATGTCCTGCCGCGGCTGCTGCGTCAGGGCTTGCAGCAGGATGCGCGCCGTCGTGTTGCCCCGCGTCACCTGGACGAACGTGTCGTAGTCCGTCCGCTTCGGCCCGCCCGCGATGGCGATGACGTCCAGCAGCCGCTCATGTCCCAGGGTCAGCGGCACGCGGCCCGGCTTCTCCACGTCGCCGGACACATACACCGTGCTGCTCAGGTTGCTGGCGAGCGACACGACCACCTGCGGGTCCGTGCTCTTGCTCTTCAGCCCGCCCTCGATGATCCGCCCCAGCTCGGATGGCGTGCGCCCGGCGGCACGTACGCGCCCGACATACGGGAAGTTGATCGTGCCGCCCGCCTCGACCTGCAGGCCGGGAATCGTGTGCCGCGCCGCCCCGGGGGTGAGCGGGTTGACCGAGGTCCCGCCGCTTTCGATGCCCGGCTCAGATCCGGACGCCGCGCCGAACAGGCTCGTGCCGACCTCGAACACCGAGATGCTCAGCACATCCCCGACGCCGATGGCGTCCGCCCGGCGCGGGCGGCCCAAGGCGTCCAGCGCGCGCAGGTCGTCGGTGGGCGCCAGGCTGAGGGCCGCCACCGTTTCCGGCACCAGGTTCACGATCCGGAAGCCGATGCTGTTGGCAGCGGACTGCTCGGCCTTGAAGACCTGCCGCTCCTCCGGCGTGCTGGTCGGCAGGGCGCTGCACGCCTGGACGGCGGCGCACAACAGAAGCGCTGCGGCCCGGCGGCGGAACGGACGGGCAGCAGGGACCGCGGCGACGTAGGATGACCGGTGAGGCTGGCCGCCGGGCGCGGTGGCCGGAACCTGGGAGCCGGGCGCCAAAGGGCGGGAATCGTCGGAATGTGTCACGCCGGCGCTTGTAATCCTGCCTGCCCGGCGCGAACAGGCCGGACGCGCAGCGAAGCACATCGGACCGCGGTGCCGTGTGCATCCTGCAACGCCTGGGTGTCCCCAGCGAAGCTCCGGTTGATTTCGCTGCACTGCACCCCGTATAGGTTAATCATGGATGGATTGAACGCGCAGGTCTCCCACGCCGAGCCGCAGCTCCGGCGCTTCCAGCCTCGCCGGGCGCCTCCGCCACGGCCAAGCCTCTGGTCGCGTGTCCGCCGCCGGCTGCCGCTGCTCTTGTTCGTTGTGGCGCCCACCATCGGCGCGACCGTCTATGAATTCGGGTTTGCAGCCAACCAGTATGTCTCGGAGGCGAAGTTCGTCGTCCGCGGCGCGGCCACGCAGTCTCCCAGCATGCTCAGCAGCCTGCTGCAGGGCGCGGGCGTGAGCCGGGCGCAGGACGATACCTTCGCAGTCCAGGACTACATCCTGTCCCGCGACGCCCTGGAGGAGCTTGGGCGCACCGTTGACATACGGGACCTGTTCGCCCGCCCGGAGGCCGACCCGCTCTCCGCCTTCCCGCTGCCGTTCCTGGGTTCGACGAACGAGCACCTGTTCAAGCATTTCCTGCGGCACGTGGACGTGTCCTACGACAGCACCACCGGCGTGACCTCGCTGACAGTGAAGGCGTTCCGCGCCGACGACGCTGCAACCATCGCCCGTACCCTGCTGGCTGGCAGCGAGCGTCTGGTCAACCGCATGAACGACCGGCAGCGCGAGACCACCATGAAGGAGGCCCGGCGCGAGGTGACGAATGCCGAGGCCCGTATGCAGCAGGTCGCCACCGACCTTGCAGCCTTCCGCAACCGGGAGGCGCTGCTCGACCCGAACAAGCAGTCCGCGCCGCTGCTGGCCGCCATCCAAGACATGACGAACCGGGTGACCGCATCCAAGACGCAGCTTGGGATGCTGATGCGGGCATCGCCGCAAAGCCCGCTGATCCCGGACATCCAGAACCGCATTGACACCATGCAGAAGCAGATTGACGCCGCGCGGACACGGATCACCGGGTCCGACAAGAGCATGGTGCCGCAGATCACCGAGTTCGACCTGCTGACCCTGCAGCGCGACTTTTCCGAGCGGCAGCTTTCATCCGCCGTCGCCTTCCTGGATACGGCGAGGCTGAATGCGGAACGGCAGCAGTTGTACCTGGACGAGATCGTGAAGCCGAACGAGGCGGACTACCCGATCTATCCCAAGCGTTTCGCCGACGTGGCCATCGTGTTTGCCACCCTGTTCGGACTTTACACCATCGGCACGTTGCTGGCCGCGGGCGCCCGCGAGCACCGGACGATGTAGCCCTGTTGCCGGCGCCGTCGCAGGCGCCGGCCCGCAACAGACATGCCATGATCCACTGCATTGATATCGTGAAAGAGTATCACGTCGCCGGGCGCGGCGTACGGCGCGTGCTGGATGGGGTGAACCTGGACGTGGCGCCGGGCCAGAAGATCGCCGTGCTGGGCCGCAACGGGGCCGGCAAGTCCACGTTGATAAAGATCATCGGCGGAGTGGAGTTGGCGACCGCCGGCAAGGTCGAGCGCACCATGTCCGTGTCCTGGCCGCTGGCTTTCGGCGGCGCGTTCCAGGGCAGCCTGACCGGGCTGGACAACCTGAAGTTCATCACCCGCATCTATGGCCTGGACTATCAGGACACCCGGGACTTCGTGGACGACTTCTCCGAGCTGGGCAATCAGTTGACCGAGCCGGTGAAGACCTACTCATCGGGAATGCGCGCCCGGCTGGCATTCGCGCTGACGATTGCCATCGAGTTCGAGTGCTACCTGATTGACGAGGTCATCATGGTGGGCGACCAGCGGTTTTTCCGCCGCTGTCAGGAGGAGTTGTTCGAGAAGCGGGCGGACCGTGCCCTGGTGATCGTGTCGCACGACATGAGCTTCATCCGCGACGTTTGCGACACCGCCGCCGTCATCCACAACAGCCAGTTGGAAATGTGCGACAGCGTCGAGGAAGCAGTGGGTATCTATAACAACCTGTAACGTGTAGGGCGGAAGGCGCTGCGCTTTTCCGCCCTACGATGCCGCAGACGTATCGGCTGCTACTTGTCCCGGTCCGGCGCCACGATCGGCACCCCGGCAGGACCCGCCAGGACCGAGGCATACAGTCCGCGCAGCCGCGCCTGGTACTCAGGCATCGCAAACCGCGCCGACTGCTCCAGTCCGGCTGCCGATAGGCGGCCACGCAGCGTCGGGTCACCGTCCAGCGCCCGCATCGCCCCGGCAATCGCGCCGGTGTCATACGGGTTCACCAGCAGCGCGGCCTCCCCGGCAACCTCCGGCAAGCTGCTTTCCGTACTCGTGATGACCGGCGTGCCAAGCTGCATCGCCTCCAGCACCGGCAGGCCAAACCCCTCATACAGCGACGGGAACACCACCGCACGCGCGCCGCGCACCAGCCCGGTCAGCCAGGACCGGGGCATATACTCGAACTGCCGCACCCGCCCGGAGGAGGCGAATCCGGCATCCCCGCCCTTCCCACCGCTCGCCCCCTGCACCAGCCGCATCTCGCCCTCAGACTTCCAGGCGCGTCCGCCGACCACGGCCAGCGGCGTCTGGATGCCGGACGCCAGGTAGGCCTCCAGCAGCCGCCCGACGTTCTTCTTCGGCTCCAGCGCGCCGAAGAACAGGAAATATCCGTCCCGCTGCAGCCCGAACAGGCCGGCAAGCCACTCCCCCAGCCCGGCATCGTCCACCGGCGGTGCGGCCGGCACGGCGGATTGGTAGGTATTGGTCACCCGGTCCCCCGGCGCCCCGAACAGGTCCATGATGTCCCGCCGCGACGCCTCCGACACCGTGCACACATGGTCGCCCCAGCGCAGGCAGCCGCGGATCAGCCGCAGGTAGGCCCGCTTGTTGTCCAGCGTCGTGTAGGGCATCCGCAGCGGCACCAGGTCGTGCAGCGTGTAGACGTTGCGCGCGCCCTGCAGCTGCACCGGCAGCGGATAGGTCCAGTGCATGATGGCCGGCGGGTCGGGGACGCTGATGGGCATGAAGCGGCCCCAACGCTTGAAGTGCCGCTCCGCCCGGCCCCACAGGTCCCAGACGTTGAGGATGCGGTCATAAGCCGGCATCCGGCTGCGGAAGCCCTCGGACAGCACGCGGCCGGTGACGGGAACCTGGATGGCGGCGCTGGGCTGCAGGTCGCCCAGGGCTTCCCGCGCCCATCGAGGGGTCATGACCCACGGCGCCTTGCGTCCGCCCTCTTGGTCCAGGCTGTCGAAAAAGATGACCTCGCGCAGCAGCGCCGGGGTGCGCGGGCCGATCGGCAGGCCATACACGACATCCACCGGATGCCCCATTCCCGCCAGCGCCTGCGTCAGCACCCGGCCATAGGTGGCGACCCCGGTGCCCCTGGGCATCGCCAGGTTGAAGCCATCAACCCCGATGCGTATGGGCGTGGCGCCTGCCTGGCCCGCTTGTGCGACTGCTGCCTGACCCTGATCCATGAGTGGGGCTTGTCACAGATCGCTTCGGGGGGGAAGCAGCGCCTCCGCCTCGGCCCACAGGCGGCGCACCAGGTTGCCGGCGGGTTCCGGGCGGGCCAGGGCGGCGGCCTGCCCTGCCCAGGCCTGCATCCGCCCGGCGTTCCCAGCGGCCCGTGCCGCGGCGCGCATCGGCGCAGTCAGGCTGCGCTGGACCGGATAGGGCGCCGCCGGCACTGCCGCGGCTGCGTCCGTGTAGGCGGATGCGACGGCACGGCCCAGCCGGCCGCTGAAGGCGCGAGTAGGCACCGTCGCCTCCGGTTCCAGGTCATGCAGGGCGTCGGCCCAGGCGGGGTCGGTCCCGGCCTCGGGACAGCGCAGCAGGACGGTGCCGACCTGCACGGCGCTGGCGCCCAGCAGCAGCGCCGCGGCCACGCCCCGGCCGTCGCCGATCCCGCCGGCGGCGACGACCGGCACCCGCAGCCGGTCCGCCAGGCGCGGGATCAGCGCCATCAGCCCGGCGCCCTGGCGTTCCGCCGCCGCCGCGTCGAAGGCGCCGCGGTGGCCGCCGGCCTCGATCCCCTGGGCCACCACGGCATCGGCCCCGGCCGCCTCGGCCGCCAGCGCCTCGGCCAAGGTGGTGGCGCAGGCGAACCAGGCGATCCCCCGGTCGCGCAGGGCGTCCACGAACGCCGGAGGGAACAGGCCCATGATGCTGGACGCGACTGCCGGACCCGCCCGCAGCAGCGCGGCGCATTGCTCGTCGAAGTCCTGGGCCGGGGCGTCCGCGGCCTCCAGCGGCACCGGCGGCCCCCAATCGCCGAGGAAGCTGCGGACGCCGGCCTCCAGCGCCGGGTCGCGCCGGGGCAGCGGGCCGGGGACCCAGAGGTTGATTTGGAACGCCCCGTTGCTGCGGCTGCGGAACCCGGCGGCCCAGTCCCTGATCCCGGCGGGATCGGTCAGCAGCGCCCCTATCGCGCCCATGCCGCCAGCATCCGCCACCGCGGTTGCCAGCTCCACCGGGCAGGCGCCCGCCATCGGCGCGGACAGGATGGGAACCCGCAGGCCGAACCGGCGGCAGAAGGCTTCGGCGCGGTTGCGTGGGGTCGGCATCGGGCGGCTCCTTCAAGCTGACCGTAATGGCACGCAGCATGCACAGGTGTTCTGCAAGACAGCCAAGCATGGGCCCAGTCGGACGCGCCTGCCTACACCTGGACACGGACAGCCTGGTTTCTGCCACGCCTGGTTGCCGGTCGCCAATGGCGTGGAGAGCGTCAGGGTGCAAGCCGCATGGCAGGTAGATAGCGCTTGTCATGCGGTGCTGCCGGGAGGCATTCGGGCTGGAAAAGGAACGATTATGCTGACGGCTAGCCTAGTCACAAGCCCAGATTGCCCTTATTAGTCAGTCGGCAGATATTCCAGGGGCGGACCAATGGGGCTTGAGCTTAACATTCGAGTTCAAGTCAATGAGCCGGTCTGAAGTTTTCCTTGCTGTTATTGTCAGACAGCAGGAGTGATGCCCCGGCGGGCGCTGTTGTTCAGCCATTGAAGGTCAGCATCATCGTACCGGCATATAAGGCTGAGGCGACAATCGAGAAGACAGTCGCAGCCCTGGCATCCCAGACATTCACCCAGTTCGAGGTGATTGTCGTTGACGACGCCAGCCCGGACAACACGGGTGACTTGGCCTGCCATGCCCTGCGCCGCTTCGGCCTGCGCCACGTCGTCGCCCGCCTGCCCGGCAACGTAGGGCCGTCCAACGCCCGCAACGCCGGGACGGCTTTGGCATCTGGCGAGTACGTCGCCTTCCAGGATGCAGACGACACCTGGATGCCGGACAAGCTGGCGCAGCAGGTAGCGCTGATGGACCGGCATCCCGAGGTCACCCTTTGCGGCTGCCAAGCCGACCTGGTGGCCGCGGACGGCAGCGTGACCGGGCCGCTGTTCCGGAACCTGCCGTCGTTCCAGAAAGCAGGTTGGAAGCTGCTCCTGTCGAACGCGTTCATCCAAACGTCCTGCGTGCTGGTCCGACGGGCCGACCTTGGCACGCATCCGTTCGACCCAACGCTGCGAGTGGCGGAGGACCGGGACGTGTGGATCAAGCTGGCCTCGAACGGGGTGACAGCAGTCTTGCAAGACGTCCTCGTGCGCAACCTGGAAACTCCCACCAGCTACATGTCCAGCAACACGCTCCTGATCGCCTCCGATACCAAGCGGATGGTAGATTTCCATGTCAATGCCATGCGAGACTTGATGACTTGGCGGGAGCGCCGCGTGATCTATGGTGCCCTGCACTCCAGCATCGGCAAGGGCCTCGCAGTGCATCCTGGCCACTACCTGAAAAGCATCCGCCACATGCTGACGGCCGTCGGCTTGGGCTTCAACGTGTTTGACAACTTGAGATTCCTTGTTCTGTCCAATCCCTTGATCCTCAAGCTGCGCCTTCTTTCGGGTGGGCGGCAGGCCAAGCCGGGCTGAGGCAGCATGTCGTTGACAGCCGGTCCATTGCACGCGGGATCCGTCCCCCGGTTCAGCACGGCCAACCTAAGCCGGCTGACCCGCCCGCACCTTTGCGTCGTGATTGATACTGAAGAGGATTTCGACTGGAACGGCCCGTTCTCCCGCACCAACACGTCTGTCGAGTCGTTCCGCCACATCAACCGGGCGCAGGCACTGTTTGAGAAACACGGTGTCCGGCCCTGCTACCTTTCGAGCTATCCCGTCCTGATGGACGACGAGGCTGCGCGCACCCTGCGCGGCTGGGTCGAGAACGGGCAGTGCGTGATCGGGGCGCACCTGCACCCCTGGGTGACGCCGCCGCACGAGGAGGTGGTCTGCTTGGTCAACTCCTTCCCATGCAACCTTCCCGAGGACCTTGAGCGGCGCAAGCTGCAAACCCTGTCGGACACCGCCCTCGACCGGATCGGCCAGCGCCCGACCGTTTACAAGGCGGGCCGCTACGGCTTCCGGGTCGAGCGGGGCGGCACGCTGACCAGCCTCGGCTTCGAGGTTGACACGAGCGTGCTCCCATTCCGGGACCTCTCGGGCCTCGGCGGGGGACCGGACTTCTTCGAGTGCCCGTCGCAGCCATTCTGGGCCGACCCGACCCGCCGCCTGCTGCACGTCCCCATGACCCACGGGCTGATCGGCCCGTTGCGGACCCTGGCGGGCAGCGGAGCGGACCGTTTCCTGTTCAGCACGCAGATGCGGCGCCTGCGCGTGCCAGGCCTCTTGTCGCATCTCGGCCTGCTTGAACGCATCATGCTGACCCCGGAGGGCCTGTTGCTGGACGACATGCGGCGGCTGGTCCGGGAACTGGCATCGGCGGGCCAGATGGTGTTCGCCTTGACCATGCACAGTCCGTCGTTTGCGCCAGGCCACACCCCCTATGCGCGCGACGCAAACGAGGTGGAAGCGCTGCTCGCGCGCCTTGACGGGTTCCTGAGCTTCTTCCACGCCGAGCTGAACGGGGTTTCGGTCACGCCAGGGGAGTTGAAAGCCGCCTTGTCGTAACCCTTAGGGCAATACGCGGCGGCGTGATGCCCGGCCGGCCGCAGGCACACCAGGCATTCCTTGCGCCGGCATCATGCGGCATCCGCAGGCGCCGCGGCACGTGGGGCCCCTAGCCCACCCGCGGGGCGCGCCAACTCATCGGCAGCCGCGTTCCTAAGCAACGCGTCCACACGCGCAGCCGAGTTCTTCCATGTATAATGCTGGCCAACATGGTCGCGCGCCTCCCGGCCCATCCGGAGTGCCTCCGCAGGCGTCCGGAACAGCTCAATGACGGCCTGGGCCATCGCTTTATGATCGGCCCCCACGAGCCTTTCATGGCCCGTAGGAAGCATCAGCCCGTTGACCGCCAAAGGTGTGAGGACCACGGGCCGCGAGCACGCCCAGGCTTCGAGGACCTTGTTCTTGACCCCCACGCCGCTGCGCATCGGCGCAATCGA
>DASWOJ010000258.1:0-18174 GCA_036398775.1 Acetobacteraceae bacterium
GCAGTGACAGGCAGGAGCCAAAGGCCACAGGTCTGGCGGCAGGACCACCAGTTCAGGCCCTGCGCAACGCCTGTGCCTAAAACGCCTTGACGACGAACCGTCGGCTCGATTCCCGAACGCTATGGACTTGCGCCCAACCCCCAGCGTCGCGGGGCGGGCAATACCAATCGCCTTTGACTTTGACCGGTGATCTCACCCATCGCCGTCCATCGTCACAGGTCAGAGTCAGAGGCGATTGGTATAAGCGCAGCGCCACACCCCGCAACAGGGCGCAGCGTCACGCAGCAGGCACGTCGCTGTCCCCCGTCAATTTGCAGCCGCCCGCGTCCAGTCAGCCACTTCGCCCGCTGCCATCAAGCCCCGAGCATTGCCCGCGCCTGCGCCGCGTCCGCGACGATCTGGCCGCGCAGCTCGTCGAACGAGTCGAACTTCCGCTCCGCCCGCAGGAAGCCGTGCAGGGCAACCGCCACCTCCTGCCCATACAGGTCGCCCGACCAGTCGAAGAAGTGCGCCTCCACCCGGCTGATCGCCCCCTCCGCCACCGTAGGCCGGCGACCGATGTTGGCGACACCCGGAACTTCCACCCCATCCACCAGACGCGCAGTAACGGTATAAACCCCGCGCGCCGGCTCCAGATGCCGGCCCAGCGGCACGTTCGCGGTCGGGAAGCCAATGGTGCGCCCGCGCGCGTCGCCATGCGTGACGGTGCCGCGCACCGCCCAGGGCCGCCCCAGCTCCAGCGCCGCCCGCTCGGGATAGGCATCCTGCAGCAGCCGCCGGATGCGCGTGCTGCTGACCGGCGCCCCACCCTCCAGCAGCGGCGGCGCGACCATCAGACCGATCCCTAGCGCCTCGGCCCGCACCGCCAGGAACCCAACGTCGCCGCCCCGCCGGTGGCCGAAGGCGAAGTCAGGCCCGCACGTCAAGTGCGCCGCCCCAATCCCCCGGTGCAGCACCTCCACCACGAACTCCTCCGCCGTCAGGCCAGAAAAACCGGCGTCGAACGGCAGTTCATACAGCACCTGCACCCCCAGTGCCGCCAACGCCGCCTGCCGTTCCGCCGCCAGCGTCAGGCGGAACGGAGGATCGTCCGGACGGAAATGCTCGCGCGGATGCGGCTCGAACGTCAGTACCGCAAGCGGAGCATCCGGCCGTGCAGCGTGCGCGGCGCGCAGCACGTGGGCGTGTCCCAGGTGGACGCCGTCGAAGTTGCCCAGCGCGACGGTTGCGCCGCGCAGCGCCGGAGGCAAGCCCTCCCATGTCCGGACGACCTCCATGCCCTAAGCGTGGATGCGCGGCAGAACTTCGGAACCGCGGCTGCGCGGCAGCACGACCGCCTCGCCGTCAATCACCACTTTGCCCCGGGCCTTGCACACCGTGCGCAGCGTCGCCTGCCGCTTCGCCGGGTCCAGCGACGTGACCTCTACCGTAGCAGTCACCGTGTCGCCGATGCGGACGGGCCGGCGGAAGCGCAGCGTCTGCTCAAGGTACACCGTGCCGTTGCCGGGCAGCCGAGTGCCCATCACCGCGCTGATCAGCCCGGCGGACAGCATCCCGTGCGCCACCCGCTCCTTGAACACCGACGCCGCGGCAGCGTCCGCATCCATGTGGACCGGGTTGGTGTCCAGGCTGACGGCGGCGAATAGCAGGATGTCGGCATCGGTGATCGTCTTGCCCATGCTCGCGGTCTGACCCACCTGCAAGTCCTCGAACGCATACCCGTCCATGCCAACCCCTGACCCACCCTCGTTGGACAAGGCATGGACGCGGTGCGAAGGTCAAGCCAGCAAGAGGAGCCCAGAAAGGGAAACATTGATGCCGCAAACCCAAGTGGGCACCTCCGAGGACCTGCTGGCCGAACTGGCCGGCTGGGTGCGGCAGGAAACCCCCACCACCGACGCCGCCGCGGTGGACGCCCTGATGGACCGCGCCGAGGCCGGGCTGGCCCAGGCAGGCGCCGCCATCACCCGCATCCCCGGCCGAGACGGCTATGGCGGCAACCTTCTCGCACGCACGCCGGGGCTGCCTGCGCCGTGCAACGTGAAGCCGGTCCTGATGATCGGGCACCTCGACACCGTGTGGCCGCACGGCACCCTGGATGCCATGCCCTACCGCATGGACGGCGACCGTGCGCATGGCCCCGGCATCTACGACATGAAGGCCGGCAGCTTCATCGCCTTCCACGCCCTGCGCTCCATCTTCGCGCAAGCCGTCCGCACCCCGCGTCCCATCACCCTGCTCCTGACCCCCGACGAGGAAGTGGGCAGCCCCACCAGCCGAGCCCTGATCGAGCAGGAAGGTGCCGCCGCCGAATGCGTGCTCATCATGGAGCCAGCCGCCAAGGATGGCTCCTGCGTCACTGCCCGCAAGGGCGTCGGCCGCTTCACCCTGCACGTGACGGGCGTCGGCGCCCATGCCGGCAGCCGCTTTACCGAGGGCGCCAGCGCCGTCGTCGAGCTGGCCCGGCAGATCGGGCGCATCCACGCGATGGTGGACCTCCCCGCCGGCATAACCCTGAACGTCGCCCCGGTCTGGGGCGGCTCCCGCCCCAACGTCATAGCCGCCGACGCCGGCTGCGAGATAGACCTGCGCGTCCCGACCATCGAGGCCGGCACCCGCATGGAGGCGGCGCTCCTGCACCTACAGCCCTTCGACTCCCGTTGCGCCGTCCGGGTCGAGGGCGGCATGAACCGCCCGCCCATGCAGGAAAGCCCCGCCAACCTCGCATTATATGAGCGCGCCCGTGCCTTGGCTGCATTCCATCTCGGCAAGCAGCACCGCGGCGGCGGCTCCGACGGCAACTTCACGGCGGCGCTGGGAGTGCCGACCCTGGACGGCCTGGGCTGCCCCGGCGACGGAGCACACGCCAGCCACGAACACATCCAGTGGCGCCAGCTTGCGCCCCGCGCCGCGCTGCTGGCCAGCCTTTTGGAGACCCTGTAAGCTCATGGACCGCCACCACGATGCCGCCCGCCTGCTGCTCAGCGCCCGCCGTGACCTCACGCAACGCCTGCACAGCCTTCCCGAGGTGATGCGCCCGCAAACTGAGGAACAAGCCTACCTCGTGCAGCGCACCGTCATGGCCGAGCTGGGCGGAATCGGCGGCTGGAAGGTCGGCTCGCCGCGGCCGGATGGCCCGGTGAACTGCTCGCCGCTGCCGGCTGCCGGCATCCAGGACAGCCCCGGCCAGGTATCCGGCTCCGACCGCGTGGTGGAGGCGGAGATCGCGGTGCGGATCGGCCGCAGCCTGCCGCCGCGGGAAACGCCTTACAGCCGGGACGATGTCCTCGCGGCCATCGCCTCGGCCCATCCCGCCATCGAGGTGCTGCAAAGCCGTTACGTGGACCCCGGCGCCGTGGACCCGCTCTCGGCGCTGGCGGACAGCCTGTCGCATTTCGGCCTGGTGGTCGGCGCTTCCATCCCAAACTGGCAGGCGCTGGACCTCGGCACGGAGCAGGTCCGCCTGATCGTGGGCGGCGCCGAGCAGAAGCGCGGAACCGGCAACCCCGCCGGCGACATGATCCGCATGGTGCTGTGGCTGGCGAACGAGGGCGCCCACTGGGCCGGCGGGTTGCGTGCCGGGCAGGTGGTGACGACGGGAAGCTGGACCGGCAAGGACCCGGTGCCGCCCGGCGGCGAGGCGCAGATCGCCTTCGACAGGGCAGGGGAGGCCGCGGTGCGGTTTGCGGCATGACGTCCGCCCTGGTGGTCGGCGCCGGACCGGGCCTGTCGGCCAGCTTTGCCCGTGGCCTGGCGCGCGCCGGCCACCAAGTCGCACTGGCGGCCCGACGGACCGACAAGCTCGCGGACTTGGCAAAGGATACCGGCGCCACCCTGCACGCCTGCGACGCCGCTGACCCCGCAGCAGTGGCGGCCCTGTTTGCCGTAGTCGGCCAGCCAGGCATCGTGCTCTACAATCCCAGCTACCGCGCCCGCGGCCCCTTGGTGGACCTGGACCCGGCGGATGTCGCCCGCAGCCTAGCCATCACCGCCTTCGGCGCTTTCTTGGTGGCGCAGCAGGCCGCGCGCGGGATGCTGGCCGCAGGCGGCGGCACGATCTTCCTGACCGGCGCTTCCGCAGGCGTAAAGGGCTTCGCTCAGTCCGCCCCCTTCGCGATGGGCAAGTTCGCCCTGCGCGGCCTGGCCCAGAGCATGGCCCGGGAACTGCACCCCCAAGGCATCCACGTCGTCCATGTCGTCGTGGATGGCGGCATCCGTGCCGCCGGACGTCCGGTGCCGGCCGACAAGCCGGACAGCCTGCTCGACCCCGACGCCATCGCCCAAACCATGCTGGACGTGCTGGCACAGCCGCGGTCCTGCTGGACGGACGAAATCGCGGTGCGGCCGTGGGTCGAGCGGTTCTGACGTGACGGGGCCGGGACAGCGGTCCCGGCCCCGTGCGGGATCAAGCCCGGTTGCGGCGGAACAGGCCCAGGCCGGTCAGGCCCGCAGCCAGCGCCATCAGGCTCGCCGGCTCCGGCACGGCGGTGCCGCCGCCGCCGTCCACAGGTGGGGCCACCGCGCCGAAGCCGTCGAGGTAAACGTAGCCGGTGTGACCGGTCGGCTCGCAGTCCGCGCCGAGCACCGACAGCGTGAAGGTGTCGCCGATCTGGCTCGATGTCAGGGAAAGCTGCTCGATCTGCCATTGCGGCGTGTAGAAGAAGCCGTTGCCGTTGTCGGAAAACCGGTTGTCAACGCCGACGCCCGACGCCCCGGCATTGAACTGGCGGCGGATGATCACCTGACCCGTCGTATTGTCGGTAAGCTCGATCAGCATCTCGGCCGACTGATCCGCGACATGGCCGCCGTTCTCCAGCACAGCTTTCCAAGCAAAGAAGATGTTGGGGTCGGTGTAATTGGCGACGGTTTGGCTGATGACCGAGGCATAGCCGCCGTTCGTCGTGTCCTCGACCCTTGCGGAGAAGTTCAGGCTGTAAACCGTGCTTCCGAGCGCCGCGCTGAGGTTGGGGTCAACATAGGACGAGCCGACCACGGCCGAGTGGTTCAGGTAACTCGCGTCGTAGAGCGAGCCGCCAGGAAGCAGCATGGCCGTCGTCAGGGCCGAGTTGGATGTGCCGCCGCGGTAGCCCGCGCCCTGCACCCAGCCGGAGAAGTTGCCGGTTTCGAAACCGCCGTTCGTGAAGGTCGTGGCGGACGCAGTGGATGCAGCGGCGCCGAGCATGGCTGCGGCTGCAAGCAGGGGGATAATCTTCATGGACGCACCTCGGCTTGGTTGTTGTTGCCCGGATTCGGGTGAATCACTCCCAAATCGAATCGGTTGCATATACCGTGCCAAAAAATTGTTGCATTTCTTTGTAACGACTTGGAGGCGGGCAAGAACAGAAGTTAACGTATATGTAACAAAATCCGACATCGGTGCGATCAGCGTTTGTTTGACGCTGCCGGGCGGCGCAGACTGATGGGATGATTGATCGTGTTATGGCCCAACCTCGGAACGCCCTGTCCCTGGCCGACCTCCCAACCCCATGCCTCGTGCTGGACCGCTCCATCCTCGCCCGCAACCTCGCCGCCATGGCCGCCGCACTGGCCCGCCACGGCGTCCCGCTCCGCCCGCACATGAAGACGGCCAAAAGCATGGACGTCGCCCGCATGGCCCTGGCCGGCCAGCCCGGCGGCATCACCGTCTCCACCCTGGCGGAGGCGGAATACTTTGCCGGCCACGGCATCACCGACATCCTGTATGCTGTCGGCATCACGCCGGCGAAGCTGGACCGCGTGGCCGCGCTGCGCCGGGCCGGAGCCGATGTGCTGGTCATAACCGACGATCCCGGCGCCGCAGCCGCCATCGCCGCCCATCCCGCAGGCCTTGGCGCCCTCATCGAGGTGGACAGCGGCGAGCACCGCGGCGGCGGCGCCCCAAGCAGCCCGCGCCTGATGGAGGTCGCGGCCCGTCTCGGCCCAGCCTTGCGGGGCGTCATGACCCACGGCGGCCATAGCTACGCCGGACGCTCGGCGCCAGACATGGAGGCAGTCGCGGAGCAGGAGCGCGCCGCAGCCGTCGGCGCGGCGGAGCGGCTGCGCGCGGCCGGGCATGCAGCCGCGATTGTGTCGGTCGGCAGCTCGCCCACCGCGCTGCATGCCCGGCACCTGCAGGGCGTCACCGAGGTCCGAGCTGGCGTTTACATGCTCGGCGACCTGTTCCAGGCCAGCATCGGCACCCACGCGATGGAGGACATCGCCCTCACGGTGCTGGCAGCCGTGATCGGCACGCGCCCGGCGGAGCACCGGCTGCTGGTGGACGCCGGCGGCCTCGCGCTGTCAAAGGACCGCAGCACGCAGCCGACGACCGACCTGGGCTTCGGCTTGGTGCTGGACGCGCTGGGCCGCCCAACCTATGGCCGCTCCGTGGTGGCGCAGGCGTATCAGGAGCACGGCGTCGTGGCGCTCGACCCGGCGTTGCCCTTCCCCGGCCTGCACGTGGGCAGCCTCGTGCGCATCGCGCCCAATCACGTGTGCATGACAGCCGCCGCCCACGACCGCTACTGGGTCGTGGATGGGTCGGATAACGTTACGGCGGATTGGCCGCGGATGAACGGCTGGTAGGCTGCTCTGTCTGGTCCGCCTTGTCTGTTTGCGTCACGTGCCCGTTAAACGGTCCGCACGCCGTCGCTGCCTGCTCTCCCGGCCGTAGGTGCTGACCCCGACAACCTATCACGCAACAGGGCAAGGGCAGCGCGCGCAAGCGTTGTGTTCCGCCCCGCCCGCGGCGGGTCCCCGGCGGCAGACGTGAACAGGCCATCAGCGTTGCCGGTCCCGGGCACCTCCACCATGGCCCAGCCCGCAAACACCCGCTCCTGGGCTTCCGAGAAATCATGCAGCACGACCCGGCGGTGGCGCAGGTCGCGGCAGATGCGTTCGAACGTCGCCTCCAGCTTGCCGACGTTACCCTCCAGCGCCTGAATGAAGAGGCCGTCCACGAACAGCAGCGCACCGGTCAAGCCGTCGCGTTCGTTCCGGTGCCGCGCCGCAGCGACGATCGAGGTCACCTGGCCCCTGACGTCGGTCTCCGTCCCGGTAATCAGGCTTTCGCTTTGATACAACAAGCGGTGGAACCGCATCATGCCGCCACCGCGTCGGCTGCGAACACCGCAACCAGCTTGTCTTGCGGCACCGGAGGGCTGAACAAGAAGCCCTGCGCCTGGCTGCATCCCTCAGACGTGACGAAGCGCATCTGCGCCGCCGTTTCCACGCCCTCCGCCGTGATCGCCATGCCCAGGCTCGTGCCCATCGTCACGACTGCACGCAGGATCGCGGCGCAGCCGGCATCGCCCGGAATTTGCCTGATAAAGGACTGGTCAATCTTGATCTTGTCGAACGGATACTGCCGAAGGTAGCCGAGCGACGAGTATCCCGTCCCAAAATCATCCAGCGCGATGCGTATGCCCAGCGCGTGCAGGCGACCCAGCATGTCCAGCGTCGCCGCCACGTCTTGCAGCAGCACGCTCTCGGTGACTTCCAGTTCCAGCCGCGACCCCGGCAGGCCGGTGTCCCTGAGGATGCCGGCCACCATCTCAGCCAGCTTCGGGTCGCGCACTTGGACCGGCGACAGGTTGACGGCAACCCGCAAGTCGGACGGCCAGTCCAGGGCATCGCGGCAGGCGGTGAGCAAGACCCACTCGCCAAGGCCGACGATCAACCCGGTTTCCTCCGCGACGGGGATGAACTCGCCCGGGGACACCATGCCGCCCGCCGGGTCGCGCCAGCGCAGCAGCGCCTCGGCCCCGTCGTAGGCGCCGGTGCGGGTGTTGATCTGCGGCTGATAATGAACCTCGAACTCGCCGCGCTGCACGGCCCGGCGCAGGCCCGATTCCAGGGTACGGCGGGCCTGCACCCGGGCGTCCATCTCCGGCTCGAACAGGCGGTAGGTGCCCCTTCCGTCATCCTTGGCGCGCAACAGCGCTATGCCGGCGTGGCGCCCCAGCGTGCAAGGATCAGCCCCGTCATTGGGATGCAGTGCCACGCCGACGCTTGCGCCGATGTCGAGCACGCGGCCATTGATGAGGTAGGGCCGGGACAGCAGATCAACGATCAGTTCCGCGAGATGGTGCACGCGTTCCGCCGATCCCAGGCCCTCCGCCATCAGCGTGAACTCATCACCGCCCAGGCGTGCAACGAAGTCGCCTTCCCGCAGGATCGCCCGCAGCCGGCCTGCCACCCGCTGCAGCAGGTCGTCTCCCGTCTCATGCCCGAACAGGTCATTCACGACCTTGAACCGGTCGAGGTTGAGCTCAATGAGCGCAAAGCCGCCATCTCCTGCCCGGTGCGATGCGCAGCGGGCTGCCAGGACGGCGTTATAACGTGCGCGGTTCGGCAGATCCGTCAGCGTGTCCGTGAAGGCCAGGCGGCGCAACTCCTGTTCCGACCGCAAGCGTCCGCGCTGGTCGCGCACTGCGACGACCAGGTGCGGGCGCCGGTCTAGCGTCACCGTCTGCGCAATCACCCGAACCGGAATGGCCTCGTCCGCCAGTTGCAGCTCCGCCTCCGCTTCGCAGCCAAGCGGCACAGTTTCCGGCGTGCAGCCCGGCAGCAGCGCATCCAGGCCGCATCCGAGGTAGGACTTCCATGGATTGGGCAGCAGCCGGGCCAGGCTGCTGTTCACGCCGATGATCTTGTCCCCGTCCAGGATCAGCAAACCCTCCAGCGCGATGTCGGCCAGGTCGCAGATGCGCTGCCGCTCCGCACGGCTGCGCCGCTCTGCGCCCAAATGCAGACGCTGCGCCAAGAGCACCAGGCCCAGGATCACCAGCGCCGCCTGCGATACGAGAACAAACAGCACGGTGGTGGGCAGCGCCCAGGCCGGCAGCGCCACGCCGGGATCATAGGCCGCCGTCAGCGCTGCCATGCCGGTAAGATGCGTGCCAAGCACAGCAGCCGCTATCAGCGCCGTGGGAACCCATATCGCAGCGTGCCCGCGGCAACGATGGATCGCAACGCCTGCCATGGTGCCCAGGGCCGCCCCGATCAGGACCGATGCCGCAACCCCGCCAAGGTCCCATCGCAAGCTGCCTGTGACCCGGTAGCCCGCCATGCCCGTATAGTGCAGCACTGCTGCGGCCAGCCCGATCACCATGCCGCCGGTGGCCCGCAACGCCAAGCCGCGCGCCTCGATCAGCAGGATATCGCCAACGGCCACAAGCACCAGAGTCACCAGATACGACACCACCGTCGGGCCAGCCAGGACCGCCCAGGGCATCCCAGGACTGAACGCCAGCATGGCGATGAAGTGGGTGGCCCAGATGGCCGTGCTGGTAGCCGCAACCGCCGTTGCCGCCCAGGCCAGGCGCCTGCGTCCAGCCAGCGCATCCGCGGCATGGCGGCACAGCACGGCGTTCGTGTATGCGCCAAGCAGGCAAATGACGCACGCCACCGCCACCATCGCCGTGTCATGCTGGGTCGTGAGACAGGTGAGGACCGTGCGCATATCGAAATCCAGAGATTGATCTCACGCTATCAGATGCGGCTTGCTGAGATGTGAACAGGAATGGTGATATTTCGTCAATGAAATGAGGCGTGGCGTGCTTCCGGCCCTGCCACTCCATCCAACCAACCTAATCCGTTCCGCTACACCGCCCGACGGGCCTAATCAGTCCGCGTCCTTGTTGTCGGAGGGCGGATCGCCGGCTGCGGTTCGGACCTCGACATGCCGCACCACCAGATGATGCCGGCGCTCTCGCCTGCTGCAGCATGGACCGTACCGGCCTGAGCGCCGGGGGCAGGTTGGTTCCGCCTAACCCGTATAGCGCCTCAATGACACCACCGGCGCCATGACGCCCGCCAATGCCAACGGCAGCAGCAGGCAGAACAGCCAAGCCGTGCGCTACTGCAGCAGCAGCGGGCAGGCGAACGGCATCGGTGTCGCCCGGGTGCGCCCGCACGCCGCCTATGCGCTGCAAAGGCCGGCGATGCGTCCCTTCGGCGTGACAAGGCAGATCGCGTTGACCTGACGCCGCCGTAGGCACTTCCCAAGCTCCGCCGCCGCCAAGCGCAGGAGCGCGTTGTGCAACTTGGTCCGACCGCTCACACGCTACGCCTTCTCCGGCGATGGCTAGGGCCGCGCTGCGGCATCCGGTCCTGGATGCGGAGCCGCGCCATGGGCCTGATAGGGTGCGCCAGGGTGACGGCGGCAGAGATCACGGCGACGACAATGCACAGCGCAATCATTGGGATAACGGAACCGCGCAGGGTAAACCGCAGGCCGAGCGCGCTCGGACGGAAGTAGACGATCATGGCCAGCGCCATAAAGCCGGGGCGACCACGGCCAAGATGGCAGGTTAGGGAAGTGCCGCCGTCCTAACAGCAGCCTCCGCCGCCGAGCCGCTGTTGCCGGGAAGGCAGCAACCCGGCAATCCCTTTGCAAGCTGCCTGATCGTCGCCCTTAGGCCGTCCGGTCCACCCCAACCCCCAATGCCGCCTGCGCCGCCGCCAACCGGGCCACCGGCACCCGGTAAGGGCTGCAAGACACGTAATCCAGCCCAACTTCCTCGCAGAACGCGATGCTCGCCGGGTCCCCCCCGTGCTCGCCGCAAATTCCCATCTTCAGCTTGTTCTTGGTATGCCGCCCCTTCTCGGCCGCCATCCGCACCATCGCCCCCACGCCCTCGATATCAATGGATACGAAGGGGTCCTTCGGCAGTATCCCCGCATCCACATACGCCGGCAGGAACCGCCCGGCGTCGTCGCGCGACAGCCCGAACACCGTCTGCGTCAGGTCGTTGGTCCCGAACGAGAAGAAGTCCGCGATCTCCGCGATCTTGTCCGCCACCAGCACGGCGCGCGGCAGCTCGATCATCGTGCCCACCAGATACTCGATGCTCTGCCCCTGCTCCTGGAACACAGCCGCGGCCACCTTGTCCACCAGCGCCCGGGTGATCTCCAACTCGCGCCGGGTGCCGATCAGCGGGATCATCACCTCCGGCACCGGCGCCTCCCCGGTCTCACGCGCCGCCGCAATCGCCCCCTCGAAAATGGCCCGGGCCTGCATCTCGTAAATCTCGGGGAACGTGATCCCCAGGCGGCATCCGCGATGCCCCAGCATCGGGTTCGCCTCCGACAACTCCGCCGCCCGGCGCCGCACATATTCCAGGTCTTGGCCCGAAGCCGCCGCCACGTCCGCCAGCTCGTTCTCCGCATGCGGCAGGAACTCATGCAGCGGCGGGTCCAGCAATCGGATCGTTACCGGCAGCCCGTGCATGATCCGGAACAGGTCGATGAAATCCCCGCGCTGGAACGGCAGCAGCTTATCCAGCGCCGCCCGGCGTCCACGCAAGTCGTCCGCCATGATCATCTGCCGCACCGCGCCGATCCGCTCCGGCGCAAAGAACATGTGCTCCGTCCGGCACAGCCCGATGCCCTCCGCCCCGAACTTGCGCGCAGTCTCGGCGTCCAGCGGCGTCTCGGCATTCGTCCGCACGCCCAACCGGCGCACCTCGTCCGCCCAGCCCATCAACGTGGCAAAGTCGCCGGACATGCTCGGCTCGATCATCGCCACCGAACCGGAGAACACCTCGCCCGTCGCCCCGTCCAGGGTCATCATTTCCCCGGCGCGTATGGTCTTTCCCCCGGCTGACAGGGTCTGCGCCCCATAGTCCACGCTGATCCCGCCTGCCCCCGCCACGCAGGGCCGGCCCATGCCGCGCGCCACCACCGCCGCATGGCTCGTCATGCCGCCGCGGGTCGTCAGGATCCCACGCGCCGCGTGCATCCCGTGTATGTCCTCCGGACTCGTCTCGATGCGGACCAGCACCACCGACTCGCCCTTGGCCGAGCGCATCTCCGCCTCGTCCGAGTTGAATACCGCAACCCCCGACGCCGCCCCGGGGCTGGCCGGCAGCCCCTTGCCGAACAGGTTGCGCGGCGCCTTGGGGTCCAGCGTCGGATGCAGCAACTGATCGAGCGACGCCGGGTTGACCCGCTTCACCGCCTCGCGGCGGTCAATCAGCCCGGCCTCCGCCATCTCCACCGCAATCCTCAGGCTTGCGGCAGCCGTGCGCTTGCCGCTACGGGTTTGCAGCATATACAGCTTGTTCTGCTGCACCGTGAACTCGATGTCCTGCATGTCGAGATAGTGCTGCTCCAGCGTTTGCCGTACCTTCACCAGGTCGCCATAGGCGCTGGGCAGCGCCTCCTCCATGCTGACCTCGCCAGGGTGCGCGCGCAGCTTGGACAGCGGTTGCGGCGTCCTTATCCCCGCCACCACGTCCTCACCCTGCGCGTTCACCAGGAACTCGCCATAGAAGATGTTCTCGCCCGTGCTGGGATCGCGGGTGAAGCATACGCCGGTGGCGCAATCCTGCCCCATGTTGCCGAACACCATCGCTTGCACGTTGACGGCGGTGCCCCAGGTCGCGGGGATGTCGTGCAGCCGGCGATACGTGTTGGCGCGCGGGTTCATCCAGGACCCGAACACCGCGCCGACCGCCCCCCAAAGCTGCTCCCACGGGTCCATCGGGAAGGGCGCCCCGCGCTCCTTCGCCACCATCTCCTTGTATTCGGCGACTACCGCCTGCCAGTGCTCCGGCGACAGCGCCGTATCCTCGATCACCCCCGCATCCAGCTTGGCGTTCTCGATGATCTCCTCGAACCGGTGGTGGTCAACGCCCAGCACGACCGAGCCATACATCTGGATGAACCGCCGGTAGCTGTCCCAGGCGAACCGGGAGTCGCCGCTGGCTGCCTCCAGCCCGCGCACCGTCTCGTCGTTCAAGCCGAGGTTCAGCACCGTGTCCATCATCCCCGGCATGGACACCCGCGCGCCGGACCGCACGCTGACCAGCAGCGGCGAGGCTGCGTCGCCGAACTTCAGCCCAACGGCCTTCTCCACCAGCGCCAGCGCAGCGCGCACCTGGGCATCCAGGTCGTCCGGATACTTCCGATCATTGTCGTAATATGCCGTGCACAGCGCGGTCGTGATGGTGAAGCCCGGCGGCACCGGCAGGCCGATCGTGGCCATCTCCGCCAGGTTGGCGCCCTTGCCGCCCAGGAGGTTCCGCATGTCCGCCCGGCCCTCGTCGTGTCCGGCGCCAAAGCTATAAACCCACTTGGTCATGTTTCCTGGCCTTCAATCTGGGAGAAGTCGGCAGCACGGCCCATTGCCGCGGGCACGCGGGCAAGCAGGCGCAAACGGTTCCGCCGCAGCGCCGGATCGGGCGCGTTGACCGTTACCTTGTCGAAAAATGCGTCAAGAGTTTGACGCAGCGCAGCAAGAGCTGTCATTGCATCAGCATAGCGTTCGGCAGCAATGCTGGTTTCCACCGCAGGTTCCGCCGCGTCCAGCGCCGCCGACAGCGCCTGCTCTTCCATCTGCTGCAGCAGCGCCGGGTCTGGCGGCCCGGCATGAGGGCCATCGCGCTTGTCCTCGATCCGCAGGATGTTGGCGGCCCGCCGGCTCGCGGTCAGCAGGTTGGCGCCATCCGGCGTGGCAAGAAACGCGGCTACCGCGTCCGTCCGCGCCAGCAGCCGGGTGATATCGTCATCCGCCCCGGCAGCGAACACCGCCGCCAGCACGTCATGCCGCGCCCCCTCGGCCCGCAACTGCACCCGCAGCCGGTCGGCGATGAACGCCAGCAGCGCATCCGCCGGCACCGGAGCCGGCAGCCCGTGCCCGGCAGCGCCGAACAACGCCCGCAGCGGCAGCCGCAGCCGATTTTCCCGCACGATGCGTATGACCCCCAGCGCAGCCCGGCGCAACGCGTAGGGATCACCCGACCCCGTCGGCACCTCGCCCACCGCAAAGAACGCCGCCAGCTGATCCAGCTTATCCGCCAGCGCCACCGCAACCGCCACCGGCTCGGACGGCACCGGATCGCCCGGCCCCTTCGGCGCATAATGGTCCCGCACGGCGTCCGCCACCCGGGCGTCCTCCCCATCGTACCGGGCGTAGTAGCCGCCCATGATCCCCTGCAACTCCGGGAACTCGCCGACCATGCCAGCCGTCAAGTCCGCCTTGGCCAGCAGCGCCGCACGCGCGGCCAGGTCCGGGTCGGCGCCAACATGCGGCGCGACCTGCCGCGCCAGAGCCTCGATGCGCCGGACCCGCGCCCCCTGGCTGCCAAGCTTCGCATGGAACGTAGCGCCCTCCAGCGCCGCCACCCGGTCCGCCAGCTTCGTACGCCGGTCCAGGTCCCAGAAATGCCGGGCGTCGCTGAACCGTGCCCGCAGCACGCGCTCATTGCCCGCAACAATGGCCGTGCCGCCGTCCACCGCTTCGATATTGGCAGCAAACGCGAACCGGGGTGCTGCAACGCCATCCGTGGTCCGCAGCGCAAAGTATCGCTGGTTCACCCGCATGCTGACCTGCATCACCTCGGCCGGCAGGTCCATGTATGCCTGGTCTATCCGCCCCAGCAACGGCACCGGCCATTCCACCAGCCCGGCCACTTCGTCCAGCAGCCCGTCATCGGGCACGACCTGCAACCCCTCCGCCGCGGCCAGGGCGGCCACCCCCTCCTGCACCAGCCGGCGCCGCTCGCCTGCGGCAGGAATCACCCGGCGCGCACGCAGGCCATCATGCCACTCCGGGAACGACGACACGATAAAGGCGCCCGGAGCATGGAAGCGGTGCCCCTCCGTCTCATCGGATGACAGCAGGCCATGCCCGTCATCCCCGCCAGCTGCCAACCCGCTATCCGCCAACCCGAACGGCACGACCCGCCCATCCAGCAGGCACAAAATGCGCCGCAGCGGGCGCACCCACGTGAAGCCGCTGCCGCTGCCCCACCGCATGGATTTCGGCCAGGGAAACCGGCGCAGCAACGGCGGCATGGCATCGGCGACCAGCGACGCAGCCTCGACCGCCGGGCTGGCCTTCGTCAGCACCCAGTAATCCCCCTCCTGCGCCACTTGGTCCCGGGCAGCGCCATGCTTGCGCAGGAAGCCAGCCAGGGCCGCCTCCGGAGCCGACGCCCGCGGACCCCGCTCCACGATGCTGCTTGCGGGCAGGGAGGCCTGCACGTCGGCAACCAGCGCGATCCGCCGTGGTCCATAGAAGGTTTGCACCCCCTCCGGCTTCAGGGCGGCAAGCGCCTCCGTCAGCAGCCGCGCCAAGTCGTCGGCCGCGCGCGCCTGCATCCGGGCGGGAATTTCCTCGCTGAACAGCTCCAGCAGCAGTTCCGGCATGGCTAAGGCGCCGCCTGCGACGTGCCTGGCATGAGCGGAACGAACATGCGGCCCAAATTACCTTGCGCTCCCGGCCGGAACAACCTGCGTTCCGGCCCCGGCCGGAACAACCTGCGTTCCGGTCCCGGCCGGAACGACCGGCCCATCCCCCGCCAAGTACCTCTCGCAGCACCCCTTCGCCAGCGTCCGCACCCGGCCGATGTAGGACGCGCGCTCCGTCACCGAGATCACGCCCCGGGCGTCCAACAGGTTGAACAGATGGCTCGCCTTGATGCACTGGTCATACGCCGGCAACGCCAGCCGCGCCGCCAGCAGCGCCGAGCACTCCGCCTCCGCATCCACAAAATGCCGCGACAGCAAAGCGGTATCCGCATGCTCGAAGCTATAGGCGCTATACTCCCGCTCAGCGCGCAGGAACACGTCGCCATAGCTGACCCCAGCGCCGTTGAAGTCCAGGTCATAAACGTTCTCAACCCCTTGGACATACATCGCCAGGCGTTCCAGCCCATAGGTGAATTCGGCGCTCGGCGCAGCCACGGCGATGCCGCCGACCTGCTGGAAGTAGGTGAACTGCGTCACCTCCATCCCGTCGCACCACACCTCCCACCCCAGCCCCCAGGCGCCCAGCGTCGGGCTTTCCCAGTCGTCCTCGACAAACCGTATGTCGTGCAGCAGCGGGTCAATGCCGATCGCCCGGTAGCTGTCCAGCAGCAGCGCCTGGCAATCTGGCGGGCTGGGCTTCAGGATCGCCTGATACTGGTAGTAGTGCCCAAGCCGGTTCGGGTTCTCGCCATAGCGCCCATCGGTCGGCCGCCGGCTGGGCTGCACATAAGCAGCCCGCCACGGCTTCGGCCCTAGCGCCCGCAGCGTCGTCGCCGGATGGAACGTCCCCGCCCCCATCTCCACATCATACGGCTGCAGGATGACGCAGCCCTGCCGCGCCCAGAAGGCGTGCAGGCGCAGGATCAGCTCCTGGAAGCTTGGCGGCGTGTTGGGCGTCGAGTCCGGCATCGGGCGGCAGATCGTCCCTACGGTTGCGGCCCGCACCATAGGGGCGTGGTCCCGGAAGGGAAAGACGGCACCCAGGCGCCAGGCTGGCGCACCCACAGGCAGGCGGTTGCGTGCATCCGCGGCCACGTGAAACCGGAAGCAAGGGAACCTGCCTTGCGGCAAGGCTCTTTCCCGTCGTCCGCGGTGCCGCGACACCCTCAAACGCCAGCCGTTTGCCTCGGCAGGAAACAAACGGAAGTCCTCACGGAGAACCACAGCCGACATTGCCGCGCTTCTGCTGCCCCCGGTGCCTATGCACATCGCCTGCTTGGCCGGCGGCGACGCTGTAACCTGCGATTGACCATATCGTGCATGGCTGCCAATGTTCCTAAACGGAACGTTCTCACTTCGCTCACGGAGCGGTCACGTGCGCCATGCCCTGCTTGCCGCGTTGATCCTGCTGCCCAGTGCCGCCCCGGCACAAGGATTGTTGGACGGCATGGGCGGAGCCTGGGCTATCGGCAGTACGGCAAGCTGCGTCCGGTCCCCGTATGAGCTCACGGTGACAAGCCGCGGCGCGAACCCCGTGCTGTCCTTCCGTGACCAGGCCGGGCGGGTCAACGACGAGCGGGTTGATTCTCAGCGGGAAGACGGCGTCAGCACGACGACGCTCCGCTCGCCGGACGTGCCGCCCGGCACGCGTTGGACGTATGCTGCAATGAGGACAGGAGCGTTCGTTGTGCATAACCTGTCCAACGGCAAGCAGTTCACGATCGTGCGGTGCCCCAGCAGTGTCCCCCGGCCCGCCGCAGCCGGGGACAATGCTCCGGCGTTCTCCGACCCAACGGCGCTGGTTGCCTGGCTCCTGCAGCAAAGCAGCAGCGGGACCAATTTCACGGACGACGCAAAGAACGCGGACGTCTTCAGCCCTGGGCTGCGCGCGGCGCTGCGGGCGTCGGCCGCTCGTTCCCGCCGAGAGGGGGCTCCACCCTGCGGCGCAAACGGCGACATCATCCGCGACAGTCAGGAGACTGGGCGCGTCGAGAACCTGCGGCTCTCCACCCAAGCGGCCGCACCGGACCGCGCGACGGTCGCGGCCTCTTTCGACGTGGACGGCTACCACCGCGACCGGCGCTTCATGGCGGTCAACCTCGACGGCGCATGGAAGCTGGAAAACGTCATCGAGGCCGACGGCAGCTCCTTGCGCCGCTCGCTCGACTGCCGTTGATAGCTGCCCGATGCGGGCGCGGCGGCTGCCCCAGGCGGCTGATCTCCGTCAGGAACCGGGACGGCAAAAAACGGCCGCCCTAAGCTGTTTCGAAGTTGCACGCAATTGCGGACTCCGCCATCGTGAAACAAGCGGAGGATCGTGCGATGACCAACATATGCCGGTGTGCTTGTGTCCTGCTGGTCGTCATGGGTGCAGCCTGGCGCCAGCCCGCAGCGGCGTTGGAACGCTGGACCCCTGACCAAAACAGATGCAACGAACAGCCCACCACGATCGCCATCTCCGAGTGCATCCAGAACAGGACCAAGTTCTGGGACGCCCGCTTGAACCAAGCCTATAAAGCCGTCATCACGATGCTTCAGGACCCCGAGCTGAAGGGCCAGCTCGCACCATTGCAGGCGGCGCAGCGGGAATGGATAAAGTTCCGGGATGCGAATTGCTTCGGCTATTACGGTTCCGAGCAAGGCACCATCCGGCAGATCAAGGTCGCCAACTGCCTGCTCCAGATGACGCAGGACCGCGCGATTGAGCTTCACGGAGAAGCGCCGCAGTAGGTGTGCTGCAATTGGTCCGCCGGGAGTGCTGCGGGGCGCGGCTTGACCGGGCCTGATCCGACGCGCCTGAGGCTTTGCCCTGTGGACCCCGAGGCCCGCGCCAGATGTGGAACCGGCCAGCATGAAGCCGCCGGCCGTTTCGTGCGTTCCGGAACGGCAGAGCCGCAAGGAGGCACCCATGCTGCGCCGTAATCTGCCGCTGACCATAATCCTGACCGCCAGCATCGCGCCGTTCCTCACCCCAGCCCAGGCCCAGCCCGGCGCCGG
>DASWOJ010000259.1:0-2238 GCA_036398775.1 Acetobacteraceae bacterium
CCTACATAGGCAAGTAATTAGCTAGTGCATGAAATGTGTTGGACCGTGGAGGCTTTCTTAGTTTCATCATGGCGCCGTCCATCTAATCCATAGGCGGCTTGGGATGCACTGCGAATTGCGAAGCTGACGCAGCCCTGTCCCTCTCGGAGGAAATAGGAGGGGTAAGCCGGCGTCCTACGTCCAGTATAGCACCCGCGCCATTGGCAGCCGCTCTGCGATGCTGCGCTCCAGGTGGGTCCGCAGGTCGCCCATAACCTCACGTGTGAACACCCATTTGGTCGAGCCGACTTTGGTCGTCTTACGGCTGCGCTGCTCTTCGTCCATTTCCAGTCTGCTGCCGGGATACCAGCCCTGCAGCACCTCCTTCGAACCCGGCGTGAAGCGATGGGTGATCAGCTCCGCCGTCAGGTCCAGATTCGGCACGCCGGCCACTGCCGCCGCCGCATCCTCGATCAGCCGGTCATAGCCGTCCCGCCAATCCAGTACTGGCATGATTGGCGCAATCGTCAGCCCGACCGGGTAACCCGCCATCGCCACCTGCCGCAACGCGGCCAGGCGCTGCGCCATCCGGGCCGTGCCGCCCTCATACCGCTCGGCACCACGGGCGTTGACTGAGAAGCGGATGCGGGTGCGACGGTTATGGGCGATGTCCAGCAGCGGGCCGACGCCGTCGAACTTGGTGGTGAAGCGAAGCTGCACCGGCGCATCCCACCGGCCGAAATGCCTGACTGCAGCCTCCAGGGACCCCGTCAGGTGTTCGATCCCCAGCGGGTCCGTGTAGCATCCGGCCTCGAACGTCGTGCCCTCCGCTTGGCGTGCAGCCTGGCGGGAGGTAATGCTGCCCTGGCCGACCGCCGCAGCCAAGCCGTCTAGGATTTCCGGCAGGTTGGCGTAGGCGCGCGTGATTGGCGGCCCGGCCAGCGATCCCGCGAGGTAGCAGTACTGGCAATGCGCCGGGCACCCCTCGGCCAGGTCGAACCGCCAATCGGCGCTGGGCGGGATCGGCTGTAGCTTCCGCTTGCTGGGCGACGCGGTGATGACGGCGAGCGTGGATTTGGCGTCTGCATACTTCGGCGGCAGGCCGGTCAGCCGATCCGCTGTCAGCCGAACCACCTCCGCGCCCAACGCCGCAGCGCGTGAGACGATGGCCTGGCCATGCTCCCATTGCAGGGCGGACGGTGTGACCAGGACGCGCTTGGGCGCCCACAGGCGGAACGGGGCAGGCTGCTGCTGAGCTTCGGACATTGTCCACAGAAGATGGGCACTCCGCCGAAGTTCGCCACTACCCGTTAAAGTGTGCCCACCGTCCGGATGCGGGCACGAGGGAAGATCTCCGCCTGGGACAGCACCGGCGTAGCTGGCCGCAGCCGCTCCACGATGGCGCGGACGTGGGAGCGTATGCCGCCGGAGCACAGCAGCACCGGCGCCTCCCCGGCGTTCACCGCGGCCTCGAACACCACCCGGAACCGCTGCATGAAGTCGCCCAGACGGGACGGGGCGATGGCAAGTTGGCGGTCCTCCGGCGGGCCGACCAGGGCGTCGGCGAAGGCTGCCTCCCATTCCGGGGACAGCGTCACCAACGGGATGTAGCCGGCGGGGCCGAGATGGCTGTCGCTGATCTGCCGGGCCAGCCGGCTGCGGACATGGGCGGTGATGGCGGCGGTGGCGCGCAGTCCGCCGGCGGTGGCCTCGCCGATGCCCTCCAGGATGGTCGGCAGGTCGCGCAGGGACACACGCTCGGCCAGCAGCATCTGCAGCACGCGTTGGACGCCGCCGATCGAGAGCTGCGAGGGCACCAGGTCCGACACCAGCCGCTGCTGCTCCCGCGGCAGGTCGTCCAGCAGCTTGGCTGTTTCGGCATAGGACAGCAACTCCGCCATGCTGTCCCGCACCACTTCGGTCAGGTGGGTGGTCAGCACGCTCGCCGGGTCCACGACGGTGCAGCCGCGGAATATCGCCTCCTCCCGCCGGTCCTCGCCAATCCATAGGGCAGGCAGGCCGAAGGCGGGTTCCATCGTCCGCTCCCCCGGCAGGTCCGGAATGCCGCCGGCCGGGTCCATCGCCAGCAGCATGGACGGGCGCAGTTCGCCCTTCGCACCCTCCACCTCCTTGATCCGGATCGAATACTGGTCCGCGCCCAGCGCCATGTTGTCCTGGATGCGGACCGGCGGCAGCACGAAACCCATTTCCGCCGCAATGGAGCGTCGCAGCGCCTTGATCTGCTCGGTCAGCCGCGGC
>DASWOJ010000260.1:0-4891 GCA_036398775.1 Acetobacteraceae bacterium
CGTCGGCCTGACGCCGATCCGCCAGAGCGACATCATGAGCCAGCCGATGACCGACCTGGCGCCGAAGCTGGGCGGCCTGGTCGAGTTCTACCGCAGCCCGGCCCGCGTCGCCTGGACCCCCACCGGCAACAACGTCCCAGACTACCCGAAGCTGGCCCAGCTATTCTGGCAGAACGTCGCCGTCGCCGTCAGCGGCGAGAAGACGGCGCAGGCGGCGATGGACAGCCTGGCATCCGACATGGACAAGGTGCTGGGCCGGCTGGAGCGCGCGGGCATGGCCAACTGCGCGCCGAAGCTGAACAAGGAGCAGCCTCCGGAATACTGGTATTCCAAGGGCACCGCCCCCTGGCCGAAGCTCGGCAACGAGAAGCCGAAGGGCGAGACGGTGGCGTATGACAAGCTGCTCGACGCCTGGAAGCAGGGCCGGGCGATGTAGCGCGGGCGGACCTTCGCGCCGGCTCGATGCGGACGGACCTTCGGCATCGAGCCGTGTGCGGCGCGGCGATCCAGGGAGACGGCAAGGCTGTGCTCGCCGTTCCTGGATTTCCGCGTCGCTCCGCCCTTCGCGATGCCAAGGTTGGGCGATGCCAAGGTTGGGCGATGCCAAGGTTGGGCAACGCCAAGGTTGGGCAACGCCAAGGTTGGCGGCAAAGACCGTCCGCACTGGCCGGCGATAAGCAAGACACGACGGGAGGACTGGACCGAGTGGCCGCAACGACGATCCTGGCGATTGACCAGGGCACGACCTCCACCCGCGCCATCCTGTTCGGCGGGGACGGCACCGTCCTGCGCTCGGCTGCGCGTCCGTTGCCGCAGATCTACCCCGGGCACGGCTGGGTCGAGCACGACCCCGAGGTGATCTGGGCCGATACCGTCGCCACCTGCCGCGAGGTCCTGGCCGAAGGCGCCTCCCCGGCCGCTATCGGCATCACCAACCAGCGCGAAACCACGGTCATCTGGGACCGGCGCACCGGCAGGCCCATCCACAACGCCATCGTCTGGCAGGACCGCCGCACCGCCGCCCGCTGCGCCGAGCTGGCGGCCGCCGGGCACGAGGCGATGGTGACGGCGCGCAGCGGCCTGGTTATTGACCCCTACTTCTCCGCCACCAAGGCCGCCTGGATATTGGAGCACGCGGGCGCAATGGACGCGGCCCGGCGCGGCGACCTGGCATTCGGCACCGTGGACAGCTTCCTGCTGTGGCGGCTGACCGGCGGGCGGGTCCATGCGACGGATGCCACCAACGCCGCCCGTACCGGCCTGTTCAACATACACGACAGCGCCTGGGACCCGGCGCTGCTGGACCTGTATGGCATCCCCGCCGCCATGCTGCCGGAGGTGCGGGACAACGCCGCTGCCTTTGGCACGACGGACACCGGCTTGATCGGCGCCGCCATCACCGTCGGCGCGATGGCCGGCGACCAGCAGGCGGCGCTGGTCGGCCACGCCTGCTTCGCCCCGGGCGAGGTCAAGTGTACCTACGGCACCGGCGCCTTCATGATCGCCAACACCGGCACGGCGCCGGTCGCGTCCCACAACCGGCTGCTGACCACGGTCGGCTACCGCCTGGATGGCGTCACGACCTATGCGCTGGAAGGCAGCATCTTCGTCACCGGCGCGGCGGTCCAATGGCTGCGCGACGGCCTGGGCCTGATCCGCACGGCGGCCGAGTCCGCCGAGGTCGCCGCAAGCGTGCCCGACAGCGGCGGGGTGTATGTCGTGCCCGCGCTGACCGGCCTGGGCGCACCCTATTGGGACCCCGGGGCGCGTGGGTTGATCTGCGGCATGGACCGGCAGGCCACCGCCGCCCACCTGGTCCGCGCCACGCTGGAGGCGGTGTGCTTCCAGACCCGAGACCTGATCGAGGCGATGCGGCGGGACGGCATCCCGGAGATGCCGGTGCTGCGGGTGGATGGCGGCATGACGGCCAACGACTGGCTGATGGGCTGCATGGCCGACCTCACGGGGTTGCCGGTGGAGCGGGCGGCGGTGGCCGAAACCACGGCGCTTGGCGCGGCGTGCCTGGCCGGATTGCAGGCGGGGCTGTACGGGTCGCTGGACGACATCGCCCAGCGGCGCACCCCGGACCGGGTATGGCAGCCGTCCTGTGCGGACGGTCAGCGGAACGCGCTGTATGCGGGTTGGCAGGATGCCGTGCAGCGGGCGCGGTCGTAGCGGCATGGAGGTGCGCTTCCGCTGCGACCCGGCGCTGTTGGAGGCGCTGCCCCGGCCCCGGCTGGCGCGGCAAGCACTGCCGGAGTGGCTGCGTATCATGCCGATGACGGCGGTATCGGATATGCACGACGGTTCCGTCCGCACGGTGAAGCAATGCCCACCCTTCATTGATGCAATGCGGGCCGGGTTTGTCATGCCCTTGCCCTGCGATGTCCGGTATGCGCACGGCGCGTTCACCTGGGACTGGACGCTGCCGGCGCCGGCCACGCCGGGGCACCCGCAGGCGCCAATCAGCTTCCATGCCGCGGCTCAGGTCGAGGGGGCGCCGTTCGGGGCTGGCAACCTGCTGAAGTTCATAGGCTTCTGGACGGTCGAGCTGCCGCCGGGCTGGTCGCTGCTGGCGACGCATCCGCTGAACCGCGACGACCTGCCGTTCCGCACGCTGACGGGGCTGGTGGACAGCGACCGCTTCCACCAGGTCGGGCTGCTGTTCCCGGCGCGCTGGCTGAACCCGGCTGCGGCCTGCACCCTCCCGGCCGGAACGCCGGTGGCGCAGTGCATCCCGGTGCCGCGGGGCGCGCTGGATCTGCAGTTCTCGGGGTTCGGCGCGGAGGAGGCCGCGGCGTTCACCGAGGTTGGGGGTTCGGTGCTGGCGGGTCCGGGGGTGTATCGGGACCGGTTCCGTGACCGCGGGCGATAGACTGCAGCCTCGCCCGCAGCGCGTCGGCTGTCAGCCAAACCTGGCCGGAGCGTCCGGCGGCAAGTTCCTGGGCGATGCGGGGAAAGCTGGCAGGGTCGGCCGCGTAAGCCCGGGCATAGGCTTGCATGGCCCCTGGGAGGTCGCCGGCGGCTTGACGCGCGCTGCCCAGGTTGTGCCAGGACGCGACCTGCAAGGGTGCGGCGGCAAGCGCGGCCTGATAGGCGCTGATGGCCTCTGTCGGCTGCCCCGCCTCGTGCAGGGCGGCGCCGAGGGCGTGCAGCAGCTTGGGGTCGCCGGGGCGGATCAGGCAGGCGGTGCGGAACAGCGCCGCGGCCTCGGCGAAGCGTCCGGCTTGGAACAGTTGGGCTGCCTCGGACTGGGCGGCGCAGCCGGCGGCCTCCACCCGGTCGAGCAGGCGGCGGGCAGCGGTGAAGCCGGGCTGCACGGCAAGGGCCTGGCGCAGCGCGTTCGCCGCTGCAGGCCAGTCCCGCATGGCGGCGAGGACGCGGCCCTCGGCGGCCAGGGTTTCGGCGGAGCGGTCGCGGGCGGTGGCGCGGGCGGCCCAATGCCGGGCTTCGTCGAACAGCCCGGCCTCGGCCAGCAGCAGGCCGAGCAGGCGCATGGCGACGGCATCCCCGTCCCGCACGGCCTGGCGGCAGGCGGCGATGGCGGCCTGGGTGTCGCCGGAACGGTGCAGGCGCAGGGCTTGGGCCAGGGCGGTGTGCGGGTCCATTCCGGCGGGCTAGGCCAGGTGCCCGGGGTGTGGGCGGGCAAGGTGCGGGACTTTCCCTCCGATGCGCGCGCGCCGGGTGCGGGAGGGCCATTGCCGGGGGTTGCGGCCTGGGGGTGGCCAGGCCGCGCGGTTCCTTGCCGGCGTAGTGATGGATGGAGGCAGGGTGCGCCGGACTCCGGCTGGTGGCTGTGCGGCAGCTTGCGGGTGATGGCGGTGGCTGGGCTGCTGATGCTGGCAGGCGTGGGCGGCGTTCGGGCGCAGGGCGACCCGAAGGTGGCGCCGGAGGACATCCCGATGGGGCTGGACCCAGTGCCGAGCTTCGCCGACCCTGACGCCGCGCAGCAACACTGTCCCGGCGACGCCGTGGTCTGGCCCGATCCCGATACCGGATACTACCACCCGCCGCTCTCCTCTCGCTTTGCCGCGGCCCGGGGCGGGTTCGCCTGCCTGGGCGAAGCGGCCGGAGCGGGATACTGGGATACCAACCCGTTTTCCGAGGGCCCCGGGAAGGGACGGAGCTTCCCCATTGATCCGGCCTTGCGGCCGGAGGCCGGGTCTTGAGTGCCGCACCCTACAAGCTTCCGGCGGCACCGGTAAGGCATGGACCGTCAAGCAGGCATGCCCGGCTCGGCGCGTATGCTGGTGCAGGCCGGTGGCAGGCAGCGCCGTTTCCCGGCATGGGCGTCCAGCGCGCCGAACTCCTGCCGCCCCGGCCGCGTTGCCGGACGCACCGCCAGGAAGGCCCGCAATGACCATTGAACTCACCCTGCTCGCCTGGTCCGTCGTCCTGGGCCTGCTGCACGCCGTCGCCACCGGGCAAATCGCCGTCCAGCAGCATGGCCTGGCCTACAACATGGGACCCCGGGACGAGGAGAAGAAGCCGACCGGCGTCGGCGGCCGGATCACCCGTGCCTTCAGCAACTACATGCAGACATTCCCGTTCTTCGCCGCCGCGGTGCTGGTGGCGCATGTCGCGGGGCGGCACTCGTGGGGCACGGTGCTGGGGGCGCACCTGTATTTCTGGGCGAGGCTCGTATACGTGCCGCTGTATGCCGCAGGCATCCCGGTGGTGCGGACGCTGGCATTCGGGGTCGCGTTGCTCGGCATCGTGCTCATCCTGCTGGCGCTCACCTAGGGCGTTCCGTCCGCAGCAGCGCCAGCCCGGCGCCGACAATCACCGCCGCCCCCAGCAGGGTCAGCCGGTCTGGCACGTCGCCGAACACCAGCCAGCCGAACACCACGCCCCACACGATCAGCGTATATTGGAACGGCACCACCGCCGA
>DASWOJ010000261.1:0-1703 GCA_036398775.1 Acetobacteraceae bacterium
CCCGGCGGCCGGGTTGCCGGACGGACGCACGGTGTTGGTCGCGGTCACACGCAACGGGCAGCCCTCGAACCCGTCGAGGGCGGCATGGAGCGCGTCGAGGGTCGCCGCCGCCGCCGCAAGCGCGGCTGCCTCCGACGCAGCCGCCGCCCCGCGCATGGGTGGCCTGGTGGCCGCAGCAGCCGGACGCGGGGACAGTTGGGCCGGCCCCGGGTGCGGCGTGGCGGCGTCCGCCGGCTGCAGCGGGGCGAAGCGGTTCACCGGCGCATCCGCCAGCGCCTCGTCGGCGCCCCACTCCCCCAGGAGGCGCAACGCAGCGAGGTCGTCCATCACGGCGCCGCCCAGGGTGCAGTGCCGGCGATGGATGGGATGTGCGCCGCCTGCCGGTGTGACATAGTTCCGAAAATGTGGCGGTCCCAGGTTTTGCACAACCCGCGGGCGACCCCATCTCCTCGGCTAGGCGGCGTCGGCCGCAGGCAGCGATGCCGAGCAACAACAACCCCACGGCTTCAGCGGAAGCAGTGGGGACGGAGGATTGGATGACCGAGGACGCTGCCCCGCGTGAAGCAATGGAGTTCGATGTAGTGGTGGTAGGTGCCGGCCCGGCCGGCCTCGCCGCCGCAATACGCCTGAAGCAACTGGCGCCGGACGCCGGGGTATGCGTGGTTGAAAAGGGCGGCGAGGTCGGCGCCCATATCCTGTCCGGCGCCGTGATCGAGCCGCGGGCGCTCGCCGAGCTGCTGCCGGACTGGCGGGAGCGTGGCGCGCCGCTGATCACCAAGGCCACTGACGACCGCTTCCTGTTCCTGACGGCGACCCGCGCCTTCAAGCTGCCGACCCCGCCGCAGATGCACAACGACGGCAACTACATCGTGAGCCTGGGCGAAGTCTGCCGCTGGCTTGGCCAGCAGGCGGAAGCACTGGGCGTCGAGATCTACCCGGGCTTCGCCGCCGCCGAGGTGCTGATCGAGGACGGCCGGGTCGTCGGCGTCGCCACCGGCGACATGGGCATCGAGAAGTCCGGCGGGCAAGGTCCCAACTACCAGCCCGGCATGGAGCTGCGCGCGCCCTACACCCTGTTTGCCGAGGGCTGCCGCGGATCGCTCACCAAGCAGGTCGCCGACCGCTTCGACCTGCGCGCCGGCCGCGACCCGCAGACCTACGCCATCGGCATCAAGGAACTCTGGGAGATACCCGCAGAGAACCACCGGCCCGGCCTGGTCGAGCACGCCGTCGGCTGGCCGTTGGACAGCCGCACCTATGGCGGGTCCTGGCTGTATCACTTTGGCGAGAACCTGGTGTCGTACGGCTTCGTCGTCGGCCTCGATTACAGCAACCCCTGGCTGTCGCCCTTCGACGAGATGCAGCGCTTCAAGACCCATCCCGCCATACGCAAGCACTTCGAGGGCGGCCGCCGCATCAGCTACGGCGCCCGGGCGCTGAGCGAGGGCGGCTTCCAAAGCATACCCAAGCTGACCTTCCCCGGCGGCGCGCTGATCGGCGACACCGCCGGCTTCCTGAACGTGCCGAAGATCAAGGGCACCCACGCCGCGATGAAGTCGGGGATGCTCGCGGCCGAGGCCGTGGCCGATGCGCTGGCCAACGGCCGGCCGGCCGAGCCCGACTCCTACGAGGCCAGGTTCCGCTCCTCTTGGCTGCACACGGAGCTGCATGGCGCCCGCAACGTCCGCCCTGCCTTCGCCAAG
>DASWOJ010000262.1:0-4173 GCA_036398775.1 Acetobacteraceae bacterium
ATGTTGGCGTAGGTCCATTCGGCCGGATGCACGCCGCGGTCCCGGGCCGCGTTCTCCGCCGGCAGGCCGAAGGCGTCCCAGCCCATCGGGTGCATGACCGAGAACCCGCGCGCCCGCTTGTAGCGCGCCACCACGTCGCCCAGCGTGTAGTTGCGAACGTGCCCCATGTGTATTTTGCCGCTGGGATACGGGAACATCTCCAGCACGTAGTACTTGGCCTTGCCGTCGGCGGGCACGTCCTCGGCCCGGAAGCACCCGGCGGCGTCCCAGGCGCGCTGCCAGCGTGGCTCGTCGCGGGCGAAATTGTAGATGGCAGGTTCGGTCGTGGGGGCAGGAGCGTCCATGCCCTTATATCCCGCAACGGCAACCCGCGGGCAACGGGCATCCTTCCTGCTCCCTCTCCCTACGGGAGAGGGCCGGGGTGAGGGGGTCTTGGCTGCGGAGCGGGGCGCTGCCAGCGCGGACGGCACGCAATCCTGAATCGGCGAGGGTGGCGTTGGAACACCCCCTCACCCCGACCCTCCCCCGTAGGGAAAGGGAGAGGTGCGGCTTTTCCGCTAGTTCGTCGCGACTTGGCTCCGCAGTTCGCGCGCCCGGGCCAGCACCTTGTTTTCGATCTCGCTGGTCGTCACCGGGCTGACTGGCGCGTCCACCCAGGTGCCGCCGCGGGCGACCTGCCGGAACACCGACACCTTCACCCCGTCCGCCCGCAGTTGCCGGCCCAGTATGTAGGCCGTCGCCTTGAACCGCTCCCCGGAGCCAGCCGGCGGCTGATACCAGTCGGTGATGATGACGCCGCCGAACGGGTCGGCCGAGGCTAGCGGCATGAACGACAAGGTGTCCAGCGTTGCGCGCCATAGGTAGGCATTCACCCCTAGACCGGCGCCCTCCTCCGGCTTGGCGCCGCCTGCGCCCTTGCCGACGCCGAGCGCCAACCCTTGGTCGCCGAACAGCTTGCCCTGCGTCCCGCCCTGGGTGCGGTAATCATTATACTCGTTTTGCGCAACCGCGCGAGGGCGCGCAGAGTCTCCGCAGGCGGCGAGACCCAGCGTGGCGAGCATGATGACGGTGGTCTTGGGAAATCGGGACATCACGGGCCTATAAAAGTCCCGCGCCTGCGGGCGGGCGCGGCAGACCGCAGTTCTTAACGCGGCTGGCCCGCCACGCCAAGCTTCCCGAGCACGCCGGCCTGCGCAAGGGGCCTGCACATTGCGGCGTTGCTGCATCGGTCAGCAGTTGAGCCGAGCGCGACCCATGCTCGTCCGTCGAGGATGCCGCAGCCGCCAGTGCCCACGCTCGGCCCTAGACCACCGCACGCCCGACCAGGCAGAACGGGAAACGCACCGTAAACCCGTCCAAGACAACCGTGGAGGATCAACACGGCCGTCAGCACCAGCGTCTTGCGACTCTAGCCGGCAGCGGCCTTCCGCAGCGGCGGCGTTTCCTGGGTTTCGTCGGCAGGATCGAACACGCCCACGGACAGGTCGGCGTCGTCGCGGTCCGCCGTGGCCTGGCGGATGTTGTCCTTCATCACCGACAGCGCCCGCTCCGTGGCCTCGATCTCATCCTGCGACAGGCCAGCCAGGATAACCCGGTTCAAGCTCTGGCCCACCGCGACCATCTGCTTCAGCACGGCCCGGCCTGCCTCGGTGATGACGATACGCTTGGCCCGGCGGTCCACCGCATCCGGCTGCCGCACGACGTAGCCAGCGGCCTCCAGCCGGTCTATCAGCCCGCCAACCGTCACCTTGCCAACATCCAGGTCGCGCGCCAGGTCGGTTTGCAGCATCCCGGTGCGGGCGTGGCGCGACAACTGGCTCAACACCCACCACTGCGACCGGGTGATGCCCAGCGGCTTCATCGCCTGATCGAACAGCGTCCGGCGCATCCGTGATACGTCATGCACCAGGAAGCCGATGCGGACATCCTGGGGCAGCTTCGGCTGGGGCGGCTCGGGAAGCGACATATGTGCGACACACCTTCAACGCACCGGATATGCGGCAGGGACCTGCCGGCACATCGTCCAAATGCGGCAGCCAGATTGCATACCATACGCAACCTTACCATCCAGGCCTAGACCGCACTGCCAGCCCCGATCGCAGTTGGGTGCAGATGCACGGCGGCCGGACCCGACTGCATCTTCTGCCCGCAAACAAAAAGCCGGATCGGCTTGCGCCCAGCCTGGGCGCAAGCCGATCTAGGGCGACACAGCCTCCGCCGTCAGCACCAGCCGGCCCGTGACCTTGCCGTCGCGCAGGCGCATCAGCGCCGAATTGGCCTCGTCCCTGGGCACCGTCGTCACCGGCAATGGCGCCAGCTTGCCGTCGCGCGCCAGCCGGGCAACCTCGTGCAGGTCGCCGACCGTCCCGGTCAGGCTGCCCATGATCGCATGGGCGCGGAAGATGAAGCCGATCAGGGGCAGCGTGATCTCGCCGCCGAAGATGCCGACCTGCACCATCTTGCCGCCCTTCGCCAGCGCGTCCAGCACGAAGCGCGCAGTACCCGAGCCGTTGACGAAATCAATCGCCGCCAGCACCGGCCCGCCCGCGGCCTCCATCACCGCGGCGGCCACGTCCGGGCGGGCGCCGTCCACCACCGCCGTCGCCCCGGCGTCCAGGGCGGCCTGGCGTTTCTCGGCGCTCAGGTCCACGCTGATGATGGCCTCGTGCCCCAGCGCCCGCAGCATCCCGATGGCGGCAAGCCCAAGGCCGCCGGCGCCCACCAGCACCACGGGGTCCCCAGGCTCCAGCGGCATGACCTTGCGTATGGCGCTCAGTACGGTGATGCCCGAGCAGCCGAAGGTCGCGGCGACGACCGGGTCCACGTCGCCGGGGTTCACCAGGTAGCGCGGGTGCGGCACCAAGACGTGCGAGCCAAAGCCGCCATCCTGCATCACGCCCAGGCTGCGCAGGTTGGCACACAGGTTGTCCTCCCCGGCCCGGCACCGCCGGCAGGTGCCGCAGCCGATCCAGGGATACACGATGCGCCGGTCGCCGACCGCGACGCCCTCCGCATCCGGCCCCATCTTCGCAACCCGGCCCAGGATCTCGTGGCCGATGGCGCGGGGCAGGGTCACGCCGCGGTCCGCGAGCATCATGCGCTTGCCGCCGCCCAGCTCGTAGAAGCCTTCCCAGAAGTGCAGGTCGGAGTGGCAGACGCCGCAGTGCGTCACCTCGATCAGCACCTCCGTGCCGGTTGGCTCCGGCGTGGGGCGCTCGATGCGTTGCAGCGGCGCCCCGTTCTCGACCACGGCCCAGGCGTGCATCGCGCTACTCCCCCGCCGCGGCAAGCTGGCGGGCGGCGGGCATGGCGACCCGGAACCCTTCGTAGCCCGCTGCAGCGACCTCCTCGCACCGGCGCCGGTAGGCGTCCACGCCGCCGATATAGGGCATGAACACCCGCGGCTTGCCCTGGACGTTGGCGCCCATGTACCAGGACGCCGCACGAGGATAAAGCGTCCGGTGCGCCACCTCGTTGACGTGGGCGACCCAGGCGTCCTCTGCGTCCAGCTCCGCCTCAATCGCCTCCGCACCCTGGCGGCGCAGGGCGGCAAGGCAGTCGGCGATCCACTCCACATGCTGCTCGATGGAGAAGATCATGTTGCTCAGCACCGAAGGGCTGCCGGGTCCGGTGATGAGGAACAGGTTGGGGCATCCCGCCGTCATCAGGCCCAGGTAGGTGCGCGGGCCTGCCGCCCACTTGTCCGCCAGCGCCGCGCCGCCTCGCCCGGTGATGGCGATGCGCGCCAGCGCGCCGGTGATGGCGTCGAAGCCGGTGGCGAACACGATGCTGTCCAGTTCGTATTCGGCGTTGGTCGTCCGCACGCCCGCCGGGGTGATCGCCGCCAGCGGCGAGCGGCGCAGGTCCACCAGGGTAACGTTCGGACGGTTGAACGTCTCGAAGTAGCCGCTGTCCACGCAGATGCGCTTGGTGCCGATGGGGTAGTCGCGCGGGGTCAGCGCTTCGGCGGTCTCCGGGTCGTGCACCAACTCGTGGATGCGGGCGCGGACGAAGGCGGCTGCCGTCTCGTTCGACGCCGCGTTGACCGAGATGTCGTTGTAGGCGGCCATGAAGTTGATGCCGCCGCGCTGCCAGCGCGACATGTATTCCCGCTCGCGCTCGGCCTCCGGCACGTCCAGCGCCGACTTGTCGCCGAAGTCGTAGACCGTGCCC
>DASWOJ010000263.1:0-9963 GCA_036398775.1 Acetobacteraceae bacterium
AGCGCGAACCCGGCATCCACGCAGGCCGGGATCAGATGCGTGCCGATCAGCCCGTTGGTGCTGGCGCCGCAGACGAAGAAGCTGCCGCCCAACAGCCAGAAATCGCGTGACCGCAAGCCGGCGCCGAGCGCGTTGATGGCCCGCACCGCCGGGTTCACGACCGGGCGCACATAGGGCACGACGACGGTGCCGCCATAGGGCGGGATGCCCAGGTCGGACGGGCGGTCCCGCATGAAGGCCAGCACCGGCACGATCAGGCAACACGCCACGGCCGCAATGGTGACGCTGACTGCGCGCCAGCCGATGGTCTCGTTCAGGTAGGCCAGCAGCGGCAGGAACACGAGCTGCCCCGTCGCCGTGCTGGCGGTCAGCAGGCCGACCACCAGACCGCGTTTGGCGCTGAACCAGCGGCCGGCGATGATGGAGGCCAGCACCAGTGCCGTCACGCCGCTGCCGCTGCCGACCACCACGCCCCACAGCAGCACCAACTGCCACGGCGCGGTCATGAAAGGCGTCAGCGCCACACCGGCGGAGATCATCGCCAATGCAGCGACGATGGTGCGGCGCAGCCCGAACCGCTCGATGACCGCCGCGGCGAACGGACCGGCCAGGCCATACAGCAGGATGTTGACCGCGACCGCGAAGCTGATGGTGGCGCGGGACCAGTGGAACTCGGCCTCCAGTGGCACCATCAGCACGCTCGGCACCGAACGTATGCCGGCGGCGACCAGCAGCACCAGGAAGGTGCAGGCGGCGACGATCCAGGCAGGATGGATGCGGCGGGTCATGGCGGCGTGCTCCGGGTGCTGGCGGGAGGATAGGAGCATATGCACGTATCCCGCAAGGCGCGAAGTTCTGTGCGGTTAGACGCCGGTCAGGCTGCGCAGGATTTCGCTGCCATGGCGGATGCCAAGGGAATAGTGCCCCTCCCCCGGCACGACCCGCAGCGTCATGCCGGGGATCGCCTCCAGCGGCGCCATGCCATGCAGAGGGATCAACGAGTCTTCGGCGCCACACCAGACCGTCACCGGCACGCGTATTTCGCCGAATGGCACGCCCCAGTCGCTGGCGTAGATGCCGGCGTCCGACACTGCACCCTGGATGCCGCGTCCGATGCCCTCCCGCCACGCTTGGCTGAGGCCGGCCAGGAGTTCCGGCGTCATGCAGGCGCGGTCCGACGCCGGCAGGTTGTCGCCGACCAGGGTGCGGGATGTAATGATGCGGCGCTGCAGCAGCGGGCGCAGCATGCTGAACAGGCGATGGGCCAGCACGGGATGGCGGCCCACCATGAACAGGTGGCCGATGCCAGGCGCGCGCGGGTGAATGCCGTGCGGCGGCGGCACCGGGCAGACCATTGCCACACCCAGCACCCGCTCCGGCAGCGCCACGGCGCAGGCCGCGGCATAAGGGCCGCCGCCGGACAGGCCTACGACGTGGAACTTGGCAAGGCCCAGGCGGTCCGCAACTGCCGCCACGTCTGCTGGCCAGTCCAGCAGCGTGCGTCCGGGATGGGGCGTGCTGCGTCCGTATCCCGGGCGGTCCAGGGCCAGCAGGCGCACCGGCAGGTCCGGGATCAGCCCGGCCTCCAACCGCGATGCCGGCCAGCCGTGGAAGTACAGCACCGGCGGTCCGGCAGGGTCTCCATACTCCTCGACCGCGATCACCCGGCCATCCGGCAGGCGCACTGTCAGCGACGGTGCAGCCGCAGCCATCAGCCGCCTTCGCCGGGCGAGCCGTTTCAATCCTTGGGAGACTCGCAAAGAAAAAGGCCCGCCGGAGCGGGCCTTTGCGCCGGGCTGCGCCGCGCTAAGCGGCTGGCTGCGCCGCGGCACGCTTGGTCTGGCAGCGAAGGATGCGGCGCTTCAGCACTTGCGCCTCCTCCGGCAGGTTCCGGTTCGGCGTGCCGAGCAGGAACGAGTCCAGCCCGCCATTGTGCTCGATGGTGCGGATGGCGTGGGTGGTCAGGCGCACCTGAATGGTGGTGCCCAGGATGTCGGACAGCAGCGATGTCTGCTGCATATTGGGCAGGAAGCGGCGGCGGCTCTTGTTGTTGGCGTGGCTGACGTTGTTGCCAGACTGGACGCCCTTGCCGGTGAACTGGCAGCGACGGGACATGGTGTGTTCCTGATGCAAAGCGCCGCCTTGGGCGGGCGCCCCGGCGGTCATGGCGCGGGTTATGCCGGTGCGACGGCCGTGGGTCAAGGGTGGGAGACCGCCGCTGCTCCCTTCTCCTCCGGGAGAGGGTCGGGGTGACGGGGTCTTGGCTGCGGAGCGGCGTGCGGACGTTCCGCCAGCACGCGGCCCTGTTCGGTAACGACCGGGCTTGAAGGCCCCCTCACCCCAGCCCTCTCCCGGAGGGAGAGGGAGCAGAAAATCCCTTGCGGACCACCAGCGTCGTCCACGCGCCTTCCCGTATCGCGCGTTCGAGCCGCAGCCCCTGCCGCCGGTGCGCCGCGGCCACCAGCCGCGCCTGGCTGTCCAGCAACCCCGCCAGGATCGCCGTCCCACCGGGCGCCAGGGCCGCTGCCAGGTCCCGCGCCATCCGGCACAGCGGCCGCGCCAGGATGTTGGCCAGCACCAGGTCATACGGGCGCCCCGCCTGCACCGTCCGGGCCTGCCAGCCATCCGCCAGCACCGGGCGCACCAGCCGGCCGACGCCGTTCATCGCCGCATTCTGCTTGGCGACGCGGACCGACCACGGCTCGATGTCCGTTGCCAGCACCGAACGGTGCAGCAGCTTCGCCGCCGCCATCGCCAGGATGCCCGAACCGGTCCCCAGGTCCAGGATGCGGCGCGGATGCCGCCGGGCCACGATCTCCAGCGCACGCAGGCAGCCGCGGGTGGAACCATGCTCGCCGGAGCCGAACGCCAGCCCGGCGTCCAAGGTCAGCACCAGCCGGCCCGGCGTCCGCCCGCCGTCCTCATGCGTGCCGCGCACGGCGAAGCGGCGGCCGATCGCCTGCTCCGGGAACGCCGCGTAGGTCCGCGCCAGCCAGCCATCCGCCTCGGTCGGTGCACGGCCCAGCGGCGCCGTGACGCCGGTCAGCATCGCCGCCAGCGCCAGCGCGCCCTGCAGGGCGTCGTCGCCAGCGCCCACGTCGCGCACGCCCTCGATCCGCCAGATGCGGGCGTCCTCGTCGGCCAGGAAGAACCCGATCGTCTCGCATACGGTGCCCAGCGCGGACTCATACGCCTCCAGCGCCGGTTCCGGCACCTCGACCGACAGCGTTTCCAGCGGCCCTGCCCGGCGCTTCATGCCCGTGGCCTCGTGACAACAGAGCGCGTCCCACCAAACCGGACCAGTGTCTTCTCCCTCTCCCTCCGGGAGAGGGTTGGGGTGAGGGAAACGGCAAGCACCGCCCTACCCTGCACAGGACCCTTCATGGCAAGGGCAGCGCGTGCTGCTTCCCTCACCCCGGCCCTCTCTCGGAGGGAGAGGGAGCAGAGGGCGGTTTTGCTCCTGCAAGCGCCTGATCGCGGCATCATCCGGCCCTTCAAGCCTCCGGCGCCTTCTCGACGTAGCTGTCCATCAGGTGCTTCTGCCCGGCATGCTCGAACTCGATGGTCAACTTGTGGTCGTCCACCGCCTGCACGACGCCATAGCCGAACTTCTGGTGGAACACCCGGGCGCCGACCTCGAACAGCTCCTCCCGCGCCGGACGCGCCGGCTGCTCCCACGCCGCGACGGCTTGCGGCCGCCGGGCGGCAAGCGGCCCGTTGAGGAACACGCTCGGCGCCGCCATCAGCCGGGCTTCCCGCTGCATGGCCACGGACCCCGCTCGCTCGACGTTCTCCTCCGGCAGCTCGTCCACGAAGCGGCTGGGGATGCTGCTCTGCCAGTTGGCATACAGGCGGCGGTTGGCGGCGTGGCTGACGACCGCGAGCTTGCGCGCCCGGGTCAGGCCGACATAGGCCAGGCGCCGCTCCTCCTCCAGCCCCTTCTGCCCGCCCTCGTCCAAGGTGCGCTGGCTGGGGAACAGCCCCTCCTCCCAGCCCGGCAGGAACACGGTGTCGAACTCCAGCCCCTTCGCCCCATGCAGCGTCATCATGCTGGCGCGGTCGCCGTCGGCGTTCTGCTCGTTCTCCATCACCAGCGAGACATGGTCCAGGAACCCGGCCAAGCTGTCGAAGTCGGCCAGCGCCCGCACCAGCTCCTTCAGGTTCTCCAGCCGGCCCGGCGCGTCCGGCGACTTGTCGGCCTTCCACATGTCGGTATAGCCGCTCTCGTCCAGCACCGTCGCCGCGACCAGCACGTGCCCGTCCCGCGGCAGCGCCTCCCGCCAGCGCGCAAGGGACTGGAACATTTCTCGCAATGCCCCCCCGACCCGGCCCTTGAGCGCGCCGGACACCGCCAGCCGCTCCGCCGCCAGCGCCAGCGGGACGCCCTGCTCCCGCGCCGCGACGTGCATGGAGCGTAGCGCCACCTCTCCCACGCCGCGCCGGGGCACGTTCACGACGCGCTCGAACGCCAGGTCGTCGGCGGGCTGGTGCAGGACGCGCATGTAGGCGATGGCGTCGCGTATCTCCGCCCGCTCATAGAAGCGCAGGCCGCCGATCACCCGATACGGGATGCCGAGGGTGATCATCCGCTCTTCGAAGGCGCGGGTCTGGGCCGAGGTGCGGACCAGGATTGCGATCTCCCCCAGCTTGTGCCCATCCCGCCGCAGCGCCTCGATCCGGTCGCCGACCATGCGGGCCTCCTCGTCCGAATCCCACAGGCTGACGACCTGCACCTGCTCGCCCTGCGCGTCGTTGCGGCCGGACCGTAGGGTCTTGCCGAGCCGCCCCTCGTTGTTGGCGATCAGCCCGGCAGCGGCGGCCAGGATCGGCGCCGTGGACCGGTAGTTGCGCTCCAGCTTGACGATCTTGGCGCCGGGGAAATCCTTCTCGAAGCGGAGGATGTTCTCCACTTCGGCGCCACGCCACGAATATATCGACTGGTCGTCGTCCCCGACGCAGCAAATATTTCTATGTCCCTGCGCCAGCAGCCGCAGCCACAGATACTGCACCAGGTTGGTGTCCTGATACTCGTCCACCAGGATGTAGCGGAACCGCCGGTGGTAGTCGGCCAGGATATCCGGGTGGGTCCGCAGCACCTCCGTCATGTGCAGCAGCAGGTCGCCGAAGTCCGCGGTGTTGAGCTGCTTCAAGCGGGACTGATACGCCGCATACAGGTTGCGCGACTGGCCGCCGGCGAAGTCCCCCTCCTCCGCCGCCGTCACCCGGTCCGGCGTCAGGCCGCGGTCCTTCCAGCGTTGGACCATGCCCATCAGCGCCTGGGGCGCCCAGCGCTTGGTGTCTATGTGCGCCGCCTCCATCACCTGCTTCAGCAAGCGGAGCTGGTCGTCGGTGTCCAGGATGGTGAACCCGCTCGTCAGCCCCACCAAGTCCGCATGGCGCCGCAGCATCCGGGCGCACAGGGCATGGAAGGTGCCCAGCCACAGCCCTTCCGCCGGGCGGTTCAACAGGTGGCCCACCCGCTCCCGCATCTCCTTGGCGGCCTTGTTGGTGAACGTCACCGCCAGCACCTGCCCCGGCGCCGCCTTGCCTTGCAGCAGGATATGGGCGAAGCGCGTCGTCAGCACGCGGGTCTTACCGGTCCCGGCGCCGGCCAGCACCAGCACGGGACCGTCCACGGCCTCCACGGCATCGCGCTGCTCGGGGTTCAAGCGTGCGAGGTAATCAGTCATGAGGCAGACATGCGCGGCATCTCCCGGCCTATAGAACAGGTGCCGAACGCGGCCAACCCAGCTGGACGCCTTTCGTCCAGCCCGGCTGAACGGCTTTCGTCCAGCCCAGATGGACGGCCTTCGTCCGGCTTGAATGGACAACCTACGCCCGTTTCGGCTGGACAGCTTTCGTCCAGCCGAAACGGGCGCCTTCCCTGCAGCCCAAGCACGCCCACCTCCCTCCCCGTCCGCCTGTTGGCCCTATCGGCCCGGCGGGGGTCGGTGCTGCTGGCGGTCGGCATCTTCGGCGGCGTGGCGTCGCCAGCGCTGGCGGCGACGTTCAAGGGCGTCATCACTCCCACCGTACTCACGATGATGACCCTGGTGCTGCTGCGGGTGGACCCGGCCGGGACCCTCGCGCACCTGCGGCGGCCGGTGCGGGTGGGCGCCATCATCGCCTTCCTGCTGCTGGCCTGCCCGATGCTGACCTGGGCGTTCGTCGCGCCGATGCGGCTGGACCCCGGCATCACGGCCGGGCTGGTGATCTTCGCCACCGGCTGCGCCGCCACGTCCTCCCCGGCCTTTGCCCGCATGGTCGGATTGGACCCGGAATTAAGCCTGGCCGTGACGCTTGCCACTACCTTCCTCATGCCGCTGACCGCGCCGCCGATGGCGTTGCTGCTGCTGGGGATGGACCTTTCCATCGGAACCGGCGCCTTCATGGTGCGGCTCGGGCTGATCGTGGGGCTGCCGATGCTGCTGTCCCTGCTGCTGCGGCGGCTGCTCGGCCCGGCAAGGCTGCTGCGCTGGGCGGATGCCGTGGATGGGCTGCTGGTGTGGCTGGTGGTGTTCTACGGCTTTGCCGTCATGGACGGGTTGGGCGCGCGGATGGCGACAGACCCGGGCTGGGTGGTGCAGGCGATGGTTGCTGCCTTCGCTGTGGATTATGGGCTGAACCTCTTGACGGCCGGCACCTTCGCCGGGTTCGGCGCGGGGGTGGCGGCGACGGCAGGGCTTATGAGCGGCAACCGCAACATGGCGCTGTATCTTGCCGTGCTGCCGGCGGCGGCCGACCCGAGGGTCGCGCTGTTCTTCGGCATTTGCCAGTTCCCGCTGTTCCTCAGCCCGTTCCTGCTGCGTCCGATCTACCGACGGCTGGTGCCCGCGATACGGGGATGACGCCCCCTGCAACGAGGTGCCGCTGCTTGGAGGCCGCACCACGCCCGGCGTTGTGCGGTCCGGCGACACGGTGCGCCGCCCTTCCACGCCGAACTCCGAGTTCATCCGTTGCCTGTTGCGGCACCTTGCGGCCAGGGGCTTCGAGGGAGCGCCAAAGCCTTTGGAGACCGATGAGCAGGGACGTGACGTGTTCACCTGCTTGGAGGGTATAGTACCGGCCGGCCTGCAGGCGCATGACGATGAGACCCTGCGCAGCGCGGCCTGGCTGATCCGGCGCTTCCACGACTTGGGCGCCGAGCTGGTCGCCACGCCCGCCGCCCGCGCGGCCGGCGTCGAGGTCGTGTGTCACATTGACTTGCCATATTCCAATTTCGTTTTCAGGGCCGGCCTCCCCGTCGCCCTCATCGGCTTCGACGCGGCTGCATCGGGATCACGCGCCGTTGATCAGGGCTACGCGGCGTGGCTCTGGCTCGACCTCAGTACGCCCGGCACCGGCGTGCCCGAGCAGCGCAGGGAGTCGGCGGCCTTCCTGGCAGCCTAGGACGCCTGCGATCACGCCGCTGTTCTTGACGCGATGCTGACGCGGCAGGCCGTCGTAGCCGCGCGGGGCCGGCGCCCAGGGGATGCGGCCATGTCTGAGTGGGCGGCCCGCTGCCTCACCTGGACCCGGCTCCATCGCTAGGCGCTGGCCCGCTACTGAGAAAACAGCAGCAGGGGGGGCTGGCTTCACTGAGCCAGCCTATCCGCTTTGGCGGCAGGTCAGGCCGCAACCGCCGCCGGCTTCTTCACTCGCACGCCCAACAGGTGCGCTATGGCGAAGGTCAGGTCCGGGCGGTTCAGGGTGTAGAAGTGGAACTCGTCCACCCCGTTCGCCTGCAGCAGCCGGACCTGCTCCGCCGCCAGGATCGCGGCGATCATGCGCCGGGTCTCGGGGTCGTCCTCAGTGCCCTCGAACATCGTGCCCAGCCAGTCCGGCACGCTCGCCCCGCACATGGCGCTGAACTTGGCGGCCTGGGTGTAGTTGGACACCGGCATAATGCCCGGCACGACCGGCGCCGTGATCCCCGCCGCCAGCGCCCGGTCCAAGAAGCGCAGGAACACCGTCCCATCAAAGAAGTACTGGGTGATCGCCCGTGTCGCCCCGGCGTCCAGCTTGCGCTTCAGGTTGTCGAGGTCATGGTCCGCGCTGACCGCCGTTGGATGCACCTCGGGATAAGCCGCCACCGAGATCTCGAAGTCCGCCACCCGCTTCAGCCCGGCCACCAGATCGCTTGCATAGGCATACCCATCCGGGTGCGGCTGATACTCCTGGCCCGGCGGAGCGTCGCCGCGCAGCGCCACGATGTGCCGGACGCCCGCATCCCAGTATTGCCGGGCCACATCGTCCACCTCGCCGCGCGACGCGCCGACGCAGGTCAGGTGCGCCGCCGGGTGCAGGTTGGTTTCCGCCGCCAGCCGCGTGACCGTGGCATGCGTCCGCGCCTGGGTCGTGCCGCCAGCGCCGTAGGTCACCGAGACGAAGCGCGGCGCCAACGGCTCCAGCCGGCGCACGCAGGTCCAAAGGTGGGCTTCCAGCGCATCGTTCTTTGGCGGGAAGAACTCGAATGACAGCGCCGGCGCCGGCAGGGCGGGCGCACGGGCCGGCAGGGCGTCGAAGCGCGGGCCGGTCAGCCAACGCTCCAGTGTGGGAGCGGCGTCGGGCGACGGGTCGGCCTGGGGGCGGCTCATCTCGTTCATGGGCGTGCTATCCGGGTTGTGATCGTGCAACAGGTCTGCGGCATCGTCTAATATACAACCGCAATACCGCAACGCCACCCATACGGTGGTGTTAGGCTGAAAACCGGACCGTTACGGTTCTGCTAAGCCGCTGCAACCGGGCCACACGACGGCCCCTAGGGATAAAGAATGCTGCGACACGCTATCCGGCCTTTGGCCTATACCCTCCTGCTTGCGGCAGCCCTGGGAATATCCGCCTGCTCCAGCCGCCCCGCATCAACCGGCGATGACGCGTTGGCCCAGGCTGACCAGGTGAATGATCCGCTCGAGGGAACCAACCGGTTCCTGTACCGGGTCAACGACGGGCTGGACACCTATATCTTCCGGCCCGTTGCGGTCGGCTACCGCCGGGTCGTGCCAGGCGGGGTGCGGCGGTCCGTCCACAATGTTCTTGCCAATGTCAGCAGCCCCGTGCTGTTCGTGAACGACGTGCTGCAAACCAAGCCGCGCCGGGCTGGGGATACCATGATGCGGTTCCTCATCAACTCCACGGCCGGGGCCGCCGGCCTGTTCGACGTGGCGACGGACTGGGGATATCCAGCGCACGGCACCGACATGGGCGTGACGCTCGCGCTGTGGGGCGTCGGGGATGGGCCATACCTGTTCGTACCGGTCATCGGACCCAGCGGTGCACGGGACTTGTCGGGCTATGCCGGCGACGTGTTGGTTGACCCGCTGACCTGGGCAAGCTTCGGCGGCAGCGAGGCCGTAGGCGGTGCGCGTTACGGCGTTGGCGCCGTGGATGCGCGGGAACGGCTGATCGAGACGGTTGACGACGTGAAACGCAATGCTCTTGACCCTTATGCAACCTTCCGCAGCGTATATCGTCAGAACCGGCAATCCACGATAGAGGCCACCCGGAACGACCGCCGGGCCACCGTCCCGGCCTGGTTCAACCGTTGAGGACACCTGACCTTATGCTGACACGCCGCAACACCTTCCTGTTTGGCGCCGCCGCCGTCGCCACCCTGGTCGCCGCACCGCAGGCCTGGGCGCAGGATGCAACTGGCTTCGTCATGAGCCTGGGCAACCAGCTCGCTGCCATCGTCAACGGCTCCGGCAGCTACGAGGAGAAGAAGCGCCGCCTGGAGCCGTTGATCGAGCAGGCTGTGGACGTGGACACGATCGCCCAGTTCTGCCTCGGCCTTTACTGGCGCCGCGCGAACCCGCAGCAGCAGCAGGAGTTCGTGCGGCTGTTCCACACGGTGCTGATGAACAACATCGGCGGCAAGCTCGGGCAATTCCAGGGCGTGACCTTCCGGCCGACCACGACCGTGCAACGTGACGGGGACAGCGTGGTCGGCACGATCATCCAGCGCCCGAACCAGCAGCCGAACAA
>DASWOJ010000264.1:0-1712 GCA_036398775.1 Acetobacteraceae bacterium
GGTTTCCGGCAGGCCCTTGCCGTCCTGGGCGTGCCGGGCCAGCAGCCGGTCGGCCTGGCGGGCGCCGTCCTGCACGGCGAAGGCGCTGGGCAGGCGGAAGGGGTCGAAGCCGTGCAGATTGCGCCCGGTCGGCAGCACCTCCGTCGTCCGCAGCAGGTCGCCGCCCGGCGCCGGACGGGTGTAGCCGCCATCCAGCGCATGCACGATCGCCGGCAATTCGTGGTCGGCTGCGAGAAGCGCCTCCAGCCGGGCACGCTCGACAGGCTCCGTCACCCGGGCGGCGTCCAGCATCTCGGCGCGCTCGTCGGCATTGGGCGGCACGCCGATCACGTGCAGGCCGTGCGGGATCAGGGTGTATTCCAGTTCCAGCAGCGCCGCGCCCAGCCGGTCTATCTCCGGCACGGGGTCCGTCCAGGCCGGGTCCGCCGCCGCCAGGTCAACGGCCGCGGCCTGCGCCTGCACCAGGGCGGCCAGGTCGTTGCGCTGCACGGCATCGGCGTCCGGCTCCATCGAGCGCCAGCGATCCAGCGACGCCTTCAGGTCCAGCAGCCCGCGATACAGCCCGGCGTGCGCCACCGGCGGCGTCAGGTAGCTGATCAGCACCGCGTTTGCCCGGCGCTTGGCGATCATGCCCTCGCTGGGGTTGTTGGACGCATACAGGTTGAAGTTCGGCAGATGGCCGATCAGCCGGTCCGGCCAGCACTCGGCGGACATGCCGGCCTGCTTGCCGGGCATGAACTCCAGGGCGCCGTGGGTCCCGAAGTGCAGCACGGCGTGGGCGCCGAACTCCTCGGCGATGTAGCGGTAGAATGCCGCGAAGGCGTGGGTCGGGGCGAAGCCGCGCTCGAACAGCAGCCGCATCGGGTCGCCCTCGTAGCCGAAGGCCGGCTGCAATCCGACGAAGACGTTGCCGAAGTGATGGCCCAGGATGAAGATGCCGGACCCGTCCGCCTGCGCCCGGCCGGGCGCCGGTCCCCAAGCGGTCTCGATCTCCCGCAGCCAGGGCTGGCCGCGCACGTGGGCGTCCACCGTGACCCGGGCGGCGACGTTGGCGTCGGTGCCGTGCCGCGCGGCGTTGCCGCCCACGACCTGCTGCCGCAATGCCTCCGCCGTGTCCGGCACCTCCACGGTGTAGCCAGCATCCCGCAGCGCCGTCAGGGTGTTGTGCAGGGACTGGAACACGGCGAGATAGGCCGCCGTCCCCGTCGCCCCGGCATTGGGCGGGAAGTTGAACAGCACCGCCGCCACCTTGCGGTTGGCCCGCGCCGTGCGCCGCAGCGCCACCAGCCGGGCCACTCGGTGGGCCAGCATCGCGGCGCGCTCGGGGTGCGGGACCATGTTCCGCGCGCACGTCTTGCCGTCGCAGCCGGCGCAGGGAGTGGCGGTCTCGGCGCGTCCGCAGCGCCCGCCGAAGGTCATCGGCGCCATGCCGCCGTCCAGCTCCGGCAGGGCGACCATCATCGTGGCCTCGACCGGCAGCAGGCCGCGCGGGTCGGACTGCCACTGGTCCAGGGTCTGGAACTCGACGGGGTGCGCGGTGACGTAGGGCACGTCCAGCCGGGCCAGAATGTCCTCGGCGGCGCGGCTGTCGTTGTAGGCGGGGCCGCCGACCAGGCTGAACCCGGTCAGGCTGACCACCGCGTCCACCGCCGGCACGCCGTCGTGCATGAAGAACCGCTCGATGGCCGGACGGGCGTCAAGGCCGCTGGCGA
>DASWOJ010000265.1:0-9357 GCA_036398775.1 Acetobacteraceae bacterium
GTGCGCAACCTCGGCGCCTACTTCGCCTCGCTGCCGCGCGGGCAGCCGCAGGACTCCGATGCCGACCCGGCGCTTCGCCAGGCCGGGGAGGCGCTGGCGGCCGAGCACCGCTGCGCGGCCTGCCACAACGACAACTTCCTCGGCAAGCAAGCGGCGCCTGCCATCGCCGGGCAGCACCGGGAGTATCTCGCGAAGGCGCTGGCCGACTACCGCTCCAATGCCCGGCCCAGCACCGGCGTCGCCGCGATGACGGAGGCCGCGTCCCAACTGGGCGATGACGACATCACAGCACTTGCCGCCTTCCTGGAGGCCAAGCGTTGATCCGCGCCGCCGTGCTGGCGCTGCTCCTGTGCACGCCCGTCCTAGCCGAAACGCCGCTGGACCGCACGGATGCGTTCGAGCACAGCTTTGCCGAGTCATACTACACCTTCGACGCCTGCGGCGACGGCCTGGCCGGGCGGATTTACCGCCGCGCCCTGCAGGAGCGCTTCGCCGCCTGCCCTTTCACCCCTGCGGCCCGCACCCGCTACAGCGCCCGCCTCCGGGCGCAGGGGGCCAAGTCCCGCCAGGCGATCGAGGGCATGATCGAGCATCGGGGCGGCTTGCCGGTGCAGCTTGAGGGCATGAACTCCACCTGCCATGCACAGGAGGCCGACGAGGGCTACCGCAAGCTACGCAGCCAGTTGCTGGCGTATTCGGCGGGATCGCTGCCGGCGGCAGCCGTCCTGCCTTCCGCCTGCGACGCTGACGCGATCGGTCCGGGAACGGCGCCTTAACTAGGGGCCCATGCTCGCCCGCCGCCCCTTGCTTGCAGCCGCCTTGCTGGCCCAGGCTGGCCCTGTCCGTGCGATACCCACGCCGCGCTGGCTGACGCTGCCGCCCACGCCGGCGTTGCCTGCAACGGCCCGGAGCGGCCTTGTCCCGGTCAACGGCATCAAGGTCTGGCATGCGGTGTTCGGGGACGGCGAGCCGGTGGTCATGCTGCACGGTGGGCTGGCCAACGCGGACTACTGGGGCCTGCAAGTGCCGGAGCTGGCCCGGCGCCACCAGGTCATCGTGATGGACAGCCGCGGCCACGGCCGCAGCACGCGCGACGGGCGGCCCTACGGCTACGACATGATGGCCGACGACGTGGTGGCGCTGCTCGACCACCTCCAAATCAGCAAGGCGGCGGTAGTCGGCTGGAGCGACGGCGCGATCCTCGGCCTCGACCTTGCGCTGCGCCACCCGGGGCGCGTCAGCCGGGTCTTCGCCTTTGCCGCCAACACCGACCCGGGCGGCGTGATGCCCCATGTCGAGAAGAACCCGACCTTTGCCGCCTACATCGGGCGCGCCGGCCAGGAATACGCGCGGCTCTCGCCCACGCCGGGCGACTACGGCGCCTTCGTCAAGGCGATCAGCCGGATGTGGGCGACGCAGCCGAACTGGACCGCGGCCCAGCTCGGGCGGATCGCCGTCCCGGTCCTGGTGGCGGATGGCGACCACGACGAGGCGATCAAGCGTGCACATACCGATCTGATCGCCGCCCGCATTCCCGGCGCCGGGCTGCTGATCCAGCCCAATGTCAGCCACTTCGCCTTCCTGCAGGACCCGGCAGGATTTACAGCGGACGTGTTGTCCTTCTTAGGATAGCGCACGTAGCTGCTGTTTCGCCCACCCCAACCATCCGGCAGCACCGCCTCCAGCGCCTCGAACTCCTGTCCCCGCGGGTCCGTCCGCCGCCAGGCCAGCGCCAGCGGCCGCACTGCCGCCAGCCCCGCCGCATCAAGAACGTGCATCACGCCAATTAGCCCATGCGCTTCGACGCGCCGCAAGGCACCAGCGCCTACTACGAGCCGACCCCTCCGCGAGAGGGCCGGGGTGCGGGAAACGGCAAGTATCGCCGCCGCCCCCCCCGCCCTGGTCCCGCCGAAGCCAATTTGACCGCGCGTCCGCTGTGACATCCGCTCTGGACCGGTGTAAAAAGCGCCTATGCCCCTCGAACGGACGCTCTCCCATGTGTGCCGTCCGTGCAACTCGGTGACTGTCTTCCGCTGCCTTTCAGGACGCGCCTAGGTGGATCAGCAAACCCGGCTGCCCTTCCTCGGCGCTGGCGGCGACATGAGCGCCCGCTTGCGCGCGTATGACTGGTCCGCAACGCTTGGCCCGGCGCCGGGCTGGCATCTCTCCCTGAAGACCCTTGTCACCGTCATGCTGGCCGCCGTGCAGCCCATGTTCATCGCTTGGGGGCCACAGCGCATTCTGCTCTACAACGATGCCTACGTTCCCCTGTTGGGCCAAAAACACCCGGACGCGCTCGGGCGGCCCTTCTTCGACGTGTGGCCAGAGGTGCACGGCGAGATCGGCCCCCTCTTCGACCAGGTATTCGCCGGTCAACCCGTCCACATGGACGACATCACCCTGTTCCTGATCCGCCACGGGCACCCGGAGGAGGCGCACTTCGCTTTCAGCTACACTCCTATGCATGACGAGAGCGGCGCGGTTGCGGGCCTGTTCTGCTCCTGCATGGAAACCACCGCACAGGTGCTGGCTGAGCGCAGCCGCCTGGCTGAAACCGGGCGTCAGCGCCGCTTGTTCCAGCGTGCGCCCGGCTTTATCGCCATCCTGCGCGACCAGACGCTCATCTACGAGTTCGTCAACGACGCCTTTGTCCGGCTGTTCGGGGCGCGGAACTACATCGGGCACACGGTGCAGGACGTGTTCCCAGACATCGAAGGGCAGGGCTTGGTCGAACAGATGGCCCGTGTCTTCCGCACGGGCGAGCGCTTCGTCGCCCGGGATACCCCGGTCCGCTTCCAAAGTGCGCCCGGAGGGGCGCCGGAGGAGCGCTTCCTCGACTTCATCTACGAACCTGTCCTGGACGAGGCCGGCAACGTGACGGGCCTGTTCATCGAAGGTCATGACGTCACCGACGCCCACCGTGCGTCCGAGGCGCTGCGCGACAGCGAGGTCCGGCTGCTCGAGCTGAACGCTAACCTGGAGCGCCGGATCGTCGAACGCTCCCGGGACCGTGGCCGCACCTGGCAGGTCAGCCCGGACCTGCTGGCCGTGTTCAGTCTCCGAGGCCAGTTCGAGAGCACGAACCCGGCCTGGCAGGCGGTGCTGGGTTGGTCGGCAGAGGAACTTGACCACGCGTCCTACCCTGCCTTCGTCCATCCCGACGACCGGGAGCGGAGCCATGCCGCCTTTGAGCAGTTGAAGCGCGGCGAGCCCGTACTGCACTTCGAGAACCGTTACCGCTGCAAGCAGGGCGGCTACCGCTGGCTGTCCTGGGTGGGAGTGCCGGAAGCCGGGCGGTTTTTCTGCAGCGCCCGCGACGTCACGCCCATCAAGGAACAGGCTGCGGCACTGGCCGAGCGCACGCGCGAGCGCGACCGGGTGTGGCGCAACTCTCGTGACCTGCTGGTGATCATCGGGGCCGACGGCATCTTCCGCGCCGTCAATCCAGCCTGGACCGCGATCCTCGGCCACAATCCGGGGGAAGTCGTCGGACGCAGCTTCCTCGACTTCGTCTGTCCGGAGGATGCCGCCATGACCCAGGGCGGCCTAGACGCCGCCGCAGCAAAAGACCTAACCGGCTTTGAGAACCGCTACACGCACAGGGACGGCACGTTGCGCTGCATCTCTTGGCACACTTCGGCAGAGGGCAACCTGGTTTATGCCTATGGCCGCGACGTCACGGCTGCGAAGGCGCAGGCGGACGCCCTGCTGCAAACCGAGGAGCAGCTCCGCCAGTCGCAGAAGATGGAAGCGGTGGGTCAACTGACCGGCGGGCTGGCACACGATTTCAACAACCTGCTGGCCGGCATCACCGGCAGCCTGGAGTTGATGCAGACCCGTCTGGCGCAGGGCCGGACCAGCGACCTGGACCGCTACCTCACCGCCGCCCAGGGCGCGGCCAAGCGCGCGGCGGCGCTGACCCACCGGCTGCTCGCCTTCACTCGGCGGCAAACATTGGACCCCCGGCCCACCGACCTGAACCAGCTGGTCGCCGGCATGGACGAGCTGGTGCGCCGCACCGCTGGACCGGCGGTCGAGGTGGAGGTGGCCGCCGCCCCCACCCTGTGGACCACGCTTGTGGACCCCAACCAGCTTGAAAACGCGCTGCTCAACCTGTGCATCAATGCCCGCGATGCGATGCCGGGGGGTGGGCGGCTGACCATCTCTACCGGCAATGCGCTGCTCGGCGCCGAGAGCGGCCAGGACCTGCCGCCGGGCCATTATGTCACGCTCGCCGTCGCGGACACCGGAACCGGCATGACGCCCGAGGTGATGCGCCGTGCCTTCGACCCGTTCTTCACCACCAAGCCGATCGGCATGGGCACTGGGCTGGGCCTGTCCATGATCTACGGCTTCGTGCAGCAGTCCGGCGGGATAGCGCGCATCCACTCGGCACCGGGCCAGGGAACGACGGTGTGCCTTTACCTTCCCCGCCATCACGGCGAAGTGGGCGCAGTGGTCGAGCCTGCCAGCCTGGCCACAGCGCCCCGCGCTGCACGGGGCGAGACTGTGCTGGTGGTGGATGACGAGCCGACCGTCCGGATGCTGGTGGGCGAGGTGCTGCAGGATCTCGGCTACATCGCCATCGAGGCCGCGGACGGCCCCGCCGGCCTGCAGGTGTTGCGGTCGCGCAGGCGGGTGGACCTGCTGGTGACGGACGTCGGCCTGCCCGGGCTGAACGGCCGGCAGGTGGCCGATGCGGCGCGGGCGTTGCGCCCGGGCCTGAAAGTATTGTTCATCACCGGTTATGCCGAGACCGCCCTCCTGAACCACGGCCACCTAGAGCCGGGCATGCACGTCCTGACCAAGCCGTTTGCGATGGAAGCTCTGGCGAGCCGAATCAAGGAGCTGATTGCCGGGGAAACAGCACTGCCTCCGTCCCTTCTCCCTCCGGGAGAGGGCTAGCGTGAGGGAAGCCGCACGCGCCAGGTGAGCGTCCATAAGAAATGACGTTCGTGCCACCCCGGAGCGTGCTGTCTCGGGGAAGGCTGGTCCGTGCGGCCCCACTCACCCCAACCCTCTCCCGAAGGGGAAGGACCTAAGGCAACTCGCCCCTATCCCGGCCCGGCGCCCTGCGTGTTCACATACACCGCGTAGATGGACTGGCTCCCTGCCATGAACAGCCGGTTCCGCTTCGGGCCGCCGAAGGTCAAGTTGGCCACCACCTCCGGGATGCGTATCCGCCCGATCAGCGTGCCTGCAGGGTTCCAGACCGTGACGCCGCTGTAGCCCACGTTGCGCCCGGCGTTGCTGGACACCCACGCGTTGCCGTCCACGTCGCAGCGTATCCCGTCCGGGCCGCACAGCACCCCGTCCACCATGCAGTCGGTGAACCGCCGTCCGCCGCCGGGCTTGTTGTCGGCGCCCACGTCGAACACGTGCACGTCGTTCTTGCCGCCCGGCCCGGCATCCCCCGGTCCCTTGCCCGTACTGATGACGTAAAGCCGCTTGTAGTCCGGACTGAATGCCAGGCCGTTCGGGTCCGGCACCTGATCCTCGGTGACGGCAACGTCCAGCCGGCCGGCCGGGTCCCAGCGATACACGTTGGTCGGCAGCTCCCGCCGCCCGGGATCGTAGCCTGCGGGCTGACCGAGCCGCGGGTTGACGTGCCCGCTGGCGTTGCTGGGTCCACCCGGCACGTCCGGCGCACCCTCATACATCTGGCCGCCGTAGGGCGGGTCGGTGAACCAGATGCTGCCGTCGGGATGCGCCACCACGTCGTTGGGCGAATTCAGCCGCTTGCCCTCGAACCGGTCGGCGATCACCGTTATGGACCCGTCCAGCTCGTAGCGCACGACGCGCCGGGTCAGGTGCTCGCAACTGAGCTGGCGGCCCTGGAAGTCGAAGCTGTTGCCGTTGCTGTTGTTGCTGGGGCTGCGGAACACGCTGACACGTCCGTCATCCTCCAGCCAGCGCATCTGCCGGTTGTTGGGGATGTCGCTCCACAGCAGATAACGCCCCTGGGCGCACCAGGCCGGCCCTTCCGCCCACAGCGCCCCGGTCCACAGCCGCTGGATGGCGCTGTTCGGCTGCACGTAATTCGCGAAGCCGGGGTCCACGGTCAGGATGTCGGGATCGCTGAAGTATGTGGTGGGCGCACCCCCCGGCCCGAAGTCGCGCGGCGGCGTGGTGACCGTGGTGGGCGGGGCAGCAGGCCGGGGTGGAGCTTGGGCCAGGGCGGGCGCGGCTGCGGCAATGGCAAGCCCGGACGCGAATGCGCGCCGGGGCAGAGTGGGATGGGTCATAGGGCGTCTCCTCCGGCGGCATCGTTTGCAGCCTGTGCCGCCTGGCGCGCAGCCTATCCGAGTTCCCAGGCGCGACGGAACGCAAAAGCCGCGCTGGGCAGCAGATGGTCAGAGTTGGGTCCCTGCGTCAGCCGGCCGGAGGCGACCAGTCCGGGGGCGACCAGTCCGGGGGCGCCATCTCGAACCCGGCAAACTCGAACGCCGGGGCCACGACGCAACTGACGAGACTCCAGGCGCCCAGGCTTGCCGCCTCCTGCCAAGCCCTGGCTGGGACGACGGCCTGCAGCACCTCGCCAGCCTCCAGGTCCGGGCCAAGCCGCACCTCCTGCCGCCCGGCGTCGTCGGCAATGCCCAGGCGCAGGGGCGCACCAGCGTGCCATAGCCAGATCTCGGCCGCATCAACCCGGTGCCAATGCGACCGCTCCCCGGCTGCCAGCAGGAACAGGATGCTCGTGCCCACGCCCCGGCTTCCCGACGCCGGTTGGTCACGCCAAAGCTCGCGGTAGTGCCCGCCCTCGGGATGCGGGAACAGGCCAAGCGCGTCCAGCACGGCGCAGGCAGGCTGGGAGGGATCGCGGAGGTCGGCCATCACCCTGCATTGTCCCAGATGGCGCAACCGCGCACCGTGGCACCCGCGCAACATAAAGGCCCCGCCCCCCCGCGCAAGGAGCGGGGACGGGGCCATTCAGGCCAGACTAAACGGGATGTTTATGCCTTGTTCAGCACGTAATGGTAGCTGCAGTTGCCCATGGTCTCCGTCGCGTCCAGCGTGCCGTTGGTCAGCGTGCCGGTCATGCTGCCGCGACGTGCGGCGCTGCTGACCGTGCCGTCCGGCGCGACCTTGCCGCGCATCCCGCCCAGCGTGAAAGCGCTGCCGCGCACGCGGGCCGTGGCCGACGACCCCATCTTACGGCAACGCGGCCCATTGTCGGCGCCGGGCTCGACCGTGCCGGTGTAGGTGCCGGCCATGCTGGCGGACGTCATCGGGGCAGGAGCCGGCATCGGCGCAGGCTCGGGCGCCATGGCCATCGGGGGCGGCGGGGGCGGGTTGCTGGCGCAGCCGGCAACGCCGCCGGCCAGAACGAGAAACATTGCAAGTTTTGTACGCATCTGGCTTCTCCAAGGAGCGGAAGCCGGTAAAGGCCGGTACGCGCGCCGCTTGTCAAGCAGTTACGCCTACAAGATGAAGCGGCTGAGGTCCCCTTTTGCGGCCAGCGGCGCCACGCGCTCGTTCACGTAGGCGGCGTCCACCGTCACCAAGTCGCCGCCCCGGTCGGTGGCGGTGAAGCTGATCTCCTCCAGCAGCTTCTCCAGCACAGTGGCCAGCCGCCGGGCACCGATGTTCTCCACGCGGTCGTTGATATCCGCCGCCAGGTCCGCCAGCGCGTCCACGGCGCCGGAGGTGAAGTCCAGCGTCACCGCCTCGGTTTCCAGCAGGGCGGAGTATTGCTTCAGCAGGCTGTGCTCCGGCTCCGTGAGGATGCGGCGCAGGTCGGCACGGGACAGCGGCGCCAGCTCCACCCGGATCGGCAGCCGGCCCTGCAATTCCGGCAGCAGGTCGGACGGCTTGGCCAGGTGGAAGGCGCCGGAGGCGATGAACAGCACGTGGTCGGATTTCACCGGGCCATATTTGGTGCTGACCGTCGTGCCCTCGATCAGCGGCAGCAGGTCGCGCTGCACGCCCTCGCGCGACACGTCGCCGCCGCGGAAGCCGCCCTCGCTGCTGCGGGCGCAGACCTTGTCGATCTCGTCCAGGAAGACGATGCCGTTCTGCTCCGCGTGCTCCACGGCATCCTTGGTGAGCTGGTCGTTGTCGAGCATCCGGTCGCTTTCCTCCCGCGTCAGCGCGATGCGGGCGGCGCTGACCGCCATCCGCTTGCGGGTAGCGGGGCGGTTGAACATGCCCTTCATCATCTCGCCCAGGTTCACCATGCCGCCGGGGGGCATGCCGGGGATTTCCATCGTCATCGGCGCGGCGTCGGCCACCGACACCTCGACCTCCTTGGCCTCAAGCTCGCCGTCCCTGAGCATCCGGCGGAACTTGTTGCGCGTCTCGGCGCCGGCGCCCTCGCCGACCAGCGCCGTCACCAAGCGGTCCTCGGCGGCAAGCTCCGCCTTGGCTTGCACGTCCTTGCGGCTGGCCTCGCGCAGCATGGCGATGCTGGCCTCCACTAGGTCGCGCATGATGCTGTCCACGTCGCGGCCGACATAGCCAACCTCGGTGAACTTCGTCGCCTCCACCTTGATGAACGGCGCCTGCGCCAGCTTGGCCAGCCGCCGGGCAATCTCGGTCTTGCCGCAGCCGGTAGGGCCGATCATCAGGATGTTCTTGGGCACCACCTCGTCGCGCATTCCTTCCGGAAGCTGCTGCCGGCGCCAGCGGTTGCGGAGCGCTATGGCGACGGCGCGCTTGGCGTCGCCTTGGCCGACGATGTAGCGGTCAAGCTCGCTGACGATCTCGCGCGGGGTCAGGGTCGGGACGTCCATCACAGCGTCTCCACGATCAGGGAATGGTTGGTGTAAACGCAGATGTCTGCGGCGATCTTCATGGCCCGGCGCGCGACCTCCTCCGAGTCCATCCCGTCCACCGTCAGCAACGCCCGTGCCGCAGCCAGGGCATAGTTGCCGCCGGAGCCGATGGCGATGACGCCGTCCTCCGGTTCCAGCACGTCGCCGTTGCCGGTCAGGGTGTAGCTGTGCGTGTCGTCGGCAACTGCCATCATCGCCTCTAGGCGGCGAAGGTAGCGGTCGGTGCGCCAGTCCTTGGCGAGTTCGACGCAGGCGCGTTCGAGTTGGCTCGGGAAGCGTTCCAGCTTCGCTTCCAGCCGTTCCAGCAAGGTGAAGGCGTCGGCGGTCGCCCCGGCGAAGCCGGCCAGCACCGTGCCGCCGTTGCCGATGCGGCGCACCTTGCGGGCATTGCCCTTGATAACGGTCTGGCCGAGCGTCACCTGGCCGTCCCCGGCCATGGCGACCCGGCCGTTGCGGCGTACGCACAGGATGGTTGTCCCGTGCCAGCCAACGGGGTCGTGGGGTGTGTCTTGCATGATGGCCGGGAGATGGGGGGCGGCGAGCGGCTGCACAAGATATAGGCAGATCGGGCGGATGACTGGGG
>DASWOJ010000266.1:0-35544 GCA_036398775.1 Acetobacteraceae bacterium
ACAGCCGGTCCTGCGGGCAGATGCGCCCGCAGATCTCGGGGAAGGTGTTGGTGGCGCTGCTGACCTCGTAGGCTTCCTGCAGCCGGTTCTCCGCCGTCAGCTTGAGCCAGTCCGGTATGTTGTTGCCCAGGGGGCAATGCACCTGGCAGAACGGCACGCCGCACTGGCTGCACCGGCTGCTCTGGGCGCCGGCCTGCGCCGGGTCGAAGTCGGCGTAGATTTCGGCGAAGTCCTCGCGCCGCATGGAGGAGTCGCGCTTGGACGGCGCTTCCTGCGGCAGGCGGACGAATTGCAGCATACGGTCGGCCATCGGGACGCCCTCCATCCGTTGGCCGCACGCTGCGGCCCATCGCGGTTGCGTATAAAGGCAAATCGCTGTGAGGCCAGTAGAATATGCTTAACACGACAGCATCACTGCCCTAATTTCAGCCATGCAGCGACGTCATGCCGAAACTCTGGGCAAACCGTGGAGATTTTAGGGCCGGATCGGGCGGATTAGACCGGAACCTCCTCCCGCTTGCCGCCGCCGGGACGGTAGCGATCAAGGTATTCCGGCACCACCAACTCGATCGGAGTTGGCGTAATGCCCAGGTCCTGCAAGCCTTTCGCCCCGGGCGTCACCACGTTGTCCCGGCCCAGCAGCAGCAACTGGTCGCGCGTCAGCGGCTTGCCCGGCAGCAGCTCGCCCAGCCGCGCCTGCAACCGGGCCAGCCCCATCGGGATGTTCACCAGCGGCCGGTTGCGGTGGGTTTCATGGAGTATCCAGGCCAGCAGCTCGCGGAAGGTCCACACCTTCGGCCCGCCCAGCTCGTAGGTCTGCCCGGCCACGTCCTCCCGCACCAGCGCCGCCATCACCGCGTCGGCAACGTCCCCGACATAGACCGGCTGGAACCGGGTATCGCCCTGGATGACGGGCATCACCGGCAGCGTCATCGCCATGCTGCCGAAGCGGTTGAAGAACTTGTCCTCCGCCCCGAACACCAGGGACGGGCGCAGGATGGTGGCGCCGGGCAGGCTGGCGTGGACCCCGGCCTCGCCGGCGGCCTTGGTCTGGGCATACAGGCTGGGGCTGGCGGCATCGGCGCCGATGGCGGACACCTGCACCATGCGCTGGACCCCTGCCGCGGCGGCGGCGCGGGCGATGCGGGCCGGGCCTTCCGCCTGCACCCGCTGGAAGTCGCCCTTGCGGCCCTCGGCCAGGATGCCGACCAGGTTCACGACGAAGTCCGCATCCTCCACCGCCCGCTGGACCGCACCCTGGTTGGACAGGGACACATATAAAGGCACGACCTGGCCGACGCGGCCGGTCATCATCAGCGGCTTCGACGCCTCCATGTCGCGCCCGGCCACGCGCACGATGTGGCCGGCCGCCGCCAGGCGCTTGACGACATAGCGCCCGATGAAGCCGCTGCCGCCGAAAACCGTTGCCACGCTGCGCGTCGCCATATGCCCTGTCTCCCGGAACCCTGGCCCTTGATATGCGGCGTTCCACCGCACCTCAAGGTAGCGGGCGCACCTCAAGGTGGCCGGGGCAGGCGGCTGATTGCGGCTTGACGGCATGTGGCCGCCGCCTTAACACGCCGCCTCACCACTCGGTGTGCCCAGGTGGCGGAATTGGTAGACGCGCAGGTTTCAGGTACCTGTGACCGCAAGGTTGTGAAAGTTCGAGTCTTTTCCTGGGCACCAACCGACTCGATAGCTTCCCCGTGACGACGCAGTTCACGCGGAACGGCACCGTCCACTTGCACCGGCATGACTTGCCGGAGGGCTTGGACCTAGGCCCCGTGGTGGCCGTTGATACGGAAACCATGGGCTTGAACCCGCACCGCGACCGGCTCTGCCTTGTGCAGCTATCCGCCGGGGACGGGGTGGCGCACTTGGTGCAGCTCGTGCCGGTGGCGCTGGGCGGACGCGGCTACGACGCGCCGAACCTCGCGGCCATGATGGGCAGCCCCGCCGTCCTCAAGCTGATGCACTTCGCCCGCTTCGACGTCGCGGTGCTGCAGCGGGCGCTGGGCGTCACCGTGGCCCCGGTCAAATGCACCAAGATCGCCGCCAAGCTGGTCCGCACCTTCACCAACCGCCACGGCCTGAAGGACCTGGTGCGCGAGCTGGTGGGCGCCGAGATTTCCAAAACGCAGCAGACCAGCGATTGGGGCGCCGCCGAGCTGACGGCCGAGCAGATGGCCTACGCCGCATCCGACGTGCTGCACCTGCACGCACTCTGGGCCAGGCTGGAAGCGCTGCTGGTGCGTGAAGGCCGCCTGGCGCTTGCCGAGGACTGCTTCGCCTTCCTGCCGACCCGGTGCCGGCTGGACCTGCTGGGATATGTGGAACCGGATATCTTCACGCACTGACGCCGATAGGCGTCCCTTCACGCACTGACGCCGACAGGCGTCCCTTCACAAACCAACGCCGGCAGGCGCCTCTTCACGCACCAACGCCGTCAGGCGTCGTAGCCGAAGTAACGCAGGTCCTCTCCGAAGGCATCCGCCGCGGCCGCCGTCTCCTCCGCCGTCATTTCCCTGCGCCAGCGCTCCACGGTGCCGCCCGGTGCCGACGTGCGATGCTGCTCGGCGTCGCGGTCCCCGGCGCCGGCAGCCGCCACCAGGCAGCGCACCAGGTCCGGCGCAGCATCCAGCCCCAATCCGGCCAGCACCCGCGTGAGCGCCGGCGCCGGGTCCCGCATCAGTTCCTCGTAATGGAGCGTAAGAGTGCCTGAGCCTGCCGACAGGTGCGCCAGGCGGAGCTGACGGGTGCTGAACGCCAGGCCGCGCAGCCAGTCCAGGTCGCTGGCGAAGCCCTCGCGCCCGAACGACGTGCCGCCGCGCTTGCGGTTGAAGCTGCGGGCGGACAGCCAGACGTCACGGAAGTCGCGCACCAGGAACACCTCCCGCGCCCCGGGGTAGATGTTGCGGACGAAGTGCCGGGTCAGGGACACCAGCATCTTCTGCGCGACGAAGCGCGGCGGCACGGGACGCGCTGCGGTGCAGCAGTGCACGAACTCGTCCACCTGCCGCTTGCAGAACTCGATCGCCGCGGCCGGCAGGCCCTCCTCCTGCCAGCGCACGACGGCGGGCGGCCCGGCTGCGTCCTCCCAGTCCCGGCTGCGGTAGGGGTTGTAGCCCAGCCGGCCGGCGTCGCGGCTTTCGAACCCGTCAGGGTGCATGGACGCGTCGGCCCCGGGCGCGGACATCACCTGGGCGGCGTGCCACAGCCAGACCGGCGGCCGCATCTCGTAGGGATGGCCGCCCGGCGCCAGGATGCCGGGGTGGCCCGCCATCAGCCGCATGGCATAGGTCGTCCCGGACCGGCCCAGGCCAAGCAGCAGCAGCGGCTGGTGCCGCTCCGCATAGCCCGGCGCGATCCGCGGCGGCAGCAGGCCGGCGAGGATGCCGAGCGGCACCAGCGCCCTCCCGCCGTCGCGCTCCTCGGCCATCACCACGTCCAGCGCTGCACCGGGCGGCAGCACGAGCTTGGACAGGCGTAGGCGGAAGCCGCAGTGCAACGGCGCATCTAGGAGGCCCAGCGCGGCCACGACGTCCGGGCGCGGGATGTGCAGGAGCGCCGACGCCAGCGGCACGCCTTGCAGGTGGAACTCGACCTCCAGCGGCCTGCCGGTCCGGGACACGCACCAGCCGAACAGGGAAATCGAGCTGGCATGGTCGCCGTTGCGGTCCCAGTCCTTGACCTCGACGCTGGCGCTGGCCTGGCCGAGGACGATGGAAGCTGCGGGGGTGAAGGTTCCTGCCGGGGCGGGCGGAGCGGCTGGGTTGAGCACCGGGGCTGCTGACAAGGGCACCATTTGAGTGGCATAATGACCACTCGGAAGGGCGGGCTTCAAGCGAGATATTAGGTTCTTCCAAGAAACGCTTGAAAACGGCAGAGTGAGCAGCGATCCATTCCGGGCGCCACGCACGGTTTGGTTGACCAGGCGTCCGCACTGCCCATACTTCCACGACTCCCCTCAAGGATACGAATGACAGCCGCCCTCGCCCTTTCCCCGGTTGACGACGTCGAGGTTGCCCGCAGCGTGCTGGCGGCGGAGGCGGCTGGGCTGCGGGCGCTGGCGGCATCGCTCGACCACCGCTTCGCCAGGGCCGTCGAACGGCTCGCCGCCTGCACCGGACGGGTCGTGGTGTCGGGGATGGGCAAGTCCGGCCATGTCGGACGCAAGATCGCATCCACCCTGGCCAGCACCGGCACCCCTGCCCTGTTCGTCCATCCCGGCGAGGCGTCGCACGGCGACCTCGGCATGATCGTGCCCGGCGACGCCGTGCTGGCGTTGTCCAACAGCGGCGAAACGGCTGAGCTTGCCGACCTCGTCGCCCATGCCCGCCGCTTCGGCCTGCCGCTGGTGGCCATCACCCGGCAACCCGACAGCGCCCTGGCCCGGGCTGCCGACGTGCTGCTGGTGCTGCCCGCCGCGGCGGAGGCCTGCCCGATGGGCCTGGCGCCCACCACCAGCACCACGATGCAGCTTGCCTTGGGCGATGCGCTGGCCGTCGCGTTGCTGACCCGGCGCGGCTTTACCGCCACCGACTTCTCGCAGTTCCACCCCGGCGGAAAGCTGGGCGCGCAGTTGCGCCGCGTGTCCGACCTGATGCACCGCGGCGATGCAATCCCGCTGGCCGATACCGCCCTTGCCATGAGCCAGGCGCTGCTGGTGATGACCGGCAAGGGTTTCGGCTGCCTCGGAGCGGTTGACGCGGCCGGGCGCTTGGCTGGAGTGCTGACGGACGGCGACCTTCGCCGGAGCATGGGGCCGGACCTGTTGGACCGTAGGGTGCAGGACGTGATGAACCGCACTCCCCGCACCATCGGCCCCGAGGCCCTGGCGGCGGACGCGCTTCGCCTGATGGGTGGGCCGCGGCCCGTGACCAGCCTGTTCGTGCTGGATGGCGACGGCCGACCCCTGGGCTTGCTGCACGTCCACGACCTGCTGCGGGCTGGTGTCGCATGAGCGTGACGCCGCTTCCGCATGATGTCCTGACCGCGCGGCGGCCTGAGGAACGCCTGTCGGCAGCCGGTCCTGTACGCGCCCGCCGAGTGCCCACGGCCTCCGGCATCGCCCGGCGCCGCCTGCTGGTGACGATGACCAAATGGGTGCTTCCGGTGGCCGCGCTCACGTTGCTGGGCAGCATCGCTGTCTGGCCGGAGTTGACGCGGGTCAAGGAGCAGGGCCGCATCGCCTTCCGCACCGCCTTCAGCGCCGTCCCGGACAGCGGACGCCTGCAGGAGCCTCGCTACCGCGGCGTTGATGACCGCGGCCGGCCCTATACGGTCACGGCGGGCACGGCGCAGCAGAGCGGGCCGGTCCGGGTAAACCTGCAGGAGCCGAAGGGCGACCTGGTGACGGAGAACGGCGGCTGGCTGATGGTGCAGTCGCATGAGGGCGTTTATGTCCAGCATTCGGGTCAACTGGACCTGTCCAAGGACGTCGTGCTGTATAGGGACGATGGCACGGTGATGCGGACGCAGAGCGCCGCGGTGGACGTGAAGAACGCCGCCGCCGCCAGCGACGACCAAACCCATGCCGAGGGTCCGTTCGGCGTGCTGGACGCGCAGGGCTTCACCCTGATGGACAAGGGTGCCGTCGTGCAATTTCATGGACCCGCCCGCCTCGTGCTGAACGAGGCCGGCAAATGAGGCGCCTCGTGCTCGCGTTGCTGCTGCTCGGCCCTGCCGTGCCGGCGCAGGCCCAGGCGATAGACATGTCCCATGGCGGCCCCGTCGAGGTTACGGCCAGCGACGGCATGGAGTGGCGGCAGAACGAGCAGGTGGTCATCGCCCGCGGCAGCGCCCGCGCCGTGCGTGGTGACGTGACGGTGACGGCCGACCAGCTGATCGCCCACTACCGCAAGAAGGCCGGTGCGGCTGCTGCCACCCCGGCCGCTGCCAAGCCCGGCCTGGCCGGCGCCGATACCGGCAGCAATGAGATCTACCGGCTGGAGGCGGAGGGCAACGTCCACATCTTCACCGCGACCGATCTCGCCGTGGCCGACCGGGCCGTCTATGACATTGACCAGTCAGTGCTGCTGTTGACCGGATCGGCGCTGAAGATCACGACGCCGCAGCAGGTGATGACGGCGCGGGACGCGATGGAGTACTGGTCGGCCAAGCGCATGGCCGTCGGACGCGGCCTCGCCACGGTCACCACGTCGGACGGCCGCCGCGTCTCCGCCGACACGCTGGTGGCCTATACCACACCGCCGGACCAGCAGCTGCCCGGCCCCAAGCTCGCCGCCGTGCCGGCCAAGCCCGGCACGGACCCGCTGACAGCCTCCGGCAAGCTGGAGCGCGTCGAGGGCTTCGGCAACGTCGAAGTCCGCACGGCGACCGAGATCATCCATGCGGACCGCGGCGTTTACGTGCCTGACACCGGCATTGCCCGGCTGGCCGGCAACGTCCACCTGACCCGCGGCCAGAACCAGCTCAACGGCGACGAGGCTGTGGTGAACATGCATACGGGCATCAGCACCCTGAGCAAGAACCCCGGCGGGCGCATTCAGGGTCTTGTGGTGCCGAACGACGCGACCGGTGCCGCACCCGGCGCGAAGTCGAAGCCGTGAACGAGTTGCGGGCGGTGCCTGGCGTCGTCGGGTTGGGGGTTATCAACGGCGGCGCCGGCCTGGCCGCCTCCGGAGTCGGCAAGACCTACAAGAAGCGGCCCGTGGTGCAGAATGTCTCCATCCAGGTGCGGCGCGGGGAAGCGGTCGGGCTGCTCGGCCCCAATGGCGCCGGCAAGACCACGACTTTCTACATGATCACCGGCCAGGTCCGCCCGGACACCGGCAGCATTACCCTGGACGGCCAGGACATCACCGGGCTGCCGATGTATCGCCGGGCGCGCCTGGGCATCGGCTATTTGCCGCAGGAGGCCAGCATCTACCGCGGCCTGAATGTCGAGCAGAACATCATGGCGGCGCTGGAGGTCGTGGAGCGCGACCCGGACCGCCGGGCCATGATGCTGGACGAGCTGCTGGAGGAGTTCGGCATCAGCCGCCTGCGCCGCACCCCCTCGCTCGCCCTGTCGGGCGGCGAGCGCCGCCGGGTCGAGATTGCACGCGCCCTGGCGACCCAGCCCGGCTATGTCCTGCTCGACGAGCCGCTGGCCGGCATTGACCCGATCGCGGTCGGCGAGATCCGCGACTTGGTGTCCCACCTGAAGCACCGTGGCATCGGCGTGCTGATCACCGACCACAACGTCCGCGAGACCCTGGAGATCATAGACCGGGCCTACATCATGCACGACGGCAAGGTGCTGATGGAGGGCCGTCCGCAGGAGGTCGTTGCTCACGTAGACGTGCGCCGGGTCTATCTCGGAGAAAGGTTTAGCCTGTAAGCTGCGGGCCATGGCGATCGGACCACGGCTAGAATTCAGGCAGACGCAATCGCTTGTGATGACGCCCCAGTTGCGTCAGGCAATCAAGCTGTTGCAGTTCACCAACATGGAAGCCACCGCCTTCGTCGAGGAGGAGTTGGAGCGCAACCCGTTGCTTGAACGTGACGAGCGCAGCGACAGCCTGCCGGAGCTGCCGGCGCCGGACCAGCGCACCCAGCCGGCGGCCGAGATGGACGCCGCCACCCTGCTGCGGCAGGAGCGCCTGCCGGATGCGGTCGAGGCCGACCACACCAACAGCTACGACAGCGGCGGTCCCGCCGACGGGGCGCCGTATGATGGCGGCGAAGGCTCCTACGCCGGCGCCAGCCGCGGCAATGGCAGTGCCGAGGGCGACGACCGCGGCATGGACGCGCTGGCCGCGGCGCCGGGCAGCCTGCGTACGCACTTGGAGGAACAGATCCGCCTCAACTTCCGTGACCAGGGCGACCGGATCATCGGCGCGCAACTGATGGCGCTGCTGGATCCCGCCGGACGCGTGCCGGTTGGGACCGAGGAGATCGCCACGGCACTCGGGATAGACATCGCGCGCGTCGAGCGGGTCCGGACCGCCATGATGCGGTTCGACCCGCCGGGCCTATTCGCCACGGACCTGCGGGAATGCCTCGCCGCGCAGCTTGCCGACCTGAACCGCCTCGACCCGGCGATGCAGCGCCTGCTCGACAACCTGGACATGCTGGCACGGCGCGACCTGCGCGGCCTGATCCAGGTGTGCGAGGTGGACAGCGAGGACCTCGCCGAGATGATCAGCGAGATACGCGCATTGGACCCCAAGCCCGGTGCCGGATACGACATCGGCCCGATGCAGCAAGTGATCCCTGACGTGCTGATGCGCGCCGGGCCAGACGGCGCATGGATCCTGGAGCTGAATCCCGACACGATGCCGCGCGTGCTGGTGAACGAAGCCTACCACGCCCGCGTCAGCGCCAAGGCCGACAAGGAAGGGCGAAGCTTCCTGGGTGAAAACCTGTCCAGCGCCAACTGGCTGGTGAAGTCCTTGCAGCAGCGCGCCAACACGATCCTGAAGGTGGCGTCCGAGGTGGTGCGGCAGCAGGACGCCTTTTTCCGCGGCGGCGTCGGCCATCTCCGCCCGCTGATCCTGCGCGGCATTGCCGAGGCGGTGGAGATGCATGAGAGCACCGTCAGCCGCGTGACCGCCAACAAGTATATCGCCACCCCCCGCGGCACCTTCGAGCTTAAATATTTCTTTACAACCGCTATTAATGCCACAGAGGGCGGTGAGAGCCACAGCGCCGAGAGTGTCCGCCACCGGATCCGTGCCCTGGTGCAGGCCGAAGACCCCGAGGATGTCCTGTCCGATGACGCGATTGTTGCAGCTTTGCGACGGGAAGGCGTGGACATTGCCCGCCGGACCGTGGCCAAGTATCGGGAAGCGCTGCGCATCCCAAGCTCAGTGCAGCGCAAGCGGGAGAAAGCGGTGTCAGCCTAGGCGCGTAGGCTAGGTAGGGTTCCGCCGCGGTTCGAACAACTACGGGAGCGCAGCCATGCAGATCACGGTGTCAGGCAAGCAGGTCGAGTTGTCGGACGCGCTTCGCGTCCGCGTCAGCGATCACCTGGACACGATCGCCGGCAAGTATTTCGACCATGCGCTGGAAGCGAACGTCACATTCAGCCGGGCCCGCAGCTTTTTCACGTGCGACATCAACGTTCATGCTGGCCGCGGACTGACCCTGCGCGGCGAGGGCGAGGCAGGGGACGCGCACAGCGCCTTCGACGATGCGGCCGAACATATCGCAAAGCGCCTGCGCCGCTATCGCCGGCGGGTGAACGACCACGCACGCGACCTGGCCAACCGGGCAAGGCCCGAGACTGCCCGGCAGTATATCTTGCGCCAGGAGGAGGACAGCCAGCCCAACGGCGTGGACGTCCAAGGCGATGTTCCCGCCTATGCGACCGTGATCGCTGAGAGCCAGGCCGAAATCAATACGCTTTCGGTTGGCGAGGCCGTGATGCGCATGGACTTGGCCGATCAGCCCGTGCTGATGTTCCGCAACAGTGCCACGATGGAGCTGAACGTCGTTTATCGAAGGACCGACGGCCACATCGGCTGGATAGATCCCACGAAGACGAGGTAGTAGGGAAAACCCGGACCACACTCTCCGTTCCAGCGAGTGTTGCGGGCAATAGATGATTTTGCAGTGAGCTGGGTCCTACGCCCAGCATTGCCCGACATTCCACATTGCCTGGGAGGACCCCAGCCCGCCTCGTCCCTCCCAGAGCAAAATGGTGAATGGGCTAGTGCACCAGTGCTGGGACCATCTCATGTTCCATGATGGCCGCAACCGCCAAGTCGCAATCCGCCGCCACGGCCATTGGCGAACCGTCAGCCGCAAAAATTGCGAACGCCGTCGTGCCGTCCATCCAGACTGGCTTCACATAGGCCAGTTGCTCCATGCCAAGCTGCAGCAGCTGCGTCTGGGACAGCTTGCGGATGTCGACCTCGTCAGTTGAGACCGCGGCCAGGGTATCCATCTGCAGACCGGATATATCAACGTTCATGAAATGTGGTCCTTTGCAAGGCAGAGGTCGTGCCAGATGGAACGCCACGCCTTTAGCTGAGTTGTAACCAATGATTGCCCCGCCGCATCATCTTTCTGTGCGACGCAGCATGGCTTAGCGCCGCAGCCGATCCGGTGGATCAATCATTCTCCGGCGCTGCATCCACTGTCCGGCCATTGCCGGACTTGGTGATTTGAATGGTCTTGATTCGCACCTCAGGCTGCGGCCGGGCCAAGTCTATGTGCAGCAGGCCATTGTCCAGCCAAGCACCCTTGACCTCGATGCCCTCTGCCAGCACGAAGGCTCGCTGAAACTGCCGGGCCGCGATGCCGCGGTGCAGGTACACCCGGCCAGCCGCATCGTCAGCCTGCCGGCCGCGTATAACAAGCTGGTTGTCCTCCTGGGTGATCTGCAGCTCGTCCATCGTGAACCCGGCCACCGCCAGGGTGATGCGAAGCCCGGCCGGCCCGGTCTGCTCGATGTTGTAGGGCGGATAGCCGTCGTTAGGCGACTTCTGCGCCCGCTCAAGCATCTGCTCCAGATGGTCGAAGCCCAAGAACATGGGCGAGGTGAACATACGCGTGGTCATCGGGCCTCCTCCTTCGAGCGAAGCGGCAACCAGGACCCATTGCGGCATCCTGGCGGGCCGAGATGTTGTCAGAGCGGGCCGCAGATGCAAGGGCAGCGATTGTATGGCCGGGCGCTGGCCGCTACATGCCCGGCATGGATGCCTCCTCCTCCGCTGCCGCCGGCGCAGACACCCCGAAGCTGCCGATCCTCACTCCGCCGCACCCCTTGCTGCGCGCCAAGACCCGCAAGGTTGGCCCGGACGACATGGACCGGGTGCATGGCCTGGTGCCGCAGATGCTGGCCACGATGTATGCCGCCCCCGGCATCGGCCTTGCCGCACCCCAGGTCGGCGTGCTCCTGCGTCTGGCCGTCGTGGACCTGCAGCCTGAGGACGCGCCCGCCCCCATCGTGCTGATCAACCCCGAGATCACCAGGGTCAGCGAGGACTGGGCCGTCCGGGAGGAGGGCTGCCTGTCCCTACCCGGCCAATATGCCGACGTAAGCCGCCCGGCCCGCGTCCACGTCCGCTACGCCGACCTGGACGGCAGGATGCACGACCTGGACGCCGAGGGCCTACTCGCGGCCTGCCTCCAGCATGAGATTGACCATCTGGATGGGGTGCTGTTCGTGGACCACCTGTCGGCGCTGAAGCGCAACATGATCCTGCGCCGGCTGACCAAGGAGCTGAAGCAGAAGGCCGCGGGGTAATGTCCGCACCCCGGCTGCGCCTGGCATTCATGGGCAGCCCGGATTTTGCCGTCCCGGCGCTCCATGCCTTGCAAGAAGCCGGGCACGAGATCGCGGCGGTTTACTGCCAGCCGCCCCGTCCTGCCGGCCGGGGCAACCGCCTGACGCCCTGCCCCGTCCATGCCGCCTCCATTCTCCTGGGCCTCCCGGTCCACACCCCGGAGCGGCTGCGCCGCTCGCTTGATGACCAGGTTGCCTTCGCGGGGCTTGGCCTGGATGCGGCAGTCGTGGCGGCTTATGGCCTGATCCTGCCGCAGCCCATGCTGGACGCGCCGCGCCGGGGCTGCCTGAACATCCACGCCAGCCTGCTGCCGCGCTGGCGCGGTGCCGGGCCGATCCAGGCGGCGGTGCTGGCCGGGGACGACGAGACCGGCGTCACCATCATGCAGATGGACGCCGGCCTCGACACCGGGCCGATGCTGCTGCGCGAGGCCGTGCCGATCGGACCGCGCACCACGGCGGCGGAGCTGCACGACACCCTGGGCGCGATGGGCGCCCGGCTGATCGTGCAGGCCCTGGCCGATCCCCCGGCACCCATGCCGCAGCCGGCGGAGGGGGCGGCCTACGCCCCCAAGCTGGCGCGCGCCGATGGACGCCTGGACTGGACGGCGCCGGCGGACGCGCTCGACCGCCGGGTGCGCGGCCTGACGCCCTGGCCTGGCACCTGGGCCATGCTGGGCCGCGAAGTTCTGAAGGTGCTGGACGCCGCGCCCGAGGCTGGGTCCGGCCCGCCCGGGACCGTGCTGGACGAGGCGCTGCTGGTGGCGTGCGGCACGGGATCATTGCGGCTGCTGCGCCTGCAGCGGCCGGGGCGCGCGCCGATGGACGCCGCAGCCCTGCTGCGCGGCTTCCCGGTTCCAGCAGGGACGCGGCTGACATGACGCCGCCGGCATGGTTTCCCCGATAGCTGTCCCGCCGGCCCTTCCGCCTGGGACGCCCTGGGCGCTGCTGCTGGAATACGACGGCACGCCGTTCCTGGGCTGGCAGCGTCAAGCCAAAGGTCTGACGGTGCAGGGCGTGCTGGAGGAGGCCGCCACCCGTCTGGCGGGTCCCCTGCCTGCATCCTGCGCAGTCGCCGGGCGCACCGACACCGGCGTCCATGCCGCGGGCCAAGCGGCCCTGCTGTACCTGGCGCGCGACCTGCCGGCCGGCAAGGTGCGGGACGCGCTCAACTTCCACCTGCGCCCGCATCCCGTCTGCGTGCTGCAGGCCGTGCTGGCGCCGCCGGGCTGGCACCCGCGGTTTTCCGCGACCGGACGGGCCTATGCCTACCGCATCCTGAACCGCCGGGCGCCGCCGGTGCTGGACCGGCACGCCTGGCACGTGGACCGTCCGCTGGATGCGGCGGCGATGGCTGACGCGGCGGCGCACCTGGTCGGGCACCACGACTTCACCTCGTTCCGCGCCACCGCCTGCCAGGCGAAAAGCCCGCTGCGGACGCTGCACCGCCTTCATGTGGAGCGGGATGGGGACGGCATAGGGATCAGGGCGGAGGCGCCGAGCTTCCTGCATCACCAGGTCCGCAACATGGTGGGCACGCTCAAGCTGGTCGGCGAGGGGCGGTGGCGGCCGGAGCAGGTTGCGGAGGCGCTGGCCGCGCGGGACCGCCGCGCCGCCGGGCCGACGGCGCCGCCGGGAGGGCTGACGCTGGTGCGGGTGGAGTATCCGGCGGACCCATTCGGGCGATAGGCAGCGTCAGTCCCATCAGCCGCCACCGCGCGGGACGCTCAGGCAGTTCATGCCGGGCGTTGCAGGCGGTGGGCCCCATTCAGGAGACTTAGGGGCCGTCCGGGACGGCGCGCCCTTAACGCGGTGTTCAGCCTTGCGGGTCCATGTGCCGGGGGACGCCAGCCCTCCAGGAAGCCGCAATGCACCTCAGCCCCATCGCCGTGCAGGATTCCGTTCCGGCCCTGGTCCCGTTCCTCGCGCCGCCGCTGATGCACGGCACAGCCGCGCTGGCGCACCGTGCCTTCGCCGGCCAGATGCTGGAGGACCTGCTTGCCTTCGTCGCCCGGCCTACCGCAACAACAGCAGAGCAGGCGGCGCTGCTGCTGGATGCGTCCGTGGCGCACCAACTGCATTTCAGCCATGAGCAGGCGGCGGCGCTGCAGCGCGTGGCCCTCGATCACCACAGGCTGTTCCGGGTCGCTGACGGGTTCGGCGTCCGGTCGGGCCGCCCGTTCCGCCTGCTGGCCCTGGTTGCGCCGGGCGACCTGATGATCAACACGCCGCTGGACTTCATCACCGGCCACCTGGACGTGCAGCTCGACTTGCTGTTCGTGGTGCCGGGCCATCCCCTGCCGTCCCACGTCCCGGATCACGATGCCGCCTTCTTTGCCGTCAGCGAGTCTGACCCGGCAACGTTGCGTCGGCTGCAGCCCCTCCACGCCGCCTGGCCGCGTCCGGTCCTGAACGACCCCGCCGCCATCGCCCGCCTGTCGCGCGACACGGTCGCCAACGGGTTGGCTGGCTTGCCGGGGCTGTGCAGCCCCCCGGTGTCCCGCCTGACGCAGGACTGCCTGCTTGCGTATCGCACGGGCGGGTCCGCGGCCCCGGCGCCGGCGTCGGGCTTTCCGGTGCTGATCCGCCCGGTCAGCTCCCATGCCGGGCAGAACCTGGCGAAGCTCGACTGCCTGTCCGGCCTTGCGGCATACCTGGATGCGAACCCCGCCGGCGAGTTCTTCGTGACCGAATTCGTGGATTACCGCGGCGAGGACGGCCTGTTCCGCAAGCTGCGCGTCGCAGTGATCGGCGGGCGGCCCTTCCTTTGCCACATGGCTGCCTCGGACCATTGGATGGTGCACTACCTCAACGCCGGCATGGCCGAGAGCGAGAGCCGCCGCGCGGACGAGGCCCGGGCCATGTCGGAGTTCGATGCGGGATTTGCCGCGCGCCATGAGGACGCCTTCGCCGCGCTGAGCCGCTGGATGGGGCTCGACTACTTCCAGATTGACTGCGCGGAAGCGCCGGATGGACGCCTATTGGTGTTCGAGGCGGACGTCGCCGCGATCATCCACCTGATGGACCCGCCCGACCTGTTTCCCTACAAGCCCGCGCAGATGCGCTACGTGTTCGCCGCCTTCGACGCCATGCTGCGGCGCCATGCCGGTTGGGAGACACCGTAGGGACAGATATACGCCCTCCGTCGCCGCGCCGAGTCCGCCGTTGATGGCGGGCGGCGCCCGACGCCGTCCCGGACGCTCCTCCTGCATTATCCCTCCTTCCGCACGTTCCAGAAGATCGAGAACCCGCCCAGCACGTCGCGCAGGCTGGTCCGGTAGGCCGTGGGCTGGAAGTACTGCCCGAGCGGGATGTAAGGCACCGTCTCGAACCCTTCCCGCTGCAAGTCCGCCGCGATCCGCCGCTGCGCGTCCAGGTCCGGCGCGGTGAACCAGGCGTCGCGCAGCGCCTCGATGCGCGGGTCGTCCGGCCAGCCGAACCAGGCGTTCGCCCCGTTGGCCCGCAGCATCAGGTTGGCCGCCGGCGTCGCCTGGTCCAGACCGGCGCCGAAGGTGAAGAACGCGCTCCACCCGCCCTGGTCCACCGGCTCCTTCTTCGCCCGCCGGGTCAGCAGGGTGCCCCAGTCCGTCGCCTGGTAGTCCACGGTCATGCCGATCCCGCGCAGCATCTCCGCGCCCACGTCCGCCAGCGCCTTCAGGTTCGGGAAATCGGCCGGGACGATCAGCGCGACCCGCTCGCCCTTGTAGCCCGCCGCCTGCAGCTCGCGCCGGGACCGGGCGGGGTCGCGCGGGCCGGTCAGCGCCTCCAGCCCGGCGTCGTTCGCCAGAGGCGTGCCCGGCGTGAACATCCCCGCGCCCGCATGCCACAACGAGGTGTCATCCCCCATCATCGCCTGCAGGAAGTCGGCCTGGTTGACCGCGCCCAGCACGGCGCGGCGGATCGCCGGGTTGTCGAACGGCGGCTGCAGGTGGTTCATCCGCATTAGCGCGATCTGCCCGGCGGGGTCCTGCACCTCCACCTTGATGCCGCCGGTGCGGCGCAGCAGCGGCAGCAGGTCGGCGCTGGCATAATCCCACCAGTCCGTCTCGTTCCGCTGCAATGCCGCCGCGGCTGTGGCGGCGTCGGGCACGGTGGTCCATTCCACCCGGTCCAGGTGGACGACCTTCGGGCCGGAGGTGCGGTCCGCCACGCCGCCCTCGCGCGGGACATAGCCGGCGAAGCGTTCATATGCCGCCCGCGCGCCGGGCAGCCGTTCGTCGGCCAAGAAGCGGAACGGCCCGCTGCCGACCATTTCCGTGACCTGCGTGTTCGGATCGGTGCGGGCGAGCCGCTCCGGCATCATCGCGGGCATGTAAACGCCGGGCTTGCCCAACGCGTCCGGCAACAGCGGGAACGGGCGCCGCAGCCGGAACACGATGCGCTTGTCATCGGGTGCAGACAGCTCGTCCGTCGCCGCCATCAGCGCCTGGCCAAACGTGTCCTTGGTGCCCCAGCGCCGGATGCTGGCCACGCAGTCCCGCGCCAGGACCGGCGGGCCGTCGTGCCATCGCAGGCCGTCGCGCAGCGTCAGCGTCCAGCGCAGCCCATCCGCCTCGGTCACGTGACCCGCAACCATCTGCGGCGTGGCCCGGTAGGTGCTGTCCATCCCGTACAGGGTGTCGAACACCATGAAGCCGTGGTTGCGGGTGACGTAGGCGGTGTTCCAGTGCGGGTCCAAGGTGGACAGGTCCGCCTGCGGGATAAAGCGCAGCAGCCGCGCCGGTTCGGCCCGGACGATGGACGGCAGGGCTAGCCCGGCGGCGGCGAGAAGGGTGCGGCGATGCATGGCAACTCCTGCGGGGGCTGGCCCAGCTGCGATGCGGGCACGCGGCCGATGCGAGAGGACCACGCCGGCCCCACCCGCGGCAACCCGTGGCATCCCCGGGCAGGTGTTCCAGCACCGGCAGTTCCAGTGCCGGCGCCGGCAGCAGCCCTACGAGCCGCGACGGCCCTCATGGAAGCATGAACAGGGCCGGCCAAGGAGCTGGGACCGGCAACCGCGTGAGGCAGGCGCCGTGATGGTCCCACGCCCCTTGCCGTAGTAAGCGCCCTACCCGCCTGCGCCGCGCGGCGCCTGCAGCAGCACGCGCGCCACCTCCGGGCCGAACACCAGCAGCATCGTGCCAAAGCTGACCGCCAGCACCAATCCGGCCGCCCGCCACCGCGATAGGGCCAGCCCGCTCCGCGCCAGCACCCAGTGCAGCCACATCGAGTAGCCCAGCACCGCGTAGCCGAACGCCGGGCTGCCCACGACGGCCGGCACTGGCGCACCCGTCACCCCGCTCAGCACCAGCAGCAGCACGGCCATCACCGCGACATTGGCCCATTGGCACCAGTTATAGGCTGTGGCGTAGCGCAGCCAGCCGTCCTCCCGGCCCAGGGCACGCGCGGCCGCGTGGGACAGCACCGCCGGCGCCACCTGCGTCGTCACCGCGAGCAGCACCACCGCAACCGCGGGCATGACGGCGCCGCGGACCACCAGAAGGGCCGCGGCGGCCAGCGGCAACGCGAGCAGCGGCGCCAGGCTGGCCAGGAACGCCTCCGGCGAGCTGCGGAAGCAGGCCATCCCCTCGCCGCGCCCGCGTGCCAGCAGCAGCACGCCCCGCAGCAGGGATGCCCGGGCCGGAGCGCCGCTCACAGGAATGCCGCCAGCACGGCGCGATATACGTCGGCCAGCGCCCGCAGCTCCTGGACCGGCACGCGCTCGTTCACCTTGTGCATGGTGGCGCCGACCAGCCCGAATTCGGCCACCGGGCAGTGTCGCGCGATGAAGCGGGCGTCTGAGGTGCCGCCGCCGGTGTCCAGCCGGGGCGTGCGGCCAGTCGCGGCGGCGACCGCCTCGCGCAGGCGATGCACCAGGGGGCCGGGCTGGGTCAGGAACGCCTCGCCGCTGATGGACACGTCCAGGTCGAACGCAGGCGCGTGCGGCGCGATGGCGGCGCGCAGCCAGGCGTCCAGCCCGGCGCCGGTGTGCCGGTCGTTGAACCGGATGTTCAGCCGTGCGCCGGCGCGTCCCGGTATGACGTTGGTGGCGGGGTTGCCGACGTCCACGCTGGTGACTTGCAGGCTCGACGGCTCGAACCACTCCGTCCCCGCATCCAGCGGCGCGGCGGTCAGCGCGGCCAGGGCGCGCACCAGGCGGTGCACCGGGTTGTCGGCCAGATTCGGGTAGGCGGCATGGCCCGCCGTGCCATGCACCGTGAGCACCGCGTTCAGGCTGCCGCGGCGCCCGATCTTGATGACCTCGCCCAACGCGGCGGGGTTGGTCGGCTCCCCGACCAGGCAGAAATCCGGGACGTGGCCCTGCGCCGCCATCCAGTCCAGCACGCGCACGGTGCCGTCGGTGGCCGGCCCTTCCTCGTCGCCAGTAATCAGCAGGCTGATGGACCCGGCGCCGGTCCAGTCCGCCGCGGCGGCAGCGAAGGCGGCGACAGCGCCCTTCATGTCGCACGCGCCGCGTCCATGCAGCGCGCCATCCCGGACATCGCCGCCGAACGGGTCCGCCGCCCACGCGCCGTCTCCAGCCGGCACCACGTCGGTATGCCCGGCGAAACAGAGGTGCGGCCCGTCCATGCCCCGGCGCGCGAACAGGTTGGGCGTCGTGCCGAACGGCAGGTGGGTGACCGCGAACCCGGCCCGCTCCAGCTCGGCCGCCAGCACGGCTTGCGCGCCGCCATCCTCGGGGGTCACCGAGTTGCAGCGGATCAGCGCCTGCGCCAGCGGCAGCGGGTCGGTCAGGCTAGTCATCGCATGAAACGAAGCGACGCTGCTCCCTCTCCCTCCGGGTGAGGGGGCCTTTGCTGCGGAGCCGAGCACTGCTGGCGCATTAAGAAAACGGCATCCCCGGGCCGCAACACGCTTGCCCGCCCCCTCACCCCAACCCTCTCCCGAAGGAAGAGGGAGAAAGGAGCATCCTTCCGCCGCAGCACCCCCATCAGTCCCGCAACAGGTCGTTGATGCTGGTCTTGGCCCGCGTCTGCTCGTCCACGCGCTTCACGATCACCGCGCAGGACAGCGCCGGGCCGGGGCTGCCATCCGGCAGGAGGCGGCCCGGCAGCGTGCCCGGCACCACGACGGAATAGGCGGGCACGCGGCCCATGAACACTTCCCCGGTATTGCGGTCCACGATCTTGGTGCTGGCGCTGATGAACACGCCCATGGACAGCACGCTGCCGCGTTCGACCACTACGCCCTCGACCACCTCGGACCGGGCGCCGATGAAGCAGTCGTCCTCGATGATGGTGGGGTTGGCCTGTAGCGGCTCCAGCACGCCGCCCAGGCCGACGCCGCCGGACAGGTGGCAGTTGCGCCCGACCTGCGCGCAGCTTCCGACTGTCACCCAGGTGTCAACCATCGTGCCGCTGTCCACATAGGCGCCGACGTTGACGAAGCTCGGCATCAGCACCACGCCCGGAGCCACGTAGGCGCTGTGCCGCACGATGGAGCCGGGCACGGCGCGGAAGCCCGCGGCGCCGAACTGGTTCTCCCCCCAGCCCTCGGTCTTAAGGCGCACCTTATCATAGGCCGGCGCCCCCGTGCCTGGCATCGGCTGGCTGTCGTTCAAGCGGAAGGACAGGAGGACGGCCTTCTTCAGCCACTCGTTCACCACCCATCCATCCGGCCCAGGCTCCGCGACGCGCATCTCGCCGGCGTCGAGCAGGGCCAATGCCTCGTCCACCGCGGCGCGGTCGGCGCCGCCGGTGCTTGCGGACAAGGTGCCGCGCACCTCCCATAGCTGCTCGATGCTGCGGCGGAGCGGATGTGACATGACGGTTGGTGGTCCGGTCTAGGCTGGGATGAGGATGCGGCGGACCATGCGGGGACGGCCCGCGTGGTGTCAACGCGCCGGCCGCCGGGCCGCCGCAGCAGCAGCGGCGCCGCGCGATATCTCAAATTTGGTAACGGGTCTTTCACCAGGACTGATGCATCCTTGCGTGCATGACCATAGACGACCTCTGCTTCCCCCCCGATCCCACCCTAACCCAGGCCGCTGACCTGCACGGGGCCTTGCTGGACAGCAGGCAACGCTGGCGGGCCTTCGTCGCCATCGCCGCCGACTTGACGTTCGAGGCCGACGCGGACGGCCGGCTGACGTTCGTCTCGCCGGCTGCCGTGCTCGGTCACGAGGCCGCTAAGCTGCTGGGCCATCCCTTGGCGGTGCTGCTGGCGGAGCGGGAGGCGGCGCTGTCCGACGCCGGCCCCCTGCCGCCGATGCGGCAGCACCCCACCTGGATGTGCCATGCCGACGGTGGCATGCGTTGCATGGCCATGACGGTGGTGCCGCTGCTGGATGCGGCAGGTGCGGCAATCGGCGCCCGCGGCATCGGCATTGACGTAACGGACCGGGAACGCCGGGACACGGCCGCGTCGGCCGTGCTGCGCCGGGCCGAGCTGCTGGAACACGTGCTGGCCGCGATGCGGCAGGAGATCATGGCGTCGCGCATGATGGGGGCGGTGCTGCATGAGCTGATGCGCGCCCTGGGCGCGGAGGGCGCGGCGATCCTGGACCTAGCCCCGCCCGAGGCGCCGCTGGACGGGCTGGAAACGGAGCCGGACGGCGGAGCCGGGCACGTGCTGCACTTTGCTGGCGCCGATCCGCACCCGTTGCTGACGGCTGCCACCCGCTTGCTGCAGCATGCCGAGGACGACGTAGCGGTGTCCGGCACGTCGGAAAACCGGCAGATCCTGGTCTGCCCGGCCTCGACCCGCTTCGGGGAGCGGGCGGGACTGATTGCTTGGCGGCCCGCCGCCGCGCGTCCCTGGGACTCGGACGACCAAAGCCTGGCCGCGTCCGTCACCGGGGTGATCCGCGTCGTGCTGGAGCATGAGGCGATCCAGCGCGAGTTGGCCCGGCAGGCACGCACCGACCCCCTGACCGGCCTGCTGAACCGCCGCGCCTTCCTGGAGGAGGCGGGCCGGCGGATTGACCGCCTGGACCGGGAGGTCATCCCAGGCACGCTGATCTTTCTAGACCTGGACCGGCTCAAGCCGCTGAATGACCGCCTGGGGCACGAGGCCGGGGACGCCGCGCTGATGCTGACGGCCGACCTGCTGCGCCGCACCTTCCGTCCGACGGACCTGGTGGCCCGGCTGGGCGGCGACGAGTTCGCGCTGTGGATGGACGGCTCGGACGAGCTGACGGCGGCCGAACGGGCGGAAAGCCTGCGGACCGGCCTGCCGGCGGAGCTGGCGCACCTGACCGCCGGGGAGCCTTGCGGCATGACCTTGTCCATCGGCATCGCCTCCCGCCCCGGCGGCAGCGGGGAAGACCTGGAGTCGCTGATCCAGCGGGCAGACCAGGCGATGTATGAGGTGAAGCGGCAGGGCGGTGGCCAGTGGCGCGTGTCACGCTGGGATGCCGCAAGATGACCGTGGCATGGACTGGTGCGGCGGATATCCTCAAGGCCGGGGAGCCGCTGGCCCTGGGCTTGACGGCGGACACGCCACTTGCGGGCGCGTTGGGCGACCCGGCGGCGCGGGTTCGCTTGGCGGCACATCCCGGCACTCCGCAGCACCTGCTGCAGCATCTTGCCGTGGACGCCGACGTGATGGTGCGTGCGGCCGTCGCGATGAACCGCGCCGCGACCCCCGCCCTGCTCGCCATCCTGACCACGGATGGCGACGAGCGTGTGCGCGCCCTGCTGGCCGCCAAGATCGCCCACCTGCTGCCCGGCCTCGCCGGAGGGGAGCATGCTCAGGCGGCGCAGCACATACGTGCGGCCTTGGCCGTCCTGGTGGAGGACGAGGCGCTGCGCGTCCGCGCCGCCATTACCGATGCGGTCAAGGCGATGCCCGCCGCCCCGCGCGAGCTGATCCTGCGCCTCGCGGCGGACCCCGCGCTGCGGGTCTGCGACCCGGTGATCCGCCTGTCGCCGCTGCTGACCGACGCCGACCTGCTGGCGCTGCTCGCCTTCCCACCGCATCCAGAGGCGCCGCAGTCGGTCGCGGCACGCCCCGGGCTGAGCGCCCATGTCGCCGACTCGGTTGCCGCAAGGGCGGACAGCGCCACGATCCATGCGCTGCTGCAGAACCGCTCCGCCAACATTCAGGAGGTGACGCTTGACGCGCTGGTGGAGCGGGCGGCCGGCCAGCCCGGATGGCACGAGCCCCTGGTGCGGCGCCCCACCCTGAGCAAGGCCGCCGCGCGCGCACTCTCGGCGATGGTGGCGATTGGACTGGTGCAGGTGCTGTCCGACCGCGCCGACCTGGCGCCGGCGCTGGCAACGGAGCTGCGGCAACGGCTGCTGACCCGCTTGGGCACCGAGATGGCTCCTGGCGAGAATGTGGACGATCCCCTGCCAGCCCTGCGCAAGCTGCATTCTGCTGGCGCGTTGACGGAGGCCACGTTGCTGGAGGCCGCGCGCGCCGGGGACTTGCACCGGACCACCGTGGCGCTTGCCCTGGCAAGCGGCCTGCCGCTGGCCGCGGTGGAGCGGGCGGCCTATCTCCGCAGCGCCAAGGCCTTGGTCAGCCTTGCATGGCGTGCAGGCTTCAGCATGAAGGCGGCGTCGGTCGTGCAGGCCGTGCTGGGCCAGTTGGAACCGTGCGACGTGCTGACGGCCCTGCATGGAGGCGCCTTCCCGCTGACGAATGCGGAGATGGCCTACCAAATCGAAGTGCTGGCATCTGCAGGGCGGGCCTGAGCGGGGGTTTTCCCCCTCCGGAATGCCGGGCCGGAACATCGGAATGCGTCCCAACGTGCTACTGGTTCGGTCCCGGGCAACACCCGTGCTTGCGGCCCCGTCCCACCCTGGCCCTCTCCCGGAAGGAGAGAGACTAGGCGCGGATCAGCGTGCCTAGTCCGCCTTCTTTGAACAGCTCCAGCAGGCAGGCATGCTGCATCCGTCCGTCCAGGATCACGGCGCCCTTGACGCCGCCGCGCACCGCCTCGACACAGTTCTCCACCTTGGGGATCATGCCGCCGGAGATCATGCCGTTGGCAATTCCGGCCTCCGCCTCCGCTACCGTCATCTCGGCGACAAGCTGCTTGTTGCCGTCCAGAACGCCAGCCACGTCCGTCAGCATCAGCAAGCGCTGCGCGCCCAGCGCGGCGGCTACGGCCCCGGCCACGTCATCGGCGTTGATATTATAGGTGTGCCCGTCCTCGCCCACGCCCACCGGGGCGATCACCGGGATCAGCCCGGCGCCGGTCAGGGCATGGATCACCCGCACGTCCACGTGCACGGGCTCGCCGACGAAGCCCAGGTCCAATGCACGCTCGATATGGCTGCCGGGGTCCTTGACGGTGCGGGTCAGCTTGCGGGCACGGATCATGCCGCCATCCTTGCCGCAGATGCCGACCGCGAGCGCGCCAGCCTGGTTGATGAGGCCGGCAACGTGCTTGTTGACGGTGCCGGCCAGGACCATCTCGACCACCTCGACCATCGAGGCATCGGTAACGCGCAGCCCGTCCACAAACGTGGACTTGATCGCCAAACGCTCCAGCATGGCGTTGATCTGCGGCCCGCCGCCATGCACGACGACCGGATTGACGCCGACCTGCTTGAGCAAGGCAATGTCGCGGCCGAACTTTGCCGCCAGGGCGTCGTCGCCCATTGCATGGCCGCCATACTTCACCACGACCGTGACCCCGGCGTAGCGCCGTAGGAATGGCAGGGCCTGCACGAGGATGTCCGCCTCCTCGGCGGCCACCTGGATCTGCTCGGGGGTCAGGGTCATGGACACCTGCCTAGCGGCGGGTCGCGCGCCGGGTCAAGGCCACCTGCTCCCTCTCCCTCCGGGAGAGGGCCGAGGTAAGAGGGTCTTGGCTACGGGACTGGAAACCAGACGCGCTGTTGGGACGCGCTTTTAACATGGGCAGGCGCGGCGCTCCCCCGCTTCCTCACCGTAGCCCTGTTCCAGAGGGAGAGGGAGCAGGCAGCCCCAACTCCGCCAACTCCCCCCGCAGCGCCGCCATGCCCAACCCGGTCTCGCTGCTCGTCGTCAGCACCTCGGGAAACGCGGCGGGATGCTTGCGGACCAGGGCCTGGACCTCGCCATGCTTGCGCGCCATCGCGCCGGGTTTCACCCCGTCCGCCTTGGTCAGCACAAGCTGGTAGGTCACCGCCGCCCGGTCCAGCAGGTCCATCACCGCCAGGTCCGAAGCCTTCAGCTCGATCCGGCTGTCCAGGAGCAGCACCACCCGGCGCAGCGTCGGGCGCCCGCGCAGGTATTCGAACATCAGCCCCTGCCAGTCCGCCTTCACCTCCTTGGCTGCCTGGGCATATCCATAACCCGGCATGTCCACGAGGGTCAGCCGCCCCGCCAGGTCGAAGAAGTTAAGCTGCCGCGTCCGCCCCGGCGTATTGGACGCCCGCGCCAGCGCCTTGCGCCCGGTCAGCGCGTTCACCAACGTGGACTTGCCGACGTTGGACCGTCCGGCAAACGCCACCTCCGGCAGGCCCGGCTCCGGCAACTGGTCAAGGCGCTGGGCGGCGTAGAAGAACTGGCATTCCCCGGCGAACAGCAGCCGGCCCAGTTCCAGCCGTGCTGCCTCCGCCTCGGCTTCCGCCAGTGACGGCCCGGCCGCTAGGCGTTCGCCGCCACCCGCTTCGTTGACAGATGGGTCCGCCGCATGATCGTCCATTGTTGCACAATCGTCAAAAGGTTGTTCCAGCTCCAGTAGATCACCAGCCCAGCCGGGAAGCTCGACAGCATGAAGGTGAAGATGATCGGCATGAACTGGAACAGCCGCGCCTGCACCGGGTCCGGCGGCGGCGGGTTCAGCTTCTGCTGCACGAACATCGTGCAGCCCATGATCAGCGGCCAGATGCCCAGGTGCAGCAGGTGCGAGTACTGGCCGGGATCAAACGGCAGCACCCCGAACAGGTTGAACACGTTGGTCGGGTCCACCGCCGACAAGTCGTGGATCCATCCGAAGAACGGCGCCTGCCGCATCTCGATGGTGACGAAGATGACCTTGTAGAGCGAGAAGAATACCGGGATCTGCACCAGCATCGGCAGGCAGCCGCTGGCGGGGTTCACCGCCTCGGTCTTATACAGCTTCATGATCGCTGCCTGCATCTCCTGCGGGCTGTCCTTCAGCCGTTCACGTATCTCCGTCATCTTGGGGGCGAGCAGCTTCATCTTGCTCATGGAGCGGTAGGAGTAGTTCGCCAGCGGGAAGAACACGAGCTTGGCAAACACCGTAAAGATCAGGATGGCGACGCCGAAGTTGCCCGTGACCTGATAGAGCCAGTCCAACGCATAGAAGATCGGCTTGGTCAGGAAATAGAACCAGCCGAAATCCACTGCCTTATCCAAGTGCGGCACGCCCAGGTCGTGTTCGTAGCGGTCCAGGAGATGCACCTCCTTCGCGCCGGCGAACAGCCGGGTCGTGCTTGCGGCGGTGGCACCAGGCGCGACCTCCAGCGGGTTGGTGGCGACGAAGCCGACCTGGTAACGGTCGGCATTGTTCTCCAGCAGGTGATGGAAGGTGGCCAGCACCGGCGTAGCCTGGTCCGGGATCAGCGCCGTCAGCCAGTACTTGTCGGTGATGCCTGCCCAGCCGCCCGTAGTTGACTGCTCCAGCGAGGCACCCTTGAGCTTCTCGCCTTCGGACTTCGCCTTGTCGTAGGTCTGTTCCTCCAACTTGCCGTTCAGGAAGCCCAGCAGGCCCTCGTGCAGGATGTAGTAGCCAGCGGTGACCGGCTTGTAGTCGCGGCGGATGCGGGACCAGGGATGCACCACCACCGGCGACTCACCCGTGTTGCGTACCCGCTGCTCCGCAGTGAACACGTAATCGCCATCAACGCTGAGAGCGATCTCGAACACCTGGCCGGCGCCGTTGTCCCAGGACAGGTTGACGGGCTGGCTGGGCGTCAGCGCCGCGCCGGACGCGGTCCAGACCGTGTCCACGTCCGGCACCTTGACCCCGTTGTCCCCGGTCCAGCCGAACTGGGCGTAATAGGGCTGCGGGTCCACCCGTGGCTCCAGCAGGCGCACCAGGGGAGAACTCGCCGAGACCTCCTCACGGTAATCCCGGAGCACCAGATCGTCCAAGCGTGCGCCCGCCAGGTTGATGCTGCCCTGCACGCGAGGCGCGTTGATGGCCAGCCGGGGAACGTCGCGCTGCGGCGGCGCGACTGCCACCGGCTGGGTGCCCGGCGCCGCAGGGTCGAATGCCGGGCGCGGCGTGGTGCCAGTGGGCGTGTTCTGCGTTACCTGCGTTGAGGCATCCGGCACGGTCACGGGCCGCTTCGGCTGCAACTGCTGGAAGCCCAACAGGATCGCCAGGGAGATCACGAAGAAGACGATCAGACGCTTTTGGTCCATCAGCGGGCCGCTACTTTCGTATCGCAGGGGCAGGGCACGGGATCGAAGCCGCCTGCAGTCCAGGGGTTGCAGCGCAGGATGCGCCGGGCAGAAAGAACGGCGCCGCGCAAGGCGCCATGCCGATGCAGCGCCTCGATGGCGTAATGGCTGCACGAGGGCTCGAACCGGCAGTGGGCGCCGATGAAGGGACGCAGGGTCCACTGGTAGATGCGGATCAGCAGCACGAGCAAGCCGGCGGTCATCCCTGGGACGTCCGGGGCGGCAGCGCCTTCTGCAGGGCGCGGCGCAGGTCGTCCACCAGCAGCGGGAACGGCCGGCCACGGGTGGTGTCGCGCCCGATCAGCACGAGGTCGGCGCCCTTGACCGGCTCCCCGCGCAGCAACAGCCGCGCAGCCTCGCGCAGGCGGCGCTTGGTGCGGTTGCGTATCACGGCGTTGCCGACCTTCTTGGTCACGGTGAAGCCTACGCGAGCCGGGTCATCGTCCCCACGCGGAAGGACCTGCAGCACTAGGCCGTGCACGGCAGCCTTGCGGCCCTTGCTGGCGACGCGGAGGAACTCCGCCCTGCGCTTCAGACGGACTGGGGCGCCTGAGGTGTCCGGCGCCATGGCGGCTCCTGTTCCGCCGGCACCAGCCGGGTCAAGCCGACAGGCGCTTGCGGCCCTTGGCGCGGCGGTTCGCCAGGACCTTCTGTCCGCCCACGGTGGACATGCGGGCGCGGAAGCCGTGGCGGCGCTTGCGGACCAGTTTGGACGGTTGATAGGTGCGCTTCACAGTGGGAACTCCGATATCGTCGGCTTGGCGGCGGCATGGTTAGCCAGGACGGAGCCAGCCAGGAAGGGGCCGGCCCGGCATTGCCAGACCGCCCCATTGCAGGGGCGGCTTATAGTGGCTTGCGGCTGCCTGCGTCAATGCGATCATGCTGCCCTCTTGAGGCCGGCCGCATTTGGTGCTGTACCCAACCGATGTCGCACACCACCACCATGATCTCGCTGCTCGGCGCCGGACTGGCCTTCGCCGCGTCCTGCGCAACGCTGGCGCTGATGGGGCTGGGGGCGCCGATGCTGCTGGCGGCGCTGCTGGCTGCCGTGGCGGCCGGGCTGGTGCTCCACGCCGTGCTGCTGGCCCGGATTGCACGCCCGATGGCAGCCATGCAGGGGCAGGTGGATGACGGCGCATCCTCGGCAGCGGCGATGGCGGCCCGCCTGTCCGACGTGGAAGCCCGCGCCGCCACCATGCGCCATGACCTGCGCGGCGTGCTGTCCCCCGCGCTGATGGTCACGGACCGGCTGGTCAAGAATCCGGACCCGACGGTCCAGCGCGCCGGACAGGCCGTGATCCGCTCCATTGAGCGTGCGACGTCCATCATCCAGGCCTCGAAGCCGGAACCGGCCGGACCAGCACCGTCAACCGAGCCGGCTGGCCCCGTCGCAGGGTAACAATCGCCGCCTGGCGGAACCGCCGGGCCAAGACGGCGCCCCGTCGTGGGTCGGTGACCACCAGCCAATGCTCCTCCCGCCATCCCCTGCCTTCCCCTGCGCCGGCGAGGCAGGTCAGGCCGCGCAGCTGCTGCAGCAGGGCGATGTTGGCCCGGCGGTTCCAGCCTGCCGGCGCACGACGGCCCCAGGGGTTCCATGCCGTGATGAACGCGCCGGCCCGACGGCCCACCAGGGCGTCCAGCGCCGGGCAGCGCCAGCCGATGCGGACACTGGCCGGGCCGGCGGTGTAACGGGTGGCGCGGAACGCGCGCAGCAGTTGGGGCGTCAGTCGTCCCGCCCTTCGCCGAACTCCACGTCGCGGTGGACATGCACCGACATCAGCAGCCCGAAGCCGAACATCACCGTCAGCATCGCCGACCCGCCATGCGACACCAGCGGCAACGGCACGCCGCCCACGGGGATGGCGCCCATCACCATGGCGAGGTTGACGAACACATACATGAAGAAGTTGACGCCGATCCCCAGCGCCAGCAGCCGCCCGTACTGGTGCCGGCAGCGCAGCGCCATGCTCATCGCCCCCAGCACGATGCAGCACAGCAGCCCCATGACGGCGAGGCTGCCCACCAGCCCGAACTCCTCCGCCAGCATCGTGAAGATGAAGTCCGTCTGCTTTTCCGGCAGGAAGTTCAGGTGCGCCTGCGTCCCCTGCAGGAACCCCTTGCCCCACAAGCCGCCGGACCCCAGCGCGATCTTGCTCTGCAGGATGTTGTAGCCGGCGCCCAGCGGGTCGCTCTCCGGATTCATGAAGGTGGTGATGCGGGCGCGCTGGTAGTCGTGCAGGTGGCTGAAGGCGAGCTGCGCCGCGAACGGCAGCGGCAGCACCACCAGCGCCATCTTCCACCAGCGCACCCCTGCCGCCATGAACACCGCACCGCCGACGATGCCGGTGATGACGGCGGTGCCCAGGTTCGGCTCCTTCAGGATCAAGGCCACTGGCACCAGCACCATCGCGATGGGCGGCAGCAGGAACAGCGGGTTGCCCATCCGCTCCCAGCTCGCCTTGTGGAACCACGCGGCCAGCGCCATCACCAGGCCGATCTTCGCCAGCTCGCTCGGCTGCAGCTGCAGGCCGCCCAGCTCGATCCACCGCTGCGCGCCCTTGCCGACATGCCCCATGCGCAGCACCAGCACCAGCAACGCGATGGCGCCGCCATAGACCAGGTAGGAGAACCGGGCGATGAACCGTATGTCCACCAGCGCGATGCACAGCATCATCACCAGGCCGAAGCCGAAGCGGAGGATGTGCTTGGACGCGTAAGGCTCGGGTGAGCCGCCGGCGGCCGAATACAGCGCGACGTAGCCGACACCGGCCAGCAGGCACAGCAGCGCGACATATAGCCAACTGATCTGCCACAGCTTGGCGGTCAGGCCAAAGGACGGCTCGGCCCGGATCAGGCGGCGGTCGGAGATCACCGGGACAAGTCCTTGCTCCCTTTCCCTCCGGGAGAGGGTTGGGGTGAGGGGGTGGGCGAGCACCACTTTCGGCCCGTAGAAGCCCCAGGTCCGACGGCACCGGACGCGCCCCGCTCCGCAGCCAAGACCTCCTCACCCCAACCCTCTCCCGGAGGGAGGGGGAGAAGTGGGCGGTTCATCTCAACCCTCCATCCGCCAGCCGCTGACCCACCGGCGGGTCGGTGTGCCCGGCCGGGTCGCGCGTCAGCACGTCCACCATGATGTCCCGCGCCAGCGGCGCCGCGGCAGCCGCGCCGGCGTTGCCATGCTCCACCACCACCGACACGGCGTAGCGTGGGTTGTCATACGGCGCGTAACAGACGAACAGCGCATGCGGCCGGAACTCCCACGGCAGCTTGTCCGACCGGAAGCCGTGCTCCCGCGCCTCCCGCGACACCCGGCGCACCTGGGTGGAGCCGGTCTTGCCCGCCAGCAACGCCCCGCCGACGTTGATCCGCGCGTGCACCGCGGTGCCGCCGCCCTCGTTCACCACGGCGTACATGCCCTCCCGCAGGATGTGCAGCCCACGCTCCGGCAGGCCCAGCGAGGGCCAGTCATCCGCCCGGCTGCCGCGCTGCAGCACGCCGCCCAGGGTGCGCGTGAGATGCGGCTGCACCGCCCGGCCCGTGGCGACGCGGGACACGTAGGTGCACAGCGCCAACGGCGTCGTCTGGATGTAGCCCTGGCCGATGCCGCAACTGATGGCGTCGCCGATGTTCCACGCCTTGCCCCGCGCCATGCGCCAGGCGCGGGTCGGCATCAGCCCCTTGCGGGTGCCGGGCAGCTCGACCTCCAGCTCCACGCCGATGCCGAAGCGGTTGGCCATCGCCGCCACCTTGTCTATCCCGGTCCGGCGCGCGACCTCGTAGAAGAACACGTCGCAACTGTTCTTCAGCCCGCCGCGCAGGTCCAGCGCGCCGTGGCCGCCCTTGCTCCAGCAATGGAAGCGGGTGTCGCCCAGGTCCAGGTAGCCGGGGCAGGTGATGCGGTCCCCCGGAGTGATGGCCTTGGCCTCCAGGCCGGCCATGCCCACAACCATCTTGAAGGTGCTGCCCGGCGCATACAGGCCGCTTGCTGCCTTGTTGATGAGCGGCGCCTTGCGATTGCTGGTCCAGGCGACCCACTGCGCCTGGCTGACGCCGGAGTTGAACAGGCTGGGGTCGAAGGAGGGGGTGGTGGTCATCGCCAGCACCTCGCCGTTGCGGCAGTCCATCACCACGGCCGACGCGCTCTCGTCGCCCAGGCGGCGCAGCACCGCGTTCTGCAGGCCCACGTCTATCGTCAGGCCCAGGTCCTGGCCCGGCGTGCCTTCCTGCCGGTCCAGCTCGCGGATCATGCGGCCGACCGAGTTCACCTCCATCTGGATGGCGCCGGCGCGCCCGCGCAGCTTCAGGTCCTGCGCCTTTTCCATGCCGTTGCGGCCGATGCGTATGCCGGGCAAGGCGAGCATCGGGTCGTCGCCCATGTCCGCCTCGCTCGGCGGCGCCACGTAGCCGACCACATGCGCCAGCGCCGGCCCCTGCGGATACAGGCGGCTGGTGCCGACGTCCACGAAGACGCCGGGCAGGTCGGGGGCGTTGACCTCGATGCGCGCCATCTCCTCCCAGGTCAGGAACTCGCGCACCACCAGCGGGATGAAGCGGCGGCGGCGGCGCAGCTCGCGGTCCAGGCGTGCGCGCTCGTGGTCGGCCAGCGGCACGATGCGGGCGAAGGTGTCCAGGGTGCCGTCCACGTCCTCCGTCTGCTCCGCCGTCAGCAGCGCCCGCCAGTTCAGCCGGTTTCCGCCGACGACAGCGCCGAAGCGGTCCAGGATGCGCCCGCGCGGCGGCGCGATCAGCCGGGCGCTGATGCGGTTGCTGTCGGCGAGGGTGGAGTAGCGCTCGCCCTCCACGACCTGCACCTGGTACAGCTTGGCCGCCAGCACGCCGAGCACGCCGACCTGGCCGGCGCCCATCAGCAGGGCACGGCGGGTGAACACGCCGGTGCGCTTGTTCTCCTTCTTGAACTGGCTCACCGCGGCACCGCCCCGGCCTGAAATGCCCCGGCCTGAAATGCCCCGGCCTGAAATGCAACGTCGTTGCGAGCCGCTTGCGGCGTGGCAAGCCAGGGGCCGCCAGGACAACGCCCAGCCCTGGCGGCCCGGGGGTTGCCCCGAGGCGGCGCGCCGCGCGACGACGAATGGGACTGCGCCAACTACGCCTGCTCCGGATTGGCCAGGCCGCGGTGGGCGCGGATGAACCAGGTGGCCAGCAGCGGATACAGCCCGGCGGTCAGCGCGAACTGAAACAGCGCCGCGCCGCCGGGCAGCAGGCGGAAGGTCAGCAGGCTCGTCAGCAGCCACTCCAGCGCCGCCGCCCCGGCAGCCACGGCGACGAAGGCCAGCCACGCCAGCAGGAACCCCTGCTGCATCAGGGTCCGGCGCCAGCGGATCGCCAGGCCGTGCGTGATGAGCAGGACCAGCACGTTGATGCCCGGCGGCTCCAGCCCCAACAGGTCGGACAGCAGCCCCAATGCGAACACCGCCGGCGGCGGCATGGAGGCCGGACGGAACACGGACCAGAAGAACACGCAGGCCAGCGCCGCCGCCGGCTGCAGCTGCGCCTGGCCCGGCACGCGCAAGGGCGCCGCCAGCATCAGAAGCAGCAGCGCCGTGAACGCGGCCGGGAAGGCGGCACGCGACGCCGCATCCAGTTGCCGCCATAGCGTTTGGCGCGGGCGTATGCCTGGGGTGCGTTGCGGACTCATGCCATCAGCGCCGCCGGTCCGCGGCCCGGCCGTCGGCGGGGCGGGCCGCGGACTCCGGCGGCGTCACGCCGCGCAGGCCGTAATCGAAGATGCGGACGATCTCCAACTGATCGAGCTTCGCCGCCGGCGCTACCTCGGCGGCGTTGCTGGCGCTGTAATGCACGACGCCCACCGGCAGGCCCGCCGGGAAGGCGCCGGCCTCGGCCGAGGTCACGACGCGCTCCCCTTCGACCGGCATCACGCCCTCCGGCCAGTGGACCAGGCGCGGGCGGGCGTTGTTCGTGCCTTCCAGGATGGCGCGGGCGCGGCTGCCCTCCAGGGTCACCGGAATGCGGCTATTCATGTCGGTGATCAGCAGCACGCGGGCGCTGCGGTTACCCAACTCGGTGATGCGCCCGACCAGGCCGCTCTCGTCCAGCGCGATCTGTCCCTTGGTCAAGGCATGGTTCGGGCCGACCGACAGCAGCACGGCCCGGGCATAAACGCCGCCGGCGTCGGCGACGACCCGGGCGGTGACGTAGGACGGTGCCGGATCAGGCACCCAGCGCAAATTGGCCTTGAGCTGCGCGTTCTCCGCATCCAGCGCCAGGGCGACGGCATGCCAGCGGCGGAGCTGCTCGTTCTCCGCCTTCAGGCGCGCGTTGTCGGCCCGCACGTCCACAAGGCCCTCGGCACTGGCAGCCATGCGGTAAACCGTCGCGACCGGCTCGGTCACGACGGCGAAGATCGGCGCCAGCGCGTCGGCCAGCGCCATGCGGCTGCGCTCCGTCAGGCCCGCGTCGGCCTTTCCCAGCAGCATCAGGCCGAGCGAGGCGGCGATCAGCACCGGCAGGGTCAGCCGGGCCAGCGCCTGGCGGACGGGGATGGACAGCCGGATCACCTCTGCACCCCCCTGTATCGGCTGATCCCTAGTACATGGAAGTGAGCACGTTGCGGAGGCGCTTCATCTCCTCCAACGCACGCCCAGTCCCTAGCACTACGCAACTCAAAGGATTCTCCGCCACAACCACGGGTAGTCCGGTCGCCTCACGCAGCACCTGGTCGAGACGATACAGCAGCGCGCCGCCGCCTGTAAGTACGATTCCCTTGTCCACGATGTCGGCGGCCAACTCCGGCGGCGTGTTCTCCAGCGCGACCTTCACCGCCTCGACGATGGCGCTGACCGGCTCGGCCAGGCTTTCGCTGATCTGGCGCTGGCCGACCAGGATTTCGCGCGGGACGCCGTGCATCAGGTCGCGGCCCCTCACCTCGCGCCAGGGACCGTCGTCCACGTCGTGCGACGGGGTGGCGGCGCCGATGTCCATCTTGATCCGCTCGGCCGAGCTTTCGCCGATCAGCAGGTTATGCGTGCGGCGGATGTAGCTGATGATCGCCTCGTCCATCTTGTCGCCGCCGACGCGGACGCTGCGGGCATAGACGATGCCGCCCAGCGAGATCACCGCGACCTCCGTCGTGCCGCCGCCAACGTCCACGATCAGGCTGCCCGACGGCTCCGTCACCGGCAGCCCGGCGCCGATGGCGGCAGCCATCGGCTCCTCGATCAACAGCACCTTGCGTGCGCCGGCGCTTTCGGCGGATTCCTGGATCGCCCGGCGCTCGACGGCGGTGGAGCCGCTGGGGACGCAGACGATGATGAGCGGGCTGGCGAAGCTGCGGCGGTTGTGCACCTTGCGGATGAAGTGCTTGATCATCTCCTCCGCCACTTCGAAGTCGGCGATCACGCCGTCGCGCAGCGGGCGTATGGCGCTGATGTTACCGGGTGTGCGGCCGAGCATCAGCTTCGCCTCCTCGCCCACCGCGAGCACTTGCTTCTTGCCGCGCACGTCGGCGATGGCGACCACGCTGGGCTCGGCGAGCACGATGCCGCGGCCCTTGACATAGACGAGCGTGTTCGCGGTCCCGAGGTCTATGGCCATGTCAGCCGACATCATCCCCAGCAAACGTCCGAACATACGATTGAACCCCTGGGATGGCGGTCGAGGAAGGCTGTTGGCTGGTGTATCGGGGTGGGCCGCCGCCTGGCGTGGCTTAGCCGTGGGCACGTCCGGCATCAAGGCCCGCCGTCCGGCAGCGCAACACACCGGTCAAGTATTCGTGAGTCCAAAGATTGCCACGATTCGGACACGCACCGAACACAGCCATAAGCGTTAGTGCCTCAATACATGCTCGCGGAGAACAGCCTTATGCGAATGATCGTGACCGTTGCCCTGATTGCTGGGGGGACCCTGATGCTTTCGGCTTGCGGGGAAACGCCGGGCACCCGGGCCGTTACAGGTGGGGTGCTGGGCGCCGGCACCGGAGCCGCGGTGTCCGGCATCGCTGGCGGCAATGCCGGCACAGGGGCGCTGATTGGCGGCGGCCTCGGCGCAGTGGGCGGGGCAGTCACCGCGCCGCGGCGCTACTGAAACACCTTGGAGGAAAAGACATGAAGAAGATCGCATTGAGCCTGGCCCTGATTTCCGGCCTCGGCCTGTCCGCCTGCAGCGACCCATATGATCCTGGCCAGCGCGCCCTGGGCGGCGCCGGCATCGGGGCGCTGGGCGGCGCGGCGCTGGGCGGCGCCATCGGCGGCGGCCGTGGTGCAGCCATCGGCGCCCTGGGCGGCGCAGGCGTCGGTGCGGCAACAGGTGCCGTGAGCACGCCGAGCCGTCCATACTACCAGCAGCCGCAGCCGTATTACCAGCCGCGCCCATACGGATACTGATCGCTGGCGTGGCCGGGAGCACATGTCTCCCGGCCAGGTCCGTCCTACGCCGACAGAGCCTCCGGCTCGGTCCGGGCGCGCTTGACCAACAACTTATTGAGGGCATGGACATAGGCCCGCGCCGAAGCCACGATGGTGTCGGTGTCGGCACCCTGGCCGTCCACCATCTTGCCGCCCTCCTCCAGCCGCACCGTCGTCTTGGCCTGGGCGTCCGTGCCCTCGGTCACCGCGCCGACCGAGAACAGCAGCAGCCGCGCCTCGTGCGGGAACAGGATGCGGATGGCGTTGAACGTCGCGTCCACCGGGCCGTCGCCGGTGGCGTCAGCCTGGTGCACGGCGCCGTCCACCTCCAGCTCCAGCGCCGCCTTCGCCGGGCCGCGTGACCCCGCATGGATGTCCAGCGACACGAAGCGGATGCGGGTGTTGTCCCGCCCGACCTCGTCGTCCACCAGCGCCACGATGTCGTCGTCGTAAACCACCTTCTTGCGGTCGGCGAGGTCCTTGAACCGGCGGAAGGCGTCGTTCAGCTTGTTGTCGCCGACCTCGCCATAGCCTAGCGCACGCAGCTTGTCTCGGAACGCGGCGCGTCCGGAGTGCTTGCCCATCACCAGGCTGCTCTTGGTCCAGCCCACGCTCTCGGGCGTCATGATCTCGTAGGTCGCGGCGTTCTTCAGCACGCCGTCCTGGTGGATGCCGCTCTCGTGCGCAAAGGCGTTGCGTCCGACGATGGCCTTGTTCGGCTGCACGTCGAAGCCGGTGATGGTGGATAGCAGCTTACTGGTCCGCAGGATGCTGGTCGTGACGATGTTGGTCTGGTAGGGCGCAACGTCGGGCCGGGTGCGTATGGCCATCGCCACCTCCTCCAGCGCGGCGTTGCCGGCGCGCTCGCCGATGCCGTTGATCGTGCACTCGATCTGCCGCGCCCCGGCGCGCACCGCGGCGAGCGTGTTGGCGACGGCCAAGCCCAGGTCGTTGTGGTTGTGGGTGGACAGCACCACCCCGTCCGCGCCGGGCACCCGCTCCCGCAGCATGGTGAAGATGCGCGTCATGTCGTCGGGGACCGAGTAGCCCACGGTATCCGGCACGTTGATGGTGGTGGCGCCGGCCTTGATCGCGGCCTCGACGCAGCGGCACAGGAAGTCCGGTTCGGTGCGGCTGCCGTCCTCGGCCGACCATTCCACGTCGTCGGCGTGTTGCCGGGCCAGGGCGACGGAGTCCGTCGTCAACTGCAATACGGCATCCGGCTCCATGCGCAGCTTGTACTTCATGTGCAGCGGGCTGGTGCTCAGGAACACATGGATGCGCTTGCGCTCGGCCGGGCGCAGGGCCTCGGCCGCCCGCAGGATGTCGGCCTGGCCGGTGCGGGCCAGGCCGCAGATGACGGGGCCGCGCACGTGCCGGGCGATGCTCTGCACGCTTTCGAAATCGCCGGGAGATGCGATCGGGAAGCCCGCCTCCATGACATCCACGCCTAGCTCGGCCAGGGCCTCGGCCATGCGCAGCTTCTCGGTCAAGTTCATCGAGAAGCCCGGCGACTGCTCGCCGTCGCGCAAGGTGGTGTCGAACATGATGACGCGGCTGTCCGGCAGGTCGCCGAAGCTCGGGTGGTTGATGGTCATGGCGGGGCCTCGT
>DASWOJ010000267.1:0-8085 GCA_036398775.1 Acetobacteraceae bacterium
GCGAACATGATGATGTCCGACAGCAGGAAGATCCAGAACCCGTAGCCTGAGATGATCCGCTTGGACGGCTCCTGCCGCTCGGCATGGTCGGTGTTGTCATGCCAGTCGCCGTCGCCGCGCCCGATCCGGTTCGGGTCCCCGGCCGGCGGCCTGCCCCCGCGCCGCGGCGTGGGCTGCGGGTGCAGTGCGGCCCCGCCGGCTGGCTGCAGCGCCAGCGCCTCTCCTGGCGCCGGACGCAGCGCGAGGAGGGCCGCGGCCGCGGCGCCCGCACCGAGCAGCGCCCCCCACAGGCCGGCGCGGGATGCACGCCGGCGTGCCGGTCCGGGCAGCGCGTCCCCGCCGGTTGGTCCGTCAGCAGGCCCGCTCATTCGGCCGGCTCCAACTGCGGGGCGGACGCCAGCCGGGCGAGCGCCGCCTGGCGCGCCTGCCGGTTGACCCGGTTGATGCGGCCTGCCTCGGCGGCGGTGACGACGTATTCCGTCCGGTCGCGCCAGGCGAACACGACAAAGGTGGCGAACGCGCAAACCAGGCCCAAGGCGGCCATCCACCAGATGTGCCAGATCAACGCAAAGCCCAGGATGGTAGCGAAGAAGGCGCAGGTAACGCCGGTCGCGCTGTTGCGCGGCATTTCGATGTCAACGTAATCAGGCTCCTCGCCTAGGACCGCGTCGCGGCGGGCGCTTTCCTTGATGCCCCAATAGGCATCCTCGCCGGACACCTCGGGCAGGACCGCGAAGTTGAAGGCCGGCGGCGGCGATGACGTGGCCCACTCCAGCGAGCGGCCGTTCCAGGGGTCGCCCGTCTCGTCCCGCAGGCTGTCGCGGTTGCGGATGCTGACCACGAGCTGGGCCACCTGCAGCACGATCCCTGCCAGGATGATGAGGGCGCCCACGGCGGCCACCAGCAACCAAGGCCGCCATCCCGGGACGTCGTAGTGCTGCATCCGCCGGGTCATGCCCTCTAGGCCAAGCACATACAGCGGCATGAAGGCCACGTAGAACCCGACCAGCCAGCACCAGAACGCCCACTTGCCAAGCCGCTCGTCCAAGCGGAAGCCGAACGCCTTGGGGAACCAGTAGGCGTAGCCGGCGAACGCCCCGAACAGCACGCCGCCGATGACGACGTTGTGGAAGTGCGCCACCAGGAACAGGCTGTTGTGCAGCGTGAAGTCCGCCGGCGGCACCGCCAGCAGCACTCCCGTCATGCCACCGATCACGAAGGTCACCATGAAGCCGATGGCCCACAGCATTGGCGTCTCGAACTTGACGCGCCCGCCATACATCGTGAACAGCCAGTTGAACACCTTCACCCCGGTCGGCACGGCGATGATCATTGAGGCAATGCCGAAGATGCCGTTCACGTCCCCGCCGGCGCCCATGGTGAAGAAGTGGTGCAGCCAAACCGAGAAGGCGAGCACGCAGATCACCATCGTCGCCGCGACCATCGAGCGGTAGCCGAACAGCGGCTTCTGCGAGAAGGTCGAGACCACCTCGGAGAATATGCCGAACGTCGGCAGCACCAGGATGTAAACCTCCGGATGCCCCCAGGCCCAGATGAGGTTCATGAACATCATCACGTTCCCCCCGCCCTCGTTGGTGAAGAAGTGGAAGCCGAGGTAGCGGTCCAGCAGCAGCATGCCCAGGGTCGCGGTCAGGATCGGGAAGGCGGCGACGATCAGCAGGTTCGACGCCAAGGACGTCCAGCAGAACATCGGCATGCGCAGGTAGGTCATCCCCGGCGCGTGTATCTTGAGGATGGTGGTCACGAGGTTCACGCCGGACAGCAGGGTGCCGACGCCCGCGATCTGCAGCGACCACAAGTAGTAGTCCACGCCGACCCCGGGCGAGTAGGCCAGCTCCGACAATGGCGGGTAGGGCAGCCATCCCGTGCGCGAGAACTCGCCCACCACGAGGGAGATGTTGATCAGCAGCGCGCCAGTGGCGGTGAGCCAGAACGACACCGAGTTGAGCGTCGGGAACGCCACGTCGCGTATGCCGAGCTGCAACGGCACCGCGAAGTTCATCAGCCCGACCATGAAGGTCATCGCCACGAAGAAGATCATCAGCGTGCCATGCGCCGAGAACACCTGGTTGTAGTGCTCGGGCGGCAGGTAGCCCGGCGCGTTGTAAGCGAGCGCCTGCTGCGAGCGCATCAGCAGCGCGTCCGAGAAACCGCGCAGCAGCATCACCAGCGCCAGCAGGCAGTACATCACGCCGATCCGCTTGTGGTCCACGCTGGTGATCCACTCGCGCCACAGATACGGCACCCAGCCCTTGAACACGACAAGGCCAATCACGCCCAGCACCACCAGCCCGACCACGCCCGAGGCGACCATCGGGATCGGCTGGTCGAGCGGGACCGCCGCCCAGGAAAGCTTGCCCAACATCCTAGTGCTCCATCGCGTGAGTATGGGGGGCGGACGGCTCGCCGGCTGTCAGGACGCCCCCAGCCGGGTTGGATGCCGACTTCGGCTTCATCTTGGGAATGGGTTCCGGGTCTGGCCCGGGGCCCGGCGCCAGTTCCTGGCTGACGATCTTCCGATACAGCATCGGGTCCACGCTGCTGAACGTCGAGGGCGGGTCCTTGATGCTCTGCTTGGCCAACTGCGCGTAGCGTCCGGCGTCCAGCGCCGGGCCGCTGCTGCGCGCGGCCGCCATCCAGGCGTCGAAGCCAGCCTTGTCCAACGAGAGCACCTCGAAGTGCATGTCCGAGAAGCCGTCGCCGCTGAGATGGGTGGACAGGCCATAGTAGGTGCCGGGCTGATCCGCCTGCAGGTGGAGGTCGGCCGACATGCCGTTCATGGTGTAGATCATGCTGCCGAGCTGCGGGACATAGAACGAATCCAACACGCTGGCCGATGTGAGCTGGAAGTGGACAGGCGTGCCGGCAGGGATCGCCAGCTCGTTGACGCTGGCCACGCCCTGGTCCGGGTAGATGAACAGCCACTTCCAATCCATGGACACGACCTGCACCTCCAGCGCCCTCTCGCCGGCCCGGAGCGGCAAGGGCCGCGCAGGGTCCAGCTCGTGCGAGCCGACCCAGGCGACGCCGCCCAGCAGTGTGATCGTCAGCAGCGGGATGCCCCAGGTCACCAACTCGATCTGGCCGGAATAAGCCCAGTCCGGCAGGCGCTTGGCGCGCGGGTTGCCGGCCCGGAACCACCAGGCAAAAGCAAGGATCGCCAGGATCGTCGGACCAATGATGGCCAGCATGATCACCAACGAGTCAATCAGCAACGTCCGTTCAGCCCTGGCAATCGGACCCGCAGGGTCCAACACGCCAGGCTGACAACCGGCCAGGACCAGCAAGGCAAGGATGACGGGGAACCGCATGCTTCGAACCACTAGTTTGGGCGCACCCCGCCGGATCCTGCGCGGTGCTTCACCCTTAGATGGAATTCCTGGGCCGGTGTCATCCACTGGTGTTGCCTCCTTCTTGTGCCGCCACGGGGTCAGCGGCGGCTGGGCCGGCTCAAACCGCCGCCGGGCCGTCACGGTGCTTGTCTGTTGAGGCTACCGTGCGCGGAATTGCGCCATGCTGCCGGATCCATCCCGCCCGTCGGGTCCATCCGGCCTGGGCGGCCGTCACGAACGTTCTGGCGCCGTCTGGGCAGGCGCTTGGAAGGGCCGCGACGCGGATCATGCCAGATGCTTTCCTCTCAACGCAGCAGGTTGGTGTGGGCGAGGTCCAGCACCTCGCTGCCCCTGCCGTTCATGACTGCCTTGGCGACCCACAGGCTGAACCCGGCGGCCTGCTGCGCGCCCAGCTTGGGCGGCATCGCCAGTTCCTGCCGGGCCGTGACCACGTCCAGCAGCGCAGGGCCGTCATGCGCCAGCATTGCCCGTACGGCGTCCGCCAGGTCGGCCGGGTCCTCGACCCGCTGGGCGAACAGCCCGGCGGCGCGGGCCATCGCGGCGAAATCCGGGTTGACGAGCGCAACCGCGGTTTCCAGCAGCCCGGCTGCCTTCATCTCCAGCTCGACGAAGCCGAGGCTGCCGTTGTTGAATACCACCACCTTCACCGGCAGCTTGTGCTGCACCAGGGTCAGCAGGTCGCCCATCAGCATGGTGAAGCCGCCGTCGCCGGACAGCGAGATCACCTGGCGCTGCAAGTACGTCGCCTGCGCGCCGATGGCCTGCGGCATCGCATTCGCCATGGAGCCGTGGTTCCACGAGCCGATCAGCCGTCGCCCGCCGCCCACCTTGAGGTAGCGTGCCGCCCAGATCGTCGGGGTGCCCACGTCGGCGGTGAACACGGCATCGTCCGCCGCCAGGTCGTTGATCGTCTTGGCCAGGAACTGCGGATGGATCGGCTTGCGCCCGGGATGGCCCACCGCAAGCTCGTCCAGACCCTCTCGCGCCTTGGCGTAGTGGGCCAGGCTGGCGTCCAGGTGATGGCGGTCGGACTTGCCATCCAGCCGCGGCAGCAGCGCCTCGATGGTGGCGCCGACGTCGCCCACCACGCCGAGGTTGACCCGGCACCGCCGGCCCAGGTTCTCCGGCCGCAGGTCCACCTGGGCGATGGTCGCGTCGGCCGGATAGAACTGCCGGTAAGGGAAGTCGGTGCCCAGCATCAGCAGCATGTCGCAGCCCATCATGGCCGCATAGCCGCTGCTGAAGCCGATCAGCCCGGTCATGCCGACATCGTAGGGATTGTCGTGCTCGACGCCCTCCTTGCCGCCGAGCGCGTGGACGATGGGCGCCTTCAATGCCTCCGCCAGCCGCATCAGCGGCGCGTGCGCCCCGGCGCAGCCGCGTCCGCACAGCAGCGTTACCTTGGCGGAGCCGTTCAGCAGCGTGGCCAACTGCTCCAGCTCGTCATCCCCCGGGCGCACGACCGGCGGCGCGGGCAGCAGCGACGGGGACAGGGCAGGGGCGGACGGCGCCGGCAGCATCGCGACGTCGCCGGGCAGCACTAGGACGGACACGCCGCGCTTGCCGACCGCCACCCGGATGGCGGTTTCCAGCACGCCCGGCATCTGCTCGGGCGTGGACACCATCTCGCAGTAGTGGCTGCACTCCTGGAACAAGTTCTGCGGATGGGTTTCCTGGAAGTAGTTGCGTCCGATCTCGGCGCTGGGAATTTGCGCCGCGATGGCCAGCACCGGCACGCGGGAGCGGTGGCAGTCGAACAGCCCGTTGATGAGATGCAGGTTGCCCGGCCCGCAACTGCCGGCGCAAACGGCAAGGCTGCCGGTCAGATGCGCCTCGCCGCCAGCGGCAAAGGCCGCCGCCTCCTCGTGCCGGGTGTGCATCCAGTCAATGCCGCCGTGGCTGCGCAGCGCCTCGGTGAGCGCGTTCAGGCTGTCGCCGGCCACGCCGTAGATGCGGCGGACACCCGCCTGATGAAGCGCTGTGATGACCAGGTCGGCAACATTCGGCTTGCCCATGTGCGGCGTCCTCTAATGGGGGATGTCCCGGTCACGCTTACCGGCGCCGCGGCCAGCCATGCGCCAGGAAGGTCCACGGCAGCATCATTGCCCAATCTCTGTATGGCGATCATCTGAATGCCCGGATACTGGTCCGAGTTCACCTTTCCAGGCATGATGGACGGCCTGTGCCCGCGCTCCGGCAACAACGGCTCACCCAGGCCGCAGGATGGCCGGGAGGCCGGCTAGGCGCATGACGTTGGCAGTCGTCATCACTGCCGCCGCAAGCCCGCGCGGCGGAACGTCGCGCGCGCGCCGTGGCACGACCGTGCCGGCGCATCCCGCCAGCCGCCAGAGCAATCATCCAGGCGGATGGGCAAACGCCGGGCCGCTGCACGTACGCACAGGGCCGCTTTGCGCCATGACGCGGGTCGCCAGGGCGGCCCGGCGACACGCGCAGCGGGCGCATGGACAGCCAGGCCGCGGAGAAGGAGTGGCGACGGCTACAGGCGTCACGCCGTTGCATCCCCGCGCTCGTCCGGCAATATCCGGCCTCATGCGTATGTCCCACCGTTCCCGGACCGGCGCAGCATGCGGAGACATGTGAACGATGCTGCCGTCTGATGCCGTAGGGGGTGTGGACTCCATCGCCCACCTGGTCCAGGTCGCGCTCACCCCGGTGTTCCTGCTGTCGGGCATCGGCACGCTGCTCGGCATGTTCAACCTCCGGCAGAACCGGGTGGCCGATCACGTCGAGCACCTGACCGAGCTGGCGGACGCCGAGCAGGACCAGGCCAAGCTCGGCCTGTTGCTGGCGCACCTGATCCGCCTGCGCCGCCGCCGGTCGGCGCTGGACGCAGCAGTGATACTGGGGGCGGTTGGCGGCGCATGCACGTGCGGCGCCGCGCTCGTGCTGTTCTTCGGCGGCCTGCGGGATGCCAAGGTCGCGTCCTGGCTGTACCTGCTGTTCGGCGGCGCGCTCGCCTGCACCGTTGGTTCCCTGGTCGCGTTCATGGCGGACAGCGTGCTGGCTTGGCACGGGCTGCAACGGGAAGGGCCGATGCCGCGGTCGAAGCCGGACTAGAGGCAGGAGCCGCGCTCCTCCCGATGGCGGCCGATGCCGGGATGCCCCAGTTCAGGTGAGGTGCGGCAACGCAAGGTAATCGGCGCTCTGCATCTCCTCCAGCCGGGAGGCCGTACGCTGGAACGATGCCGCACCTTCCCCACGCATATACAGCCGGTCCGGCACGTCCGCGGCGCTCGCCACCAGCTTGACCCGGTGGTCATACAGCGCATCCACCAGCACGATGAAGCGCCGGGCCACGTCGTAGTTGTCGGGCGACAGCCGCGGCACGCCGTCCAGCACCAGGGCGTGGTAGTGCGTGGCAAGCGCCAGGTAGTCGCCGGCGCCCAACGGCGTGCCGCACAGCTCGTCGAAGTCGAAGCGCGCAACGCCCGCAGCCGCCAGCGGCACCGGCACGCTGCGGCCCATCACCTGCAGGCGCTCCGCCCGGGGGCGGGCGCCATCGGTCAGGCCGGCAAACGCCTCGTCCAGCGCCGTGTCCGCCTGCGCGTCGGCAGGGACCAGCCAGGTCGGCTTGCCGCGCAGGCGCTGGCGCCGCCAGTCCCGTGCGCCATCCAGTACCAGCACGTCCAGGTGCGCCTTCAGCAGCTCGATGGCCGGCAAGAAGGCGTCGCGGCCGGGCTGCCCGGCGAACAGGTCGTCCGGCTTGGTGTTGCTAGTCGCGACGATCACCACGCCACGGGCGAACAGCGCGCGGAACAGGCGGCCCAGGATGGTGGCGTCGGTGATGTCGTTGACCTGGAACTCGTCGAAGCACAGCAGCGCCGCCTCGCCCGCGATGGCCTCGGCCAGCGGCGGGATCGGGTCGTCATGACCCGGGTCGGCCAGGCGGTGCGGGGTCCGGCGCCAGGCGTAGATGCGCTTGTGAACGTCCTGCATGAAGGCATGGAAGTGGACCCGGCGCTTGCGCGGCACCTCCGCCACCTCGAAGAACAGGTCCATCAGCATGCTCTTGCCCCGGCCCACGTCGCCGACGAGATACAGTCCGTGCGGAAAGTTGCCGGGGATATCGTCCCGCGAGGCGCGCAGGAACCGGCTGAGCAGGCCGCGGCGCGGATGCCCATCCCGGTCGTGGACGGCCGGGTCATAGCCGCGCAGGCGAGACCACAAGCCTTGCAGCCGCTCTGCGGCGGCGGCCTGCGCCGGGTCGGTGATCAGCGCGCCACGAGCCAGCAGCGCGCGGTATGCTGCCAGCGGTCCAACCCCTTGTGAATTTATGTTGTTTTTTGTTGCCAACATGTTATCATCCGGTCCAGATCAACCCAGCCGATCACTGAATCGGGAGCATGTAACCTTGCGGTGGATTGTGACGTTGATTTGTCAGAGGTTTGCGATGCAAGGGAGAGGCGCAAGATGAAGTTGGTCCTGGCAGCGGCGGCGGCACTCGGGGTGTCCTGCCTACCCGCAGGCGCGGTGGAATTCCAGGCCCAGATCACCAGGCAGCTCTTCACCTGCGCCAAGCCGGGCCTGCAGCGCGTCGCCATGACGTCCGAAACAGCGCCTTGTTGTGATGGACAACTTCGTTGCGCCCAGTTCCTGTCCACCACCGGCATCCTGCGGAACAACCGTATCCCGCGTACCTGATCCCATGCACATCACCGTTGAGTTGGGCAGGCACCCGGCTTAAATCCAC
>DASWOJ010000268.1:0-12957 GCA_036398775.1 Acetobacteraceae bacterium
GACAGGCGCACGGCAGCCGATGGGCGACGCCGCGCAGGGCAGGCCACGCACCCATGCTAGGTGCAGCGGCGCCGCACCAGCCCGCACAGGGCGCGCTGGCAGGGGGCTGGACGCCTCCAGACGGGCGGGACGGGCTAGGACAGCCGCCGACCGGCAGCCGTCGCAGAGGGTGCGCGCAAGTCCGCGGAAGCGGACGGCAGGCTCGACGCCATGGCAGCGCCGGCAGACGCGGGGGCCGCGTGGCGCGGCAGCGAGGGTGGCGGCGAGGGGCATGGGTTGGGCCGTTGTTGCCCCCCTAGCCTCTCGTCACGACCCCGCGCGCCGCCAAGAATCGGCGGCCGTCTAGGGCGGCGGCGTGCCCCGCCGTTCGTCCCATCGCACGTAGCGGGGGCCGATCAGCACCAACGACACCAGCGCCAGCACCGCCCCAAGCACCACCGACGTCAGGACGTTCCACCAAAACGGCAGGAACAGGCCGCCCACCCAAGGCAGGGCGAAGGCCAGGGCCGCATAGACCCCGCGATGCCGCCACCAGGGCACCGGATACGGCTCCCGCAGCACCAGCACGAGCAGCCTACGCACGGACGCCATCAACCGCTCAGCCATGCTCCACGACCTCCAGGACGATCTTGCGCGCCGGTAGGACGATCACGGCCACATCACCGATGCGAACAGGCGGACCCAGCCCCAGGAACACGCTGTTTGCACCCCATACCAGCATCGGCTCCCCCATCTCCGCAGGCCACAGCGGCATCAACCGCCCGATCTCCGCCTCCACCGCGTCCAGGAAGGTCCGCGTCGCCCGCGCGACCATCCGCTCCAGCCGCCCCTGGATCATCGCCGTTCCCGCCGGGTCCGGGTTGAAGGCGTCCGCCACCGCTTCCGGGATGGACCAACTCGGCTTAGGCTGCATGGCGAACCTCCCTCGCACGGCGACCGGACACCCGGCGGAACGCGAGGACGGCCGCAAGCGGCGGCAGCAGCAGCACGACGGCGCCAGGTTCCGGCACCGGCACCGGCACGGCCGCCGGCGTCCCACTGGACTCCAGGTGGGGAGGGACCGCCGGGCCAACCCCTGGCAGCTCCGCCCCGGGTGACACGCCGCCGGCCCCGGTGTCCCCGGACGGCACGACCTGCAGCGTCACCACGTCGGTCAGGGCGCCGGCTGCATTCGCCGCCAGCACCGGCGACGCGCCCGCCCCCAGCGAGGCGATCACCCCTTGAGTCGCAACCGCCGGACCATTGGCCGCGCGCCGCAGCCTGCCCAGCGCGCCCACCGGGACGACCACGGGATACGGGCCATAGGCGCCGGCGCCGAAGCCATCGAGGGGACCGGCCGACCTGCCACCGCCGGACCGTCCGAAATCAAACGCGCGCGGCCCGAAACCGCCCCAGCTCACGCCCGCAGGTCCAGCCGGGCCACCAGACCCACCCGCGCCGGATGACCCTCCGGCTTCACCCAGCCAGAATGCACCATGCGGCAACGGCGAGGGCAGCGGCCCGCAGTCATTCGCAAGCCCGCCCGCCGTCACCGCCACCACCGCGATTTTTGCCGGGGCGGACCAGCCGGGATGGCCCCGCAGGAACCGCAGCCAATCCGCGTTGCTGGCCAGGCGCGCGGCCGTAGCAGCCGGAGGACAGGGGATCATGCCGCCACCGCCCCGGACCCTTCGCAGGCCTTGCACCCCATGGCGACCGTCGGCATTGGACGTCTCTCATGCGCAGTCATGACTTGCTCGACGCCCAGCCCAGCCGGCCCCGGGTCCCGCGCCACCGTCACGTAACCGGCCCCGCCGCACACCGGGCAGACTTCCCACGCCCGGCCGCCCCGTTGGCAGTCGCCGCCGGAAAGGCCAGACTTCATCGGACCCACGTCTAACATCAAGACGCCCCTTCCGCGTCCAGCGTCGGACCATCTTTCGGCCTGGCCAGGTCCAGCAAGCCCATCAGGACCGCACGCACCGCAACCGGGATCGGCAGCGCCAGCAGCTCCGGCGTCACATCGTCCGCCAGCATCGTCAGCGCCGTTGTCAGCCGCAGAAGCGCAACCTCGTCGGACGGTATGAGATGCACCGCCTGCCCCGGCTGTGCGCTGGCCGCCTTGTTCCATGCGCTGCGGAAGGCCTGCGCCTCCTCCTCCGAGAACTCCGGCGGCATCGAGATGCGCGGCGCCTGCCACAACGACGCCACCGCACCCAGCCGCCGGAACTCTTTGACCGCAGCCTCGACGTCCACCAGCCGGTCCGTGATCTGCCCGGTCCACCCCTCCATGCTCTCGATGCGCCCGCGCAGTTGCACGACTTCGTTCTTCCGGCCGCCCGCCGGCTTGTAGGACTTTTCCAACACAGATGGTTTGTTGTTGGATTTGCCGTCCGCAGTCCGGGACGGTTCCCCGAACATCAGCCGATGCCACAACGACCTCTTGCCGGGCGGACCCATCTTGTCCGGGATCGCGTCCCGCATCCGTCCCGCATCGGTGCCAGCGCCAGCCGCAACGCCCGCCAACCCGTCCATAACCGACCTATCCATGAACAACGCCCCTTCGTAAGCCTATGAAGTCCCAAAAGTCTCGCATCAGTCCCGCATCGTCCCGCATCGCCGTCCCACATCGAGGGACCACAGCCGACGGACGATCACAGAGACATCCCACCCGCCTTTTTCGGTCCGGGATCATGGGGGCCGCGACCTCCCAAGCGGCGCCAGTCCCATCTCCCGCCGCCGGGCCGCTCGCATCTCCCGCAGTTGGTCCGCTGTAGGATACCGCGTCGCCCGGGGTCCCTGCTTCGCCACCACCGCCTCGATTTGCTCCGCCACACCCCGCGCTTCCCTACGCACACCGCCTCCCCCCAGCTTGGCCACGATCCCCCGGACGATGCGTGCACGGCCTTCCGGGGTGGGATCGTCCCAATCGGCGGCAGCGTCCGGGGCGGCGAGCACCGGCAGACCCGCCGCGATCTGTTCCAACGCGCTCCTCCTGGACGCCAACTCCGCGCCGATGGGCCGCAGGAATGCGTCAACCATCCCTGGCCCGGGCCACCAGTCCGACTTCTCGCCGTAGTGGCGGACGTATGAGGCGTAGGTTTCCCCGGTCCAGCACGCACGCGGCAGGTCGCCGCACACGCCGAGCACAGCCGCCACCCGGAGCAGCTTGCCCTTCGTGTTCGGCGGGTTGTTGCAGCCGATGAATACCCGCTCCATCCAGGCGTCCACGACCTCGACGGCCGCCGGGGTGCACAGGTCCCGCATGGCCGCCACCAGGTCGCACGCCTCCGTGCCCAATGCCGGCGCCACGCCCGGCAGGTGCCGCCGGCTATCCAGCCGAACCAGCTCCACCGCACGCCGCAGTCCCGCGGACAGCTCAGGCGCCGGCAGCCGGGGCGGCAACGGGTCCCCAGCACCGGACGGGTCCCTCGCACCCGATGGATGCCGCTCGACCGACGGGATGCGCGCGATGTGGTTCATCCGCCGCCCCCAGCGGCTGCCAGGGCCGCCCACTTGTCGTACACGGCGTCCAGTGGCCCAGGACGGTCAGGACCCGCCCCAGCCCCTCCCTTGCCCCGTCCTGCCCCCGATTGAGGCTGCCGGCTGGAGTAGCCGCCTTCCATGAGGCATCGGAACTTCTCAGGCTTGATGAACAGGTCAATCGTGGGCTTGTAGGGATGCCCCGACCGCCCGGACCAGAAATCGCTTTCCTCGACCTTGACCAGCGCCGCGCGCCAGCCGTCCAGCCCGCCGAACGTCTGCAGGATGCGTGTGATACGGCCGCGACGGTCCGCCGACATGCTGGCCTGCGCCATCCCCAGCACCAGGGCCAGCGCGTTCCAGGCGTCCAACGCCGTCTGTGCGTTCGCCAGCGCGACCGGATCGCCCCTGGGCCGTTCGCGCTCGAAGCCGGACCGCATGACCGGGCCGGCAGGTTCCTTGCGAACCGTCTTGACCGCCGTGGGTGGCATCGGCAGCGGCGCCTGCTTGGGCTGTTCCGGTGCGACGGACGGCACCTGCCCTTTTCGCAACCCGACCACGTTGTCCACCGGAGACGACGACCCATGCGCCGCGCCCTTCGCGCGGGGGGAGTCCGCAGGACTCCCTTCTTTCTTTCTATCTTCTGATTCTGAGTCTGAGTCTGCCTTATGGGGGGGGTTAACCGTCTTTTCTTCTATCTCATTGGTATTGTTGATGATCGGTTGTTTTTTGCCCGTCGTGTCGCGCTCGACTGGCGCTCCAGTGGACGGCGAGTGGACCTCGACTGGAACGCGAATGATGGTCGAACCGGCGCTGCTTTTCGGCTTGAGCTTTGGATTCCCACCCTTTTTTCCATCCTCCACCGACCGCAGATGCGTCGCATAATCGCGCACCATGCGCCGGCAGTAGATGGCGCCCCTAGAATCAACGCTGTAGACTCCGTTGCGCTCCAACTCCGCCAGGAATGGCTCCACCGTCCGCCGGCTCCATCCAACGAGGCGGGCGATCTCCGCCTTCGTCATCGCCACGCCGTTCCGCGCCAGCACCCCGTATTCATCGGTCAGGTGCATGTTGCACATCATGCGCCACCACACCCCTGTTGCCCCCGGAGAGCACTGCGCCAGCAGCACGTCACACAGGACGTCCGTCGGTGACAGCTTCATCCATGGCCATTTGTCCGCGGCACCCCGCCGCCGCCGCGTCACGGAAAGGGGACCTGGAACCACCCCGATTCGCCCGAGTCGGGCGGCTTGATGAACAGACAACGAACGTCCCCAGGAGCGGGGCTACAACGGCGGCGAAGACGGCGGCTTGGAACACACGTCATTACACGAAAACCCATCTGAGCAAGCGCGGCTGGCCGCGTCGTTGGAAGGCGTCAAGCCGCCCGTGCGGCGTGATCGGGGAGGCCGGTGGGGGGTGCTGCCAAGCGCGCGGGATAGCGCCGGTCGCGCAATTCCCGCGCCATGAAGGCCGCCACGTCATCGGCGCGGTAGAACAGCCGCCGCCCATGCCGGACCCAGGGCAGCGCAGGCCCGCCACCGCCGGGACGGCGCCAGTCAATCAGCGTGTGCGGACTGACCTGCAGCCTGGCCGCCGCCTCGACGGTCGTAAGCAGGATCACGCTAGGGGATTGGGCCGTTGGTTTGATATGCAGCGTCATGTAGCCTCCACGGTAAACTACGAACTTGAGCCTCATTTGAGTCATCATTTGTTAACCCAGTTGCCCACCAGGAACCGACACGGGCAAGGGGGTGATGCGGACGACGGTGCACTGCTCCGCAACCCTGCGGACCTGTACCGCGACAACGTCCAGGACCAGGCAATCAGGGGTATCGTCCCGTACGATGGACAGGCCGGAGGGATGCAGAACCACCCAGCGTCCGCCGCTCCGCACGGGGTCCCCAGGCGGCAGAAGGCAGTCAAGCAACCCCTTGACGCCGCCCCACAGGTTGTCCGTGTCAGGCACACGCAGCGAGCGCCGCTCGATACGCACCAACGCCCGCTCGAAGGGCACAGCCGGCCGCTGTCCCTGCGTCGCCAAGCGCACCAGGCCGGCGATGCGGGCGTTGGCCCGGCGCCGCACGCGCCAATGCTGCCGCAACATCTCGTTGAGCAGGGGCGTGGGCCGAGGCAGCCGGAACGTCAGGCCATCACTTGCCGCATCACTCACCGGCTGCGCCGGCGCCAGCCGCCGCGGCGCGCTCCCTGGCCATCCAGGCACGCACCCGGCCCGCCGTCTCGCGGCGGCACTCCCGCCCCTGCCGCAATCCCGTCACGAAGGCAGGGTCATGCAGGGCATCGCGGCCGATTCGGCTGGCGGGAATGCCAAAAAATGCGATAAAAGACTCAACCTCCGTCAATAAGTCATCCATTGTCCGCACAAGCCTCCCTCCACAGCCATCACTTGATGGCGATATATCCTAGATTGCGCTATATGTTACCTAGATTTGCAAGAACAGCGTAGGGACCGAACATCCATGGCCGAAGTCCAAACCAGCACCAGCACCAGCCCGGCGCGCACCATCGCAGCCATCCCCAAGCGCGCCGGACGCCCGCAGCCCCGCCCGCCCCTCACGATCATCAACGACCCGGTCCGCGCGCTGATCGCCGTGCACGCGAGGCAGCGGGGCGTGAGCCAAAGCAGGCTGAGCGAGCTATGCGGCAAGCAGCATGGATGGCTCGCGGTGTATCTGCACAAGGGCATCCCGCGCAGCCTCGAACCCGCCCACCGGGCCGTCATCGCCAAGGAACTGCAGCTCGATGAGGCCAAGTTGTGCGCCCCTGGCCAGGCCCCGCTCACGACCATGCCGGCCAAGGGGACCGCCCAGCCCAGCGGCCCCATCGCCGACATCCCGTTATTCCGGGAAGGCGACCTCATCGAAGCCGCCGAAGCCAACGAGTGGGCACCACGGCCCAGCGACTACCCAGGCACCGGCGGCATGTTCGCCCTGCAGCTCGTAACGGGCGGCGGACGCACCCGGCCCGGCGACATGCTCTACGTCGCCCATCGGCCGCCCCGCATCGGCGACCTCACGGTCTGCATACGGGACAGCAGGGTCGCCGCAATCGGCGAGCTGGCGCACATGGATACCAGGATCATCCGCCTGAACACCGGGTCCACCATGTGCGACCTGCCCATCGAAGAGCACCAGCTCCGCAAGGTCACATCGCTGGTGACAGCCTGACGTATGGTGCATTGATTGCATCAAACTGTCATTTGATGCTATGACGGCGGGCCGGCATGTCGCCGGTTCCGCCGGGCACGGCTCGCGCGGACACCACCGGAGCGCGCAATCGCAATGTCGCCAGGCATCCATGACGGCATCCCCGCCGGCACCTACCACGCCGACCCGAACAGCATCAGCAAGACCGGCCTAGCCCGCTACGCCGACAACCCCGCCCGCTACCGCCATGGCGACCCGCAGCAAACCCGCCCCATGGCGCTTGGCGAGCTGGCGCACGCCGCGATCCTCGAACCGGCAAGCCTAAGCCAACGCTACCACGTCAGCCGACTCAAGATATTCAGCGAGGATCACAAGGCCTTCCGTGAGGACATGGTGCGAGCCATGGGCCGCAAGATCGTCAAGCAGGCCGAATGGGACGAGGCAATGCGGATGCGGGACAGCATCATGCGCCACCCCGTTGCCCGCGAGCTGCTGACCGCAGACCTGATCGTGGAGCGTACCGCAGTCTGGCACGACCCCGACACCGGCGTCCGGCTCCGCGCCCGCCCGGACGGCATCGCACCCGTGGCAAACGTCATCGTGGACCTCAAGAGCGCCCGCGACGCCAGCCCGCGCGCCTTCGCCAAGGTGGCAGCGGAATACCGCTACCACTGGCAGCCGCCCATCTACGGCGACGGGATGCGCCTGGCCGACGGATGGCACGCCGCAGCCTTCATCTTCCTGGCCGTGGAACCCGAGCAGCCCCACCTGGCCGCCGCCTACGAACTGTCCCCGCGCGCCCTCGCGCAAGGCCGCCTGGACGTGCAGCGGACCCTGCGCGCCTACGCCCGGGACCTCGCACGCGACACCTGGCCCGGCCACTCCCCCGAAATCGAGACGCTGGACCTGCCCAGCTACATCTACGACCCGTCGCCAAGCCTTCGCGGCGACCGCACCTAGAAGGCGCCCCACCATGTCCAACACACTCGACACCCTACGCGCCGCCAGCAAACCAGCCGGCGGCTTCAACCTGGACGCCTGGCACGCCATGGACGACCGCGACATGGCCCTCGTCGCCGACGAGCTGATGCACGGCGCCATGAGCAGCGCCTTCGTCTATTCCTTCACCGGCGAGGACGGGCAGCCCGCGACCGGCATCTCCGTTGCCGGCGCCCGGCACCTGGCCGCCCATTACGGCGGCATCAAGCACAGGATCGTCCTGACAGTGGACAAGCGGGGACCCCGTAGTACCCTGATGACCCAACCCCACGGCGACACCCCCGCCGCCTGCAAGGTCGTCTATGAGGCCGAGTGGAACGGTGAACCGGACTGGTATCGGTGCACCGTTGAAGTGACCGACGTGAAAAAAGGCAACACGGTCCAAGTGACCATCGAGGAAAGCAGCGTGGGCCGGCGCCGCGACGGCAGCACCTTTCCCAAAGCTCACTACCCCACCATTGCGGAGAGCAAAGCCTACCGCAACGCCGTCCTGGCCCTGATCCCGCAAGACGTCACCATGGCCTTCAAGGTCAAGGCGCTGGCCCTTGGCCGGTCCGAGGACCTGACAGCGGACGTGATCGGCGACAAGCGCGACCAGGTCATTGCCTACGCGACCTCCCGCGCCATCCTCATTGACCGCAAGGCCGTGCAAGGCCTGTCCTTCGCGCAGATCGCCGGCCTCGCCGACGCCGCACGCACCGGAGGCCTGGACACCTTCCACGCCTCCCTGGCCGCCCTTGGGCTTCTACAGCTTCCAGACAGCGGCCCCCTGCCCCTCACCCCAACCCTCTCCCGGGGGGAGAGGGAGGAAAGCGCCGCCCAGGCCAAACCCTCCCCCACCCCACGCCAAAAACCCGCAAAAACTTCCGCAGCAAACAACGCCGAGACAGCCCCGCGCGAAACCTTGCATCCGGAGCTGCGCCAAGAGTTGCAGCCGGAACCAGGCACCACAACAAAAGAGATGGAAGAAGCCTCGTCCGCGATCCCGAAGGCAGCGGCCACCGCCGGCGCAGGCGCCTACATCCGCAACGTGGAGGGCGAGGACGCGCCCACGCCGAAAGCCGCCAGCGCCCCGCCAGATGCCGCCCCGCCGGCCGTAACGCAGGTTGCGCGAAGCCTTGCAGCCGAAATGCCCACTCGCAGCCGCAAGGCGCCCCCAGCCCGGGTAAACGGCACCGCAAACCCCAGCCTGGCCTTCGGCGACCTGGAGTAACGACCATGCAGATTTCCAGCATCGAGCTGCACAACTGGCTGCCGCACCGCTACCTGTCCCTCGCCTTCCAGCGGATGACCCTGATCGTCGGGCCGAACGGGTCCGGCAAGTCCGCCATCGGTGACGCCATCGCCTATGTCATGATCGGCGAGCTGCGCCGCATCACCGCCAAGGGGGACCGCGGCAAGCTGATAACCGAGGGCGCCGACGGCGGCGACATCGTCCTGACGTGCGAGGACACCGCCATCGCCAGGGACATCGCAACCGGCAAGCTGCAGTCCCGCGGCCGGCTGCCCATCCCGCCCACGGCCGTCACAGAGGCCGTGCCCTATCTCCTGGACCGCAGCCGGTTCGGCGCCGCCGGCCCGGACGAGCGCCGCAAGCTGCTACGCGCCGTCATGCGCGCCGACCTTGGCCCGGAGGCGATCCTGGCCGTCATGCGCGAGCGCAAGCACCCGCAAGACAAGCTGGACCATCTCAAGCCGGAGCACACCCTGGACGAATGGGTCGCCCTGGCCGACCGCTGCGCCACCGAAGCCCGCGGCGCCTGGCGGGCCGTCACCGGCACCGCCTACGGCACCGACAAGGCCAGCAGCTACGTTGTCCCCGGCCCAGCCGAACCCGCCACCCCGGAGGACGTGGCAGGCCTCGATGCCGAAGTAAGCACCCTCTCGCAAGAAGTCGGGATGCTGCACCGCGAGCTAGGCGCCCTGGACGCCGCCGACGCCCGCACGTCAGGCACGAGCGCACGCATGGCGAACCTGAAGGAACTGGCCGACAGCGCGCCCGCAGTCGCCGCGGCGTGGAAGGCCACCCGCAAGAAGCTGGACGCAGCCATCGCGTCACGCGACCTGGCAAAGACCACCCTGGCCGACCTCGACGCCCGCGCCGCGGATGACTATTTCACCTGCCCGGGCTGCCGGACCCCTTTGCAGCTCGTGAAGGACAACCTCGAACCCTACGAGGAGCCGGACAACCCGAGCAGCCCGGCAGACCGGGCCGAAGCCCGCGCTGCCCTGGCCTTGGCGCAAGGCCAGATGGATGGACTGTCCCGGACCTTGCTGGCGCATACGAGCCAGCGCGACGCCGCTTCGGCCGCGGCAGAGTCCATCCTGCTGATTGATCCGAAGCAGCCCGTGGACCAACCCAACCACGCGGCCGACGGCAGCCGAGGCGACATCCAGGCCCAGCTTGCCCAAGCCCAAGGCGACCTGGACGCCAAGAGCCAGGAGTTGAGGGAAGCCCGCGATAGCCTGGCAGCAGAGCGCGCCGCCACCGCCGCGACCGAGCGCGCCACCGCCTATCACCGCGACGTGCTGCACTGGCTGGCCATAAAGGCAGCCCTAGCGCCCGATGGCATCCCGGGCGAATTGCTGCAGGCCGTGCTGGGACCGTTCAACCGCTACCTGTCCGCCCAGGCCGACGCCACCGGCTGGCCGCGCGTCGCCATCGGCGCCGACATGGGCATCACCGTTGGAGGGCGGCCGTATGCGCTGATGTCACGGTCGGAGTGGTGGCGGAGCGACGCCATGATCGGCGCCGCCCTGGCCGTGACCAGCGACCTTGGCTTCCTCCTCCTCGACGAGTTTGACCTGTTGGACCTGCCCAGCCGCGGCCCGGCGATGGCCTGGCTCTATCAGCTTGGGGACAGCGGCGACCTGGACAGCGTGATCGTCATGGCCACGATGAAGGCGCCCCCCACCGCCCCCGCAGGCGTCGCCGTGCACTGGCTTGGCGACACCCTGCCCGCCGCACGGGTCGCCGGCGGGCGGGCCGCATGAGAGGGCACCGCCGCATGATCCCGCAGGACGTGCACAACGCCTTTCGACGGGAGACAGTCTCGCGCGTGATCGAGCGCATGAAAGAGGCGCGGCAGGAGGAAGCCTTGCGCGCAATCAAGCAAAGCGTGCGCGGCCACATGGACCAACTGCAGGAGGACGCCTTCTTGGGAAAGCCGGCGACCCGGACCTTCGTGTGCCAGGGATGCGGCGTGGCCCGTGCCATCCTGCATGGCAATTCCGTCGTATGCGGCTGCGGCGTCACCAGCTCCGCCGAAGTGCTGCCGCCGGAACAGACCCGATGACCGAGCGCAACCCGGTCCGCACCGTGACCGAGCTGGAAGGCATGGACTCGGACGACATTGTCGAAGGCTACCAGGCAGGCCGTCAAGGCGACCCGGAACCCGGCGACAACCGCAGCCGCGCCTACTGGCACGGCTGGCGCAACGGCCGTGTGGATGGAGGCCATGCCGCGCAGGACGACGCACAGCGCGATTTATGCCGGGACGTCGCCACCCGGCAGCAAGAGCGCCGGCAATGATCGCCGACCAAATCCAACACAACGCCACCCTGGCCTGGCCGCCCGGACGGCCGCGCCACTACCCGGATGCTGGCCTATGGGCGCCCTGGAGGGCCGACGGCCAGCCCATCACCCTGCCCCGCGCCCTGGAACGGCTGACCAACCAGCTCCGCCTCCTCGATGCGCGCACGCCCGTCCTTTCCGCCAACGTTACACTCCGCCGCGATGGGAAGCCGCACAACGACACAAAGCCGAGGGACCCCGGCGCCGCGCTTTACTTCACCCTGACCGGGCAGCCGATAGTGCTGGCGTGCGACCGATGGCACACCGTCGCCGGCAACGTCGCCGCCCTGGCCTCGCACATCCAAGCCCTGCGCGCCATGGATAGGTGGGGCGTGGGGACCATCGAACAGGCATTCGCCGGGTATGCCGCGCTGCCCGCTCCTCCGGCGCGGGGATCGTCCGATGCTTGGCGCGGCGTGCTGGATAACCCAAGCACCCTTACCGAAGCCGAAGCCGTCTATCGCGCCAAGATGCGGACCGCCCATCCCGACGCCGGCGGAAGCCACACCAGGGCCGCCCTGCTGAACGTCGCCATAGACCGCGCCCGCCAGGAGATGAAATGACCCTGCCCACCAAGCCACGCCTGACCCAAGCCTGCCTTGCTACCCTTCGGAGCCTGACCTACTCCGTCCGGCCCCGGGTCGCCCTGCCCGCGCAGGGCCGGGCAACCATCCTGCACCACAAGCTGGCCGATGTGGTCATGCGCCCCAGCCCCTACGCCAAAGACCGCGGCAAGCTGATCGAGCACCTGACCATCAACGACGCCGGCACCGCACGCCTGCAGGGCGAGCTGCCCCTTGCCAGTGCGCAGCCCCTTGCCAGGGCACAGACCCATGGGTGAGGCGACCGGCATCTCCTGGACCAACGCCACCTTCAACCCATGGCGCGGCTGCACCGCCATCAGCCCCGGATGCGAGCACTGCTACGCCGAAGCCCTCGTGGAACGATGGGGCGGCGACTTCACCGAACGCAAGCGCACCACGCCCGCCTATTGGCGCCAGCCTCTCCGCTGGAACAGGACGGCGGCGGAGGCTGGCACCCGCTTGCGCGTGTTCTGCGCCAGCCTGGCCGACGTGTTCGACAACCAGGTCCCCGCCGAGTGGCGCGCGGACCTGTGGGAGCTGATACGAGCCTGCCCCAACCTCGATTGGCAGCTCCTGACCAAGCGCCCGCAGAACATCAAGGCCATGCTGCCGAAGGATTGGGGATGGCAGGGCTGGCCGAACGTATGGCTGGGAACGACGGTGGAGAACAACGAAACCGCGGCGCAGCGGCTGCCCCACCTGATAAGCGTGCCGGCGCCCGTGCACTTCGTATCGTGCGAACCGCTCCTCGAACGTGTGCGGCTGGACCATGTTATGTTGAAGTGCGGCCTCTCCCTGGATGCCCTGACCGGCTACTACACCCCGCCCCAGGGCATCGGCATCCGCGGCTATGCCGAACTTATGCAGCAGGTGCCTGCACCCATCGGTCAGAAGATAGGTTGGGTCATCATCGGCGGGGAGAGCGGCAACAATTCCCGCGCGATGCGGCGCGATTGGGCGGACAGCCTGATATGGCAGTGCAGCAACGCAGGTGTTCCTGTGTGGTTCAAGCAGATCGGCACCCGCCGCTACGCCAACGACTGGCCGGACGGCATCCCCGGAAAGGGCGACCAGCCCGAATACTGGCCGGAGGAGTTGCGCCTAAGAGGCCTCCCAAGGGCTGCCAGAGGCTAGAACAGGTCCCCGGTGCCCATGCCCGTCCGGCGCGTCG
>DASWOJ010000269.1:0-8396 GCA_036398775.1 Acetobacteraceae bacterium
GTGGCGCCGAAGCGGTTCTTGACGGCGCGGAGGATGCGGAACTGGTGGCCGCGGTCGCCTTCGAAATAGAGTACGGCGTCCACCATGTGCTCCAGGACGCGGGGGCCGGCGAGGGCGCCTTCCTTGGTGACGTGGCCGACCAGCACGAGGGAGAAGCCGCGGGACTTGGCCAGGCGGATCAGCTCGAAGCTGGTGGCGCGGACCTGGGCGACGGTGCCCGGCGCGCTCTCGATGGTGTCGAGCCACATGGTCTGGATGGAGTCTATGACGACCAGCGCCAAGTCCTTCTCGGCTTCGAGCGAGGCGGCGATGTCTCGGACGTTGATGGCCGCGGCGAGGTCCAGTGGGGCGTCGGCCAGGTCCAGCCGGCGGGCGCGCAGGCGGACCTGGTCTATGCTTTCCTCGCCGCTGATATACATCACGCGCTTGCCGGTGCGGGCCAGGGTGGCGGCGGCCTGCAGCATGAGTGTGCTCTTGCCGATGCCGGGGTCGCCGCCGACCAATACCACGCTGGCGGGCACCAGGCCGCCGCCTAGCACTCGGTCCAGCTCGCCGATGCCGGTCTCGGCGCGGGGGGGCGGCGTTGTGGAGCCTTGCAGGCCGACGAAGGTGACGCGCTTGCCGGCGCTGGCGCGGCCGGCCGGGCCGGGGCGGGCTTCGACGGTCTCCTCGACGATGGTGTTCCACTCGCCGCAGGCGTCGCAGCGGCCGGCCCATTTGGGGTAGGTGGCGCCGCAGTTCTGGCAGACGTAGCGGGTGGCGGGCTTAGCCACGGCGGGTCCAACGGTCGGACAGGAGGAGGGCGGTGAGGAAAATGTCGGTGCCCGGGGCGGACTGGATTGCCTGGAAGTCGTCCAGCGCCAAACTGGCGGCCTCCACCAACTCCAGGGTGTCTGCCAAAACAAAAAAGGTCAGCAAGTCATAATCGGCTAGGTGCCGGGCGTCCTGCAACAGCCCGAAACTCGCCGCGACGTTGGTCAGGCGTGGGTCAGCCGTACCTCTGTTGAGGTGGGCCAGGGCTTGTGGAAAAGGCCGGTCCGGCGATCTTGCATGGGCATCACAGACTTTGCGCATGGCGGTGTGGCTGAATGCACGCGCTACTTGTTTGTGCAAAACGGCATCGGCGGGCGCGACAGCCCGAGCGCCAGCGCGGGCCGGCGTGTGGAACAGGGCATAGTAGCTGGATGATACCGCGCGGCGCCGTTCAATCCGGCTCGGTCCCTGTTGCGTGGGGTCACTTGGCTGGGCGACGAGCGCTACAGCATGACGTTGCAGATCACCGGGATCCACTAATTCGCGGCCGTTTCCTGGCGCAGGCGTCCAGCAACACGGATGTAAGGCATGTGTTCGTCCATTACGTCCAGCAACGCCCGCCTCAGCCGGCCTTTGAGGGCGTGTATCGCGTCAACCTGCTGGCGGAGCTGGGGGTGGATGCGACCGTCGTCAGGTTCCGCGTAGAACGTCACCCAAACCGCTGGGTCCCCCTCGATGTCGCCCGGTGTGACATCATAGCCATAGAGAAAGCTGGGCAGCTGTTCCTGGTCCACTATCCCGCGCACCTTACGGATGATTTCATCGTCTTTCATATAGTTGGATATAGGCGTCCTACCGCCGCAACTCCATCTGGATCGGCCCGTCACGGCGCCCATGGGTGAACTGGTCCACCATCGCATTGCCGCTGTGCAGCAGGTCGGACGCGGCGCCCTGCCACACCAGCTTGCCGCGGAACAGCATCGCCGCGCGGTCGCCGATGCGCGTGGCACTTGCCATGTCGTGGGTGATGGCGATGGCGGTGCTGCCCATGCGCTTCACGCAGTCCACGATCAGGCCGTCAATCACCGCGCCCATGATCGGGTCCAGGCCGGTCGTCGGCTCGTCGAAGAACAGGATGTCTGGCTGCGCCGCAATCGCCCGAGCCAGTCCGACGCGCTTCTGCATGCCGCCCGACAGCTCCGCGGGCGACATGTCGCCGACGCTGGGGTCCAGGCCGACCTGCTTGAGCACTTCGCCTGCGCGGGCTTGGGCGTCGGCGCGGGGCAGGCGCTGCGCCAGCAGGCCGAAGGCGACGTTCTCCCAGACGTCCAGGCTGTCGAACAGGGCGCCGCCCTGGAACAGCATGCCGATGTGGGAGTTCACCGCTTCCCGCTCGCGCCGGGGCAGGCCCAGGATGCTTTGGCCATCTATCTCGATGCTGCCGCTGTCCGGCTCGACCAAGCCCAGGATGCACTTCAGCAGCACCGACTTGCCGCTGCCGGAGCCGCCGATGACGACGGTGCTGGTGCCGGGCATGACGTCCAGGTCTATGCCGTCCAGCACCTGCTTGTCGCCGAACGCCTTCTTCAGGCCGCGTATCTTGATCTTGGGTTCGAGACCCTTGGGTGCGGGGCGGGGCGGCTCGGTCATCGCGAGAAGAACAGTTCGGTCAGCACGTAGTCGAACATCAGGATCAGGATGCTGGCGGACACCACGGCGCCGGTGGTCGCCGACCCGACGCCCTGCGCGCCGCCTCGGCTGTTGTAGCCGTGGTAGCAGCCCATCAGCGCCACCAGGAAGCCGAACACCGCCGCCTTGGTCAGCCCGGCCACCACGTCGTTCGTGGTCAGGATCTGCAGCGTGTTGGCGAGATACGCCTCCGGGTTGAAGCCCAGCTTCGCCGTGCTGACGACGAAGCCGCCGAACACGCCCAGGATATCCGCCACCACCACCAGCAGCGGCAGCGCCAGCACGCCGGCCAGCAGGCGGGGGGCGACCAGGTATTTCATCGGGTTGGTGGACAAGGTGCCGAGCGCGTCAATCTGGTCGGTGACGCGCATGGTGCCGATCTCCGCCGCCATCGCAGCACCCATGCGCCCGGCCACCATCAGCCCTGCCAGCACCGGCCCCAGTTCCCGCACCACCGACAGCACGACGACCCCGGCGATGGCGCTTTCGGCGCTGAAGCGGGAAAAGCCGGTGTAGCTTTGCAGTGCGATCACGGCGCCGGAGAACAACGCCGTCAGCGCCACCACCGGCAGGCTGAAGTAGGCGAACTCCTCGAACACGCCCAGGAAGATGCGGAAATAGTACGGCGGTCGCAGCAGGTGCGACAGCCCGGCCGCGCCGAACAGCGCAACGGCGCCGGCGTGGCGCACGGCGCCCAGCGTGCCGCGTCCCACGGCCGCCACCGCATCCAGGGCGCGCATCATGCCGGCAGGTAGGTCCGGCGGTAGCGCGGGCCGAGCTGGGTCAGTATTTCGTAGGCGTTGGTGCCGGCGCGGGCCGCCACCTCGTCCACCGGCATCCCGGGACCGATCAGGTCCAGCCAGGCGCCGGGCTGGATGCCGGGCAGGTCGGTGATGTCGAAGGTGGCAAGGTCCATGCTGACACGCCCTACCAGCGGGACGGGTGCGCCGTCAAAACACGCCTCGGCGCGGTTGGACAGGCTACGGGGGTAGCCGTCGGCGTAGCCTACGGGAACGGTGGCGATGCGACTGGGGCGCAGCGCGGTCCAGGTGGCGTTGTAGCCGACGCCGGCGCCGGCCGGAATGCAGCGGACCTGCAGCACCCGGGCGCGCAGGCGGATGACGGGACGCATGGGGTTGGGCTGGCCGGGGGTGGGGTTCACGCCATACAGCGCCGCGCCGGGGCGGGCGAGGTCGGAGCCGAAACCCTGCAGCCAGATGCCCGAGGAGTTGGACAGGCTGCGCGGCGCCGGCGGCAGGCGGGCGCAGGCGGTGGCGAAGGCGGCGTGCTGCCGGGCATTCTGCGGATCGTCCGGCAGCTCGGCGGCGGCCAGGTGGGTCATCACGAACAGCACATGGATGCCATCCAGCCGGGCGGGGTCGGCGGCCAGGGCGTCCAGCTCGGCTGACGGCAGGCCAAGGCGGTTCATGCCGGTGTCCACATGCAGCAGCGCGGGCAGTGGCCGCCCGGCGGCCCGGGCCTGCGCGGCGTAGGCGTCCACTTCGGCCAGGCACCCCAGCACGGGGGCGATGCCGGTTTCGGCATAGGCGGCGGCGTCGCCGGGCCACAGCCCATTGAGCACCGCCAGCATGGCGCGGGGCAGCAGGGCGTGGATGGCCAGCGCCTCCTGCAGGTGCGCCACGAAGAAGTGGCGGCATCCGGCGGAATGGAGCGCCGTCGCGACCTGGGATGCGCCAAGGCCATAGGCGTCCGCCTTCAGCACGCCCGCAACCGGCCCGGCGTGGCGGGCGGACAGGGCGCGCCAATTGGCGACGACCGCGCCGAGGTCCACCTCGAGGACCGACGCGGCGGTGGGACAGGGCATTGCCACCCTCCTGCCTCGGTGAAGGCGCCCAGCAAAGCGGTTTTGCCCCGCCGAGGCAAATGGGCGTGCCCTGGGACACATAAGGAGAACGGCGGGGCCGGCACGACCAAGTTTCATTATACCTGCCTTGTTCAATCACGACGAACAGGGGATGATCCCGGGATGAGCATTGCCGACACCGCATCTGACGACGAGGTTGCCCTTTTGCTCGCCCGGTGCGCCCAGGCCGATGGCGCTGCCTTCCGGCGGCTGTATGAGCAGCAGTCGCCGTTCCTGTATGGCGTTGCTCTGCGCATCACCCGGCAGCCTGCGCTTGCGTCCGACGCCGTGCATGACGCCCTGCTGCAAGTTTGGCGCAACGCCGCGCGCTATGATCCCGTCCGCGGCAACGCCCGCGCCTGGCTGCTCAGCCTGGTCCGGTATCGTGCGCTGGACGCGGTTGGCCGTGTCGGCAGGGAGGTGCAGGCAGCCGAGATGCCGGAGCAGGCGGACCCGGACCCTGGCGCGCTGGACCGGTTGCTGTCCTCGGAGGCGGGAACGGCGCTGCACGAGTGCCTGCGCGGCATTGATCCCGACCGCCGGCGGCTGGTGCTGATGGCCTTCATGGATGGAATGAGCCATTCCGAGCTTGCGGCCAGGGTGGCCCAGCCGATGGGCAGCGTGAAGTCGGCCATCCGCCGGGCGCTGCAGGCGTTGCGGACCTGCCTTGAGGGGCTAGGGTCATGAGTGACGAAGCAGCTGCCGGCGGCCCCGGAGACGACGCCGACCTGGCCGCCGCGGAATATGTGCTGGGCACCCTGCCAGCGGCGCAGGCCCGCGCAATGGAGGCGCTTGCCCTGTCGGACCCTGCCGTGGCTGCGCAGATCGAGGGATGGGAGGCCCGGCTTACGCCGTTGGCGGCCTTGGCCGTCCCGCGCCGGCCGCCGCCGGAGCTATGGCAGCGCCTGGCCCTGGCCACCGGGATTGACGACGTGCAGGCCCGGCGCCGCACCCGGCGTGCCCCCGCGCAGGGATTGTGGGGCAGCCTGGGGTTCTGGCGCCTCGGCACGCTCGGGGCGGCTGCGGCGGCGGCGGCGATGGCGGTCCTGCTGCTGCGCCCACCGTCCTCCGCGCCGTCCGATTTCCTGGCCGCGCTGTCGCCGGCCGGGGCACCCGGGGCCACATTCCTGGTCCGCATCGGCCCGGACGGCTCTGCGTTGATCGTGGCAACGGCGGCGCCGGACCAGGCGCCGGGACGAGCGCTGCAGCTTTGGGCGCTGCCGGCGGGCGGCACCGTTCCGATCAGCCTTGGCGTATTGCCGCCCGACGGGCGTGCCCAATTGCGCGCCCCCGCCCAGGCCGGCACGCAACTGCTGCTCAGCGACGAGCCTGCGGGCGGCTCGCCGACAGGGCAGCCTACCGGCCCCGTCCGGTATCAGGGCGCCATCACCGTCGGCGGCTGACCTTGAACGCATGATGAGGCTCCCGCCTGCGGGTTGGGACCTCACCATTGCGGCCCGTCGGTCGCCGCAGGCCAGCTTGGGGGTTTGTTTGCGGGCACGCCGGCACCCGATCAAGCCGGCGAGCAGCGCCGCCGCCAGCTTGGGGGCCTATTTGCGGGCACGCGGGCACCGGACCTGGACAAGACGCATCACCGGGGCCGGATTGTCCGGCAGATCGTTGCACGCCGCTACCGGGACGCCCGTGCCGCCGGGTGAGGCTGCAAGCGATGACGTGCGCCGGCAAGCGGCGGCACAGCAATCGCTTGTTGCTGCTGGCCGGGATGGCTCGCGTCCAGATGGCCGAATGGATCCTGCTGGCTCTTGATGGTTGCTGCTGAGGCGGGATTGCACCACCGTCCATAGAAATTTGCGAGCCGTTTCGCATCCGATCTCGTGCTTTCGGAGTATCTGGGGGACGTTGATGCAACCTCTAGGCATGGATTGGAACGGAATGATGATGCGGTTCAAGCGTGGCAGGCCATCAGCCGGCCGCCCGGCTCATCGGCCACCGGCGCCGCCGGCTTGGCTGGTTTTGGCGAGGGCCGCGGCCCCAAGCGCCACCGGACTGGAATCCAAGCGTGCGAAGGGCTGACACTGTGGCGAGCTACGATCCGGACACCCTGCGCGTGCTGCTCATCGAGGATGAGGCGGATGTCGCCCGTGCGATCTTGCGGGGACTTATGCGGGCTGGGCTGATGGCCCTGGGAGCGAGCAGCGGACATGCAGCCTTGGACTTGAAGTGCAGCTTCAAGCCGCATGTCGTGTTGCTGGACCTAGTCCTTACCGACATGGACGGACAGTCATTCGTTGCCATGCTCGGCTCCCCAAGGAACTGCGGAGTCGTCGTGCTGTCCGGAATGCTGGACGAAGCGGATCAGGTGATTGGCGGGGATTTTGGCGCCGACGACTTCATTGCCAAGCCGCCGCACATGCGGGAACTCGTCGCCCGGATCCGTGCCGTTCACCGCAGGGTCAACCTGCTTGGCAACCAGGCACGCACAACGTCCGGCGGACAGTTGGGGTCCCGGGTCTAGGGCCTGGCGGAACCCAAGCAGGCAGGCGTCATACCCGTTGCCGCTGTCCACCATGTTCTCCGTGATCGTGAGCAGCCCGGCGAAACGGCGTTCCCGGGTCAGGATCCCGGGCCAGTTTCTCCGCGCCGCAAGCGGCTCGCAGGGATGAATAATCAACGGCCGGCCCCGGACGCGGCTGGCGTCAGTCATCCCCGGCATGGATCACGTCCAGGTCGGCGAAGCGGGTGAACTCGCCCTCGAACAGCACGTCTATCTTGCCGGTCGGCCCATGCCGCTGCTTCTCGATCAGGATCTCGGCCTTGTTGTGGACCAGCTCCATGTCACGCTGCCACTTGTCCAGGGCGGACTGGAACTTGTCCTCGCTGTCGAAGGCCATCTGTTTTGGGGCGCGCTGCTGCAGGTAGTATTCGTCGCGATAGACGAACAGCACCATGTCGGCGTCCTGCTCGATGGTGCCGGATTCGCGCAGGTCCGACAGTTGCGGCCGCTTGTCCTCGCGGCTTTCGACGGCGCGGGATAGCTGGGACAGCGCCAGGACCGGCACCGCCAGCTCCTTGGCGATGGCCTTCAGACCCTGGGTGATCTGGCTGATCTCCAGCACCCGGCTTTCCGGCTTGGTGCCGACGCTCGGGCGCATCAGTTGCAGGTAGTCAATCACCACCAGGCTCAGGCCCTTGGTCCGCTTCAACCGGCGGCAGCGGGTGCGCAGCGCCGAGAGGGTGATGGCCGGGGTGTCGTCTATGTGCAGCGGCAGCCCGGCGATCTCCCGGCTGACCTGCACGAAGCGGTCGAAGTCCTTCTGGCCGATCTCGCCCCGGCGGATGCGGTCGCCGGACACCCGCGCCTCCTCCGCCAGCAGGCGCGTCGCCAACTGCTCCGCGCTCATTTCCAGGGAGAACACCGCGACCGACCCCTTGGGCAGGGCGTTCGGGTCGGCCGACCGGGCCTCGCGCACCAGGGCGTGCGCGGCGCCGAAGGCGATCTTGGTGGCAAGCGCCGTCTTGCCCATGCCGGGGCGGCCGGCGAGGATCATAAGGTCGGAGGGGTGCAGGCCGCCGGTCTTCTTGTCCAGGTCGCGCAGCCCGGTGCTCAGCCCGCTGACGTGGCCGGCCCGGCGGAACGCGCGCTCCGCCCCGAGGATCGCGTCGGTCAACGCCCGCTCGAAGGTGACGAAGCCGCCGTCGTTGCCGCCCTGGGTCGCCAGGCGGAACAGCTCCGACTCGGCCAGCTCGATCTGTTGGCGGCCGTCCAGCTCGGCCTCCATGCCGAAGGCGTTGTTGACGACGACCTCGCCGATATCAATCAACTGCCGGCGCAGCCAGGCGTCATGGACGGCGCGGCCATACTCGCCGGCGTTGATGATGCCGACCATCGCCATCAGCAGTTGCGCGAAGTAGGCGGTGCCGCCGACCTCGTCGAGCAGGCCGGAGTGCTCGAACTCCGCCTTCAGGGTCACGGCATCGGCCAGTTGACCCGCTTCCACCCGGCGCACGATGGCCTGGTAGATGCGGCCATGCACGGGGTCCACGAAGTGCTCGGGCGACAGGAACTCGCTGACCCGTTCGTATGCCTTGTTGTTGGCCAGCAGCGCGCCCAGCAATGCCTGCTCCGCCT
>DASWOJ010000270.1:0-18589 GCA_036398775.1 Acetobacteraceae bacterium
CCACCGCCTGAAGCGGCAGGTCGCCCCGGCTCAGCTTATCCGGCGCCGGACCGAGGCTGCCGGGGCGGTTCAGCACCGCCGCGACAAGACCGTTTCGCATCGCCATCCAGGTGCCGCCGCCCAGCCGGTCCCGCCCGGCCACCACGCCTGGCCGTCCAGGCCAATGCGCAGCCGGCGGGTCCCAGGGGCGGTCCACCCGTTCGTCACGGTTCGCGGCGAGCAGGAGCGGCCAGGGGTGGCCGGGGCGTAGGCTCAGGACGACGGTGCACACGGCGGCAGGTGTGCCGCCGCGCGCCGCCGTGTCAACCGGGTATGCTAGTAGCGGGGACCGTAACCGTAACCGTAGCGCCGCCCGTAGAACCCATGCTCCCGGCGCCACTCCCGCCGGGCCTCGTGGCGGCGGAAATGTTCATAGGCTTCACGCCGGCGTGCTTCGCGGTAACGCCAGCCCGGGTAGTACTGCACAGGCTGCACCAATGCGGCGCCATCCGCTGCCGGCGCAGCAACGAGAGGGATGGTGCGGGGGGCGGCGTCCGCGCCGGATGTTGCTGCAACGGCGCCAGCCAGGACTGCCAAGGTGAGTAGAAACTTCCTCATGTCACGGACCTCCTTATTGATCCATGATGTAACTACGCAACGACCTGGGCGGTTTCAGGCCGCTTTGATGTCGGAATCTTGGCGGCCGAACACGCGCGCGAATACGTGATCCACCTGCGCCAGGTGCATGTCGGGCGACATGGCGCGGTCAAGTTCCGCCGGCGGCACGCGGCCGGCCACCTCCGGATCGGCCTCCAGCACCTGCCGGAAGCTGCGCGCGCCAGGCTTGCCAAGGCCGGTCCAGGTGTCCATCGCGCCGCGCTGCACGATCCGGTAGGCGTCCTCCCGCAGGATGCCGGCGCGGGTCAGGGCCAGCAGCACCTCCCCGCTATGGACCACGCCGCCCAGCGCCTCCAGGTTCGCCGCCATCTGCGCGGGATAGACCGTCAGATGCTCCATCATGCCGGCCAGGCGCACCAGCGCAAAGTCGAGCGTCACCGTCGCATCAGGACCGATGGCCCGTTCGACGCTGGAATGGCTGATGTCGCGCTCGTGCCACAGCGCCACGTTCTCCAGCGCCGGCGTCACCGCGCCGCGCACGATGCGGGCAAGCCCGGTCAGGTTCTCGCTCAGCACCGGATTCCGCTTGTGCGGCATCGCGCTGCTGCCCTTCTGGCCCGGGTAGAAGAACTCCTCGGCCTCGCGGACTTCGCTGCGCTGCAGGTGGCGGACCTCGGTCGCCAGGCGCTCGATGGCACAGGCGACGACGCCGAGCGTGCAGAAGAATGCGGCGTGGCGGTCCCGCGGGATCACCTGGGTGGACACCGCCTCGGTCTGCAGGCCCAGATGGGCCGCGACGTGCTCCTCCACCCGCGGGTCCACGTGGGCGTAGGTGCCGACGGCGCCGCTGATGGCGCAGACAGCGACCTCCGCCCGCGCCTGCACCAGCCGGGCACGGTTGCGGGCGAACTCGGCATAGTGGCCTGCGAGCTTCAAGCCGAAGCTGGTCGGCTCAGCATGGATGCCGTGGCTGCGGCCGATGGTGGGGGTATACTTGAACTCCATCGCCCGGCGCTTGAGCGCGGCCAGCACCAGGTCCAGGTCCTGCAGCAGCAGGTCGGCCGCCTGGGTCATCTGCACCGACAAGCAGGTGTCCAGCACGTCGCTGCTGGTCAGGCCCTGGTGGACGAAGCGGCTGTCCGGCCCCACGCCCTCGGCCAGCCAGGTCAGGAAGGCGATCACGTCGTGCCGGGTCTCGGCCTCGATGGCGTCAATGCGGTCCAGGTCGGCCTGGGCGATATGGGCGACCTTGGCGCCGCCGCGTTCCCGGATGGTGCGGGCGGCCTGCTCGGGGATCGCGCCGATGGCGGCCATGCCCTCGCAGGCCAGCGCCTCGATCTCGAACCAGATGCGGAACCGGTTCTCGGGCGCCCAGATCGCGGTCATGGCGGGGCGGCTGTAGCGCGGAACCATCGGTTGCCTCGTGTCTTGTGGGTGCCTTGCGGGGGTTAAGCCTGCGCCCTGCCGGTGACAAGCAGATAGGAACCGCGCCCTGGAACACTTTCTCCCAGAACTCATCGCGCTCGGCCAGGTGCTGCTGATAGATTTGGTGCTGGCCGGGGACAACGCGGTCGTGGTGGGCATGGCGGTGGCCGGGCTGCCGGAGGCGCAGAAGACCCGCGCCATCCTGCTCGGCATCGGCGCCGCCACAGTCCTGCGTATCGGCTTCGCGCTGGTGACGGTGCAGTTGCTGGCCATCGTCGGGCTGCTGTTCGCCGGCGGGCTGCTGCTGCTGTGGGTGTGCTGGCGCATGTATCGCGAACTGCGCCGGGCCGAGGCCGCCCGGCACCAGGCAGCCGGCGCCTTGCCGGTCAAGACGATGCGCCAGGCAATGATCCAGATCGTGCTGGCCGACCTGTCCATGAGCCTCGACAACGTGCTGGCCGTGGCCGGGGCATCGCTGGAGCATCCCTGGGTGCTGGTGGTGGGACTGACCGTATCGGTTGTGCTGATGGGCGTCGCGGCCCGGATCATCGCCGGGCTGCTGGAACGCTACCGTTGGATCGCCTGGGTGGGGCTGGCGGTGGTGCTGTATGTGTCGTTGAAGCTGATCTGGGACGGCGGGCAGGAGATCATGGACCACTTGGCCTGAAGTGTTACAGCATCCCCTCCCGCCGGAAGCTGAACCAGCGACCGTTGCCGACGATGACATGGTCGTGCAGCACGACCGACAGGGCGCCCGCCGCCTGGCCGATCAGTCGGGTCATCTCCACGTCCTCCCGCGACGGGCTGGGATCGCCGCTAGGATGGTTGTGGACCAGGATCAGCCCCGTCGCGTGCAGCTCCAACGCGCGCTTCACCACCTCGCGCGGATAAACCGGAGTGTGGTTCACGGTGCCGTGGGCCTGGGCCTCGTCGGCCAGCAGGCGGTTGCGGTTGTCCAGGAACAGGATGCGGAACTGCTCGATGCGCTCGCGGCCCAGCACCATCTGCAGATACTCCATCAACCGGTCCCAGTTGTTCAGCACCGGCAGGTTGAGCACCTCCGACCGGGCGAGGCGCAGGGCGGCGGCCTGGATCGTCTTCAGCGCCGCGATCCCTGCATCGCCCAGCCCCTCGATTGTCCGCAGGTCTGCAAGAGGCGCCGAGACGGCGTTGGCAAAACTGCCGAAGCGGCTCAGGAGCGCACGGGCGATGGGCTTGGTGTCGCGCCGGGGCAGGGCGAGGAACAGCATCATCTCCAGAAGCTCATGATCCGCGACGCTGTCCGGGCCGGACTGCAGCAGCCGGGCGCGCATCCGGCTGCGGTGGCCCTCGGCGCTCATGGGCGTGCTGGGAACGGGATCGGGCTGGGGCGGAATTGCTGCGGTCAGCGGTGGCCGGGGCCGCCGTGGCACCAGGACAGGCGGCGCCGGATCACCGTATGGCCGGGAACCCGGCGGCGGCATGGGCGCTGATGGGGCAGGGGCCTCCGTCTGAACCGGCCGGGCCGATGTTTCAAGTCGGCGCAGCAGGTCGTCCTGCCCCCGCGGCATCAGGCGGGCAACGGCTCGGATGTCTCACGCACCAGCCAGCGGCCCAGCGCATCCCGCCATCCCGGCGTCAGCGGCACGGCCTTGCGGGTCATACGGTCCATGACGACCAGCACCGTCACGGCCCGCGCGCAGAGTTCGCCGCCGGACACCAGCCGCTGGCGGAACTGGAACGACTTGCCGCCCAGCCGGGACACCTCTGTCTCGATCAGCACATCGCCGGGCCAGGCCATCTCCCGCAGGAAATCCAGCTCCAGCCGCACGATCACCAGCGCCTGGCCTTCGGACTCCACAGGCAACCCGGCGGCAACCGCCAGCTCGGACCGCCCCTGTTCCAGCATGACCGCGAACACGGCGTTGTTCACATGACCGAGCCGGTCGGTATCGTTGAACCGCAGGCGGTGCGTGGTGGAGAAGACCTCGCCACTCATACGGCGTAGGGCGGATGATGCAGCCCGGCCGGGGAGATAGTGAACACCTCGCAGCCGGTTTCCGTCACGCCGACCATGTGCTCGAACTGTGCGGACAGGCTGCGGTCACGGGTCACGGCGGTCCAGCCGTCGTCCAGCACCTTCACCTCCGGGCGTCCGGCGTTCACCATCGGCTCGATGGTGAAGAACATGCCAGGGCGCAACACCGGCCCTTCGCCGGGCTTGCCGAAGTGCAGGATGTTTGGCGCCTCATGGAAGCGGCGGCCGATGCCGTGGCCGCAGAAGTCGCGCACCACGCTGAACCGGTTGGCTTCGACGAAGGACTGTATGGCGTAGCCCAGGTCGCCCAGGGTGGCGCCGGGGCGCACGGCGGCGACGCCGCGCATCAGCGCGGCATAGGTCACATCCAGCAGCTTCGCCGCCTTGGTGCTGGGCTGACCCGCGGCATACATCCGGCTGCTGTCGCCGTGCCAGCCGTCCAGGATGACGGTCACGTCAATGTTTAGCACATCGCCCTCAACCAGCCGGCGCTCGCCGGGGATGCCGTGGCAGACGACGTGGTTGATGCTGGTGCAGCTGCTGTGCTGGTAGCCGCGGTAGCCCAGGGTTGCCGGCACCGCTCCTCGCCCCACCATGAAATCGTGACACGCCCGGTCCAGTTCCGCCGTGGTGACTCCCGGATGGACGTGCGTCGTTATCATGTCCAGCGTTTCTGCCGCCAGCCGCCCGGCGGCGCGCATCCCCGCGAAATCCTCAGGCGAATAGAGGGTGATGCGTCTCGAATCGGCTCCGCCGTCCATGCGTCCCAAGTTCCCTTGCCGCCGGGCGTTGCGCCAGGCATCGGCTTAAAATGCGGCGCAGGCCCGCGGCGTGCAAGGGGAGATGGTTCAGCCGGGGTAGCGCCCGCCCTGCCACCCGGCATGAGCGGACCGTACCGGGCGCGGTGCGGCACTGTAGCCGCGGGCCGGCGACGCATGCGTGCGCTGCTGCACTGGCGGGGCGGCCATGATTGGGCGGACGTGGAGACGCTCGGCCCGCTGCTCTCCCCGGTCCCGGATTCCGAAGCGGTCACGCGGGTCCATCCGATCCATCATGCGGCGTGCCGCCGGGTCCCGTGCCGCCCGCACCGTCGGCTCGCGCCAGGCCGGCTCGCGCCAGGCAGGCCCGGCGGTGCGGAGCCGCGCGGGCTGGGGCGCCAGCCGAGGCTCGGCAAACTGGGCCGCGTAGCTGCGGACCCGCGACGGAGGCGGCAGGAAAGGCGCGTCATAGCCCAACTGGTAGCGTGGCCCCGGCACATCGGTGAAAGGCGCGGAGTAAAGCGGCGGCGGATAGGACGGCGCCGCTTGCGCCGCGGCGATGATGGCCGGCAAGCGGAAGCTTGGCGCCGGGTCGTGCCGCGCCAGCAGCATCGGGGCGCCCGCCCGGTCGAAACCGGCGTCCAGCAAGGCAGCCATGTGCTGGTCCCGTTCCCCGCTGTTCGCCGCACCCAGCACGACGCCGATCAGCCTCGTGTCGCCATGCACGGCCGACGTGACCAGGTTGAAGCCCGAGTCCCGGATATACCCGGTCTTAAGGCCGTCTGCTCCGGGATACGTTTGCAGCATGCGCTGGTGGTTCGGGATCAGCCGTCCATGGAAGACGAAGGAGGGCGCGCTGAAGTAGCGGTAATAAGCGGGATGGTCCTGCACCAAGTGGCGCGCCAGCAGCACCAGATCGCGTGCCGTCGTCGTCTGATCCGGGTCCGGCAGTCCGGAAGCGTTGCGGAACGTCGTGTTGGTCATGCCCAGCGCGCGGGCGCGCAAGGTCATCATCTGGGCAAACCGCTCCTCGTCGCCGCCCAGCATCTCGCCAAGCGCGGCTGCAGCGTCGTTGGCGGACTTGGTGACCAGGCCCAGGATCGCCTGCTCCACCGTGATGGACGTGCCCGGCACCAGCCCCAGCTTCGTCGGCGCCATTGACGCCGCCCAGGGGGAGACGGGCACCTGCTGGTCCAGCGACACCCGGCGGTCGCGCAGGGCGTCGAACAGCATATACAAGGTCATCATCTTGGTCAGGCTGGCGGGATACCGCGGCTCGTCTGCACTGGCAGCCGACAGGACGTTGCCGCTGCCGGCGTCCATCACGATGGAAGCATAGCGGTCCGAACCGACCTGCGCGGCTGCCGGGCCGGCGGGCAGCGAGAGCAGGAGCACCAGCGCCGAGACGGCCGGCAGCCACTGCATCCCTAAAGTAAGCCTGGGCATTCTGACCCGATCTCCATGGTGAGCCGTTCAACTCTACGTGGGCGGCAGTCGCGCTGTCCAGCACCAAGGGAGAATGTCAAACCTGCAACATCACCAGAACGTTATCGCTGTTGTATGAGGTGCGATGGGAACCTTTTGCGCACCTCCACGCGGGATCGCGCTGGTGCACTGCACAATTCGACTTGCGCCCACCCGTCTTTCGGCTTGCGCCCACTTGTCTGATGAGCCATTCCGTAGCTCGCTGCACTGCAGCATTTGCAAGTGGCTCGATTTGCCCGGAGGTCGCCAGCCTTCCGCCGCTCCGGGCTGGAATCATTGCAGTGCAGCGTGTCGCTTTTTAGCAACTGCCGGGATCGCCCCGGCAAGACCGGGAACGCATCATGAAGACACCACAAGACTTCGTCGCCTTCGGCCAGGGCAACGTCGAGGCGCTCGTGAAGTCGGGCCAGATCCTCGCCGCGGGAATGCAGGACCTGACCAAGCAGTTTGCGGCGACCGCGCAGGCCTCCATGGAAGAGGCGATGTCCACCTTCCGCGCCCTGTCCGACATCCGCACCTTCCAGCAGGCTGTCGAGCTGCAAACGACCATGGCACGCACCGCGGTCGAGAAGGCGATGTCGCAGACCGGCCAGGTCGCCGACACCTCGATCAAGCTGGCCAGCGACGCCATTGCGCCGATAGCCGGCCGCGTGACCCTGGCTGTCGAAAGCTTCAAGGCCGCTTAGGCAAGCCAGCTTGGACCGTCGTGCGGATGGCCTGCGGCCGCGCCAGGCCGCGCGCCTGCTTTAGTTTCCTATTTGCGTGCGAACCTGCAAGGGTTTGCTCAAGGCGTGCTATACCCTCCCGCTGAGGGCCGGTATCGTGCTGAACCAAGGTCCGGGAGCGGCGCTCCCGGACCTTTTTCATGCCCGCCGCCCCGTCAGATGTCCGGTAGCGGCCTGCGCCGCTCTTTTCCCGTGGCACCGCGTTCCGATATGTTGTGATCTCGCGGGCTTGGCGCCTGTGGCCCGGCGGTGTGCGCTGGAAAGCGCGCCATGACCACAGGAGTGCGTTGGTTCCAGCGGAACGGCGCGGCATGAGGGGCGTGGCCGTCAGGATGTCAAGGCAATGAGCGACAACGATAAGCGTGGCGGCAACAGCGACAACCCGAACATTGGCGTGGTGGTCAAGACCCGCCCGAAGACACGCAAGCCCGCCATGTACAAGGTGCTGATGCTGAACGACGATTATACTCCCATGGAGTTCGTCGTGCATGTGCTGGAGCGGTTCTTCCAGAAAACACGGGAGGAGGCGACGCGCATCATGCTGCATGTCCATCGCCGCGGTGTCGGCGTTTGCGGAGCCTTTACCTATGAAGTGGCAGAAACCAAAGTGACGCAGGTGATGGACCTAGCCCGGCAGAACCAGCATCCCCTGCAATGCACAATCGAGAAAGAGTGAGCCTTAGCCTAACGAAACTGAACCTATCTATCATTTTTACACCTGTCTCGGGGACGCTGTCCCGGGCACACTCGGGTCGGATCGCGCTGCATAGTTCTTGCGGCGTCTCAGCACCCCGCGCGAAGGAGCGTCACTGGTATGTTGTCTCGCAACCTTGAACAGACGCTGCACCGTGCCCTTTCGCTGGCCAGTGAACGCCGGCACGAGTATGCGACGCTTGAGCACCTCCTGCTTGGTCTTGCCGACGACAGCGACGCTGCAACGGTGCTGCGCGCCTGCGGCGTGGACCTGGATAAGCTTCGAGCCGATCTGGGCGAGTTCCTGGACAAGGACTTGTCCGGCTTGGCGACGGACCGGCCCGGCGATCCGAAGCCGACCGCCGGTTTCCAGCGCGTCGTGCAGCGGGCTGCCATCCATGTGCAGAGCAGCGGGCGCGATGAAGTGACGGGGGCGAATGTCCTTGTCGCGTTGTTCAGCGAGCGCGAAAGCCACGCGGTGTATTTCCTGCAACTGCAGGATATGACCCGGCTGGATGCCGTCAACTTCATTAGCCACGGCATCGCCAAGGCGCCGGGCCGTACGGCCCAGCGCCCTGTTGCGGGAGCCAAGGAGGAAGGCCCAAGCGAGGGGAACGAGCGCGAGGACAAGCCCGGCGGCCGCAAGGCGCAGGACGCGCTCAGCAACTACTGCGTCAACCTCAACAAAAAGGCTGCCAACGGCAAGATTGATCCGCTGATCGGCCGCGACGTCGAGATCGAGCGGACGATTCAAATCCTTTGCCGCCGCACCAAGAACAACCCGCTCTATGTCGGTGATCCCGGCGTAGGCAAGACTGCCATTGCCGAGGGTCTGGCCAAGCGCATCGTCGAGGGCGACGTGCCGGAGGTTTTGCTTAAGAGTACGATCTTCGCGCTGGACATGGGCGCCCTGCTGGCTGGCACCCGCTACCGCGGCGATTTCGAGGAGCGGCTGAAGGCCGTCGTGACGGAGCTGGAGGCGCATGCCGGCAGCATCCTGTTCATTGACGAGATCCACACCGTGATCGGCGCTGGTGCGACTAGCGGCGGGGCGATGGATGCATCCAACCTGCTCAAGCCCGCTTTGGCTGCCGGAGCGCTGCGCTGCATCGGCAGCACGACATACAAGGAGTATCGCAACTACTTCGAGAAGGACCGCGCGCTCGTGCGGCGGTTCCAGAAGATAGATGTGAATGAGCCGTCTCAGGAGGATGCGATCAAGATCCTCCGCGGCCTCAAGACCAACTACGAGAAGCATCACAAGGTCAGCTACTCGGATGAGGCAATCCGTGGTGCCGTGGAGCTATCGGCGAAATACATCAACGACCGCAAGCTGCCGGACAAGGCGATTGACGTCATTGACGAGGTTGGCGCGAGCCGGATGCTGCAGCCCGAGGGCAAGCGGCGCAAGTTGGTGACCCTGAAGGACGTTGAGGAGATCGTCGCCAAGATCGCCCGCATCCCGCCCAAGAGCGTATCGGCCGACGACAAGGAAACGCTTCGCAACCTCGAGCGTGACCTGAAGGCCATGGTGTTCGGCCAGGACAAGGCGATTGAGGCACTGAGCGCCGCGATCAAGCTATCCCGCGCCGGCCTGCGTGAGGCGGAGAAGCCGATCGGCAACTACCTGTTCAGCGGCCCGACGGGCGTCGGCAAGACCGAAGTCGCACGGCAGTTGGCCAGCACGCTTGGGATCGAGCTGACCCGCTTCGACATGAGCGAATACATGGAGCGGCATAGCATCAGCCGGCTGATTGGTGCACCGCCGGGCTACGTCGGGTTTGACCAGGGCGGAATGCTGACGGATGCGATTGACCAGCACCCGCACTGTGTCTTGCTGCTGGACGAGATCGAGAAGGCCCACCCTGACCTGTTCAACATCCTGTTGCAGGTGATGGACCACGGCAAGCTGACCGATCACAACGGCAAGGTCGTGGACTTCCGCAACGTCATCCTGATTATGACGACGAACGCGGGTGCCAGCGACATGGCAAAGGAGAGCATCGGCTTCGGCCGCACTGAACGCGAAGGTGAGGACACTGAGGCGATCAAGCGGCTGTTCACCCCGGAATTCCGTAACCGGTTGGATGCTGTGATCACCTTTGCCGGGTTGACGCAGGAGATCGTGGGCCGCGTGGTCGAAAAGTTCGTCATGCAGCTTGAGGCGCAGCTGGCCGACCGCAACGTCACCATCGAGCTGTCGTCTGCGGCCAAGGAGTGGCTGGCTGAGCGAGGCTACGACCGGCTGTATGGCGCACGTCCGCTGGGCCGGGTCATCCAGGAGTGGATCAAGAAGCCTTTGGCGGAGGAGTTGCTGTTCGGCAAGCTGGTCCGCGGCGGCTCAGTCAAGGTGTCGCTCAAGGACGACAAGCTGGAGTTCGAGTATACCGAAGCGCCGCAACCGCCGGAGATGGCCAAGCCGGATGGTGAGGGCGATGAGGGCGGCTCTGAGCGGGAGCCGGAAACGGCGCACTGAACGCGAAAGGGCCGGGCATCATGCCCGGCCTTTTTTATGGGAGGACTGGATGAAGGCGATGTGGAACGGCCATGTTGTGGCCGAGAGCGACGACATCGTTACCGTCGAGGGCAATGCCTATTTTCCCGCCGCCAGCCTGCGACAGGAATTCGTGCAGCCGAGCAATCACACCAGCGTTTGCGGCTGGAAGGGAACAGCGCACTACTACACCCTGAACGTGGGTGGGCAGGCCAATAAAGACGCTGTCTGGTATTATCCAGAGCCGAAACAGGCCGCGGCCGATGTCACCGGCCGTGTTGCATTCTGGAAGGGCGTGTCAGTCTCATCGTGAGCGCTTCCAAGCAATAAGATGCTCCTGACAACCGCGCCATCGTGAGGACAACTGGTTGACGGCGCCTCAACTCCCAGGATGCAGCGTGCGACGGGTTCCCGCATTGGCCCAGACACACCAGACTCGGCAGATGCATCGGCTGATTGCAGCCTGCCTTGGCATTCTTGGCCTATCTGGCGTTTCCGTCTCTCACGCCACTGAGGTCAGGGTTTTGACTGCCGGGGCGTTCAAGCCCGTGCTGGAAACACTGATTCCCGCCTACGAGGAGAGAACCAGAAACGTCGTGGTGGTCGTGAACGACACCGTAGGGGCGCTCGTGCGGCGGATCGAGGCGGGCGAAGCATTTGACGTCGCCGTGCTGACGCCGGAGGCTGTTGCCCGTTTGGCCAAGGCGGGCAAGGTTCTGCCCGTCGTCGTTCCGCTCGCCCGCGTCGGCATCGGTGTTGCCGTGGGGGAAGGTGCCCCCGTGCCGGAGGTCGGCACAACCGCCGCCTTCACGCAAACGTTGCTGGCCGCCCATGCGGTCGCCTTCGTGGATCCGGCCTCCGGCGGGTCGAGCGGCATCTACCTGGCACAGTTGTTCGAGCGGCTGGGCATCGCCGACCGGATCATGCGGAAGGCGGTTCTGGTGCCCGGCGGCCTAGCCGCTGCCCGCATCGTCAGCGGGGAGGCAGACCTGGCGCTGCACCAAATCAGCGAAATCCTTGCGGTACCCGGTGCACGCCTCGCCGGGCCGATCCCGGCAGAGCTTCAGCAATATACGGTGTATGTGGGCGCAATCGGCGCCGCCGTCCGCGAGCGGGACGCAGCGGCCTCGTTTCTCCAGGACCTGACCGGCGAAGGTGCAGCCGGTGTCCTGAAACAGAAGGGCATGGAGCCTTCGAAGGACTAGCTGTTGCGGGCAGTTCCCGCCCAGGCGGGCCTCACTGGGCGGGTGCGCGGTTGCGGTGACCTGACGAATGAGCCTCTGCCGCGCCTCCAAGGACGATCCCTGGACCTCTGCGTTGTTATTGCCGCGCCGCTTTTCCCCGCATCATGACGGGTCAGGATCACCCGCTGCTTGCTGCGCTGCGGCGCCGCGCAACCCCGCAAGCACATGCATCGTGTCCTTGAGCGCCGGATACAGTGCCACATAAGCCGCGAAAAGCGCATCGTAGCGGCGCTTGCGGGACGGGTCCGGCAGGGCGCGCTCGGTCAAATGGACCCAGCTTTCGCCGCTCTCGGCAAGGCCGACGCTCATGGCCGCAAGCCTGGCGGCACCAAGCGCGGCCTCCACGTCCTCCTTGATGGTCCACACCGGGTAGCCCGTCGTGTCCGCGATGATCTGCATCCACAGATCCGACCGCGCCGCGCCGCCCACGACGACCAGCCTCTTCTCCAGCGACGCCGCGCCCCGCGCGCCAGCCTCCATGTTGTGGCGCAGCGCGAGCGTGACGCCCTCCAGCACCGCGCGATACAGATGGGCGCGCGTGTGGAATAGGTTCAGCCCAACGAACGCGCCCGACGCGCGGGCGTCCCACACCGGCGAGCGCTCGCCCATCAAGTAGGGCAGGAACAGTATCCCATCCGACCCAGGGGCGACGGTCGCGGCGCCCTCCTCCAGGATCGCATGCGGGTCCCGCCCGGTCTCCCGCGCCTGCGCGGCCTCGGCCTGGCAGAACTGCTCGCGGAACCAGGTGACCGACGCCCCAGCCGTGCCGGCACCGCCGAACACGTAGAGGTCCCTATCGGCGCCGACGACATACGGCATCGAGATCAAGCCATGCGCCGCGTCCGCTGTCGGTGCGATGTAGCCCCAGCACATGCTGGTGCCCAGCATCGCCACGTGATGCCCCGGCGAAACTACCCCTGCCGCAAAGGTCGCCACCGCCGCGTCCACCCCGCCCGCGACCACCGGCATGCCCGCCGGCAACCCAAGCCGCGCCGCCACCTCCGGCAGCAACCCGCCCACCACGTCCGACGACGCCACCAGCCGCTCCGGCATCATCCGCGCCGGGATGCCGAGCGCATCCAGCATCTCGGGTGACCACCCCCGCGCCGCCTGATCGTAAACCCCGCCGATATTGCCGGCCGAGGAATGGTCAACCGCAACCTCCCCCGTCAGCCGATGGATGACATAGGCATTGGGCGGCAGCAGCAGCGCCGTGCGCGCCCACACCTCCGGCCGCTCGTCCCGCAGCCACATCATCTTCGTATAGCCGTAATAGCTGTCCACCCCGTTGCCGGTGACGGCGCCGAGCCGCCGCAGATCCACATGGGACTTGACCCACGCCACCTGCGCCTCCGCCCGGCGGTCCATCCAGATCAGGCAGGGATGCAGCGCCTGCACCGCCGCGTCCACCGGGATGCCGGAGCCGCCATACAGGCTCGAAACGCACAGCGCCTTCACGTCCACATCCCGCGTGCGCGCGACCTCCGCGACGCACTGCTCCACGGCATGCAGCCAAACGTCCGGCCATTGCTCGGCCCAGTTGGGGCGCGGCGTTTCGGGCGCGTAGCTGCGCGACGCCTGGGCCAGGATGGCGCCGCCGGGTCCGACCAGCACCGCCTTGGTGCTCTGCGTGCCGATATCCACCCCGATGACCCCGTCCATAACCTAGAGGTCCACGCTCTGCGGCAGGATGACGAGGTCGCGGACCACCACGTTGCGCGGCCGGGTCAGCATGAACAGCACGGCCTCCGCCACCTCCTCGGGCTGCATCAGGCTGCCCCGGGCCAGCGCGTCGTCCATCTTGTCCTTCGGCCAGTCGCTCAGCAGCGCCGTCACCACGGGGCCGGGCGCCACCTCCCCCACGCGTATGCCGTGCTTTATCATCTGGCGCCGCAGCGTATGGACGAACGCCTGGACCGCATGCTTGGACGCCGTGTAGATCGGCTCCACCACGACTGGGATGAACCCGGCGACCGAGCTGGTGACGATGATGTCGCCGCTCCCCCGCTCGACCATGTGCGGCAGCACCGCATGGATGGTGCGGAACGCCGAGTTGATGTTGAGGTTGAGCATCCGGTCCCACGCGTCCGGATCGCCGCCATGCACGTCGCCCCCGACATACGACCCGGCGTTGGCGTGGAAGATGTCGAGCCTGCCCGCCCGTTCCAGGATGCCGGGCACCATGGTCGCCACGCTTGCGGGGTCGAGCAGGTTCACCACCAGCGGGACCGCATCCGGCCCCAACTCGGCGCAAACCTCGCGCAGCCTCGCCTCGTCCCGGTCCACCAGCACCACGCGCACACCAGCCCCGATCAACGTCCGGGCGCAGGCAAGCCCGATCCCGGACGCGGCGCCGGTGATGGCCGCGACCTTGCCAGCCAAACTCTCAGTCATCGCTGTATCCTTTTAGCCGCGGCCGTGCGAGGCACGCGACCGGCGCGCGAGGGAGTCGACGATGACGGCCAACGCCAGCACCGCACCGGTAATCATGTAACGGAGCGACGACGACAGATCGAGCAGCGTCAGCCCGCTGGCGATGGACTGGATGACGATGATCCCCAGCAGCGCGGAGTAGGCGCTGCCCCGGCCGCCGAACAGCGACGTGCCGCCGATCACCGCCGCCGCGATGGCGTCGAGGTTCACGTCGCCCGTGCCAGCCTGCTGGCTGGCCGAAGCCAGACGCGCCGCCGACAGCACCCCGCCCGCCGCCGCCAGCACCGAGCACAGCACGAACGCGCTGACATAGGTCCCGGTGACGTTGATGCCCGCCCGGCGTGCCGCCTCCCGGTTGCCGCCGACTGCGGTCATGGAGCGGCCCCACTTCGTGCGCTTGAACGCATAGTCCATCGCGGCCACGAGCAGCGCGAACAGCCCGAACATCCAGGGCACGCCCCGGTCGGTGTTGAGGTAGTAGGCCACCGCCTCCAGCACCACGAACAGCAAGACGGCGCGCAGCAGCAGCCCGGCGGTGGACCGCGGCGATAGCCCGGCCGTGCGCCGCCGCGCCGCCGTACGCAGCCCTGAAGCCAGCGTTGCCGCCGCAACCAGCGCAGCCAGCCCATACGAGACAAAACGGGGCATGACCAGCAACTGGCCGAAGTTCACCAACGCCGAGCCATAGGGCAGGTTGATCGAGCCGGTGGACCCCAGGATGTAAAGCTGCAGGCCCAGCACGGCCAGCAGCCCGGCCAGGGTGGACACGAAGGACGGCATCCCCAGCCGCGTGAATAGCAGGGCATAGACCAGGCCGATCAAGCCGCCCACGACGAGGGCAACCAGCACCGCCACCGCCACCGGCCAGTCAGCGTTGACCCAGATCACCCCCAGCAGCGCGGAGGCGAACCCGCTGACGGATCCAACCGAAAGGTCAATCTCGCCCACCATCAGGACGCAGACGATCCCGAGCGCGATGACCCCGATGGTCGCGCAGTCGAACAGCAGGTTGACCAGGTTGTTGGCCGACAGGAACAGCGGGTTGAGGCTCTGGAACACCGTCCAGATCACCGCCAGCCCGACCACGACCGGCAGGGAGCCGAGGTCGCCCGAGCGCACCCGGTCGAGGAAGCCTCGCAGCGACCCGGCGATCCCCTCGTCGTTGCGTACCCGTACATCGCTCCGGTCGAGCAGCGGCGCGCTCACAGCGGCGCTCCTTCGCTCTGCCGCGCCCGCCGGCTGGACCGGCGCGACACGGAGTTGTCGGCAGCGCCGGTGATCGCGCCCACCAGCTCCGCATTGGAAGCATCGGGGGTGAACACGCCGTTGTTGCGGCCAAGCCTAAGCACCACGATCCGGTCCGCCACCGCCCGCACGTCCTCCATGTTATGGCTGATGACGATGACGCCCAGCCCGCGCGCCCGCACCCGCTCGATCAGGTCCAGCACCTCCGCGGTCTGCGCGACGCCAAGCGCCGCCGTCGGCTCGTCCAGCATGATGAGCTTCGGGTCCAGCAGCAGCGACCGGGCGATGGCGACGGTCTGCCGCTGACCGCCGGATAGCGACGCCACCGGCTCCCGCACGCTCGGAATGCGCGCGGACAGCTCGTTGAGCAGCGTCCAGGCGCGTATCTCCATCGAAACCTCGTCGAGCTGCAACGGCTGCAACTCCTTGCCGAGGAAGATGTTGGCGACGACATCCAGGTTCTCGCACAGCGCGAGGTCCTGGAACACGGTGGCGATGCCCAGCGCCAGCGCATCGCTGGGACCGGTCAGCGCCACTTCCTTGCCGCAGAACGTCATGGTCCCCGCGGTGGGCGCGTGCACGCCGGCCAGGACCTTGACCAGCGTGGACTTGCCGGCGCCGTTGTCGCCGACCAGCGCCACCACCTCGCCCGCGCGGACCTCAAGGTTGATGTCCGTCAGGGCGGACACGGCGCCGAACTGCTTGGAGATGCCCTTGAGGCTGAGCACCACCTCCCGCTGCGATGTGTCCGTCATGATGCGTGTCCCCCTATGTGCTACTGGGTGAGTCCCAGCTTCTTGCAGCCTTCGGCATAACGGCCGGTGCACAGGGAGGAGGCCGGGGTTATCGCCTTGCCGTCAATCTGCTTGTCAACGATCTCCGTCTTCAGGTTGTCCGCCGTCACCAGCGCCGGCACGAACAGCCGGGACGGCGAGCCGAACAGGGTGGCATCTGACTTCGGCACCTCGCCGCCCAGCAGGGACACGGCGATATCGGCTGCGGCGGCGGCCACGATCTCGCTCGGCTTGGAGATGGTGTTATACTGGTCGCCCGCGATGATCAGCTGCAGCCCCGCGATGGTCGCGTCGTTGCCGGTCACGGGAGGCACGGGATTGACGCCCGCGGCCTTGAACGCAGCGATCGCGCCGCCCGCCGTGCCGTCATTGGCCGCGACCACGCCCACGATGTTCTTGCCGAATCGCGAGATCTGGCCGCTCGCCCACTGCTGCGCCTTGGGCGGCGCCCATTCCGGCGTGTCATACTCGGCCAGCAGCTTGTAGCCGCCGTTCTCCAGCCCGGCGTGGATGCCCTTCTTGATCAGCCCGGCCGCCGCGTCGGTCGGCGAGCCGTTGATTTCCAGCAGCCCAACGTCCCCCCCTGGCGCCACGCCCTTCGCCTTCAGGTCCTGCACCAGCGACTCGGCAATCGCCTTGCCGATCGCCTCGTTGTTGAACGACACGTAGAAGTCCACCGGCGTGGAGGGGATCGGCCGGTCATAGGCGATCACCTTGATCCCCTGCGCCTGCGCCTGCTTGACCAGGGATGCGGCGGCGGTCGAGTCCACCGGGTCAATCACGATGGCCTTGGCGCCCTGGGTGATGACGGAGTTGAACTGCTGCTGCTGGCGCGACACGTCGCCATCCGCGTTCTGATACAGCACCTTGCAGGACGGGCAGAGCTTCTTCATCTGCGCCACGAAGCCCGGCCGGTCATGCTCCTCATACCGGGTCGAGGCCTGGTCGGGCATCAGGAACGCGACCGCCGTGTTCTCCACGGTGGCGGCGGGCGCGTGGGATGCGCCGCCGATCATGCCAAGGACGAGTGCGGCGGCGGCAACAGGTGCTGTGGACCGGGTCATTGAGCGTTTCCTTTTTATGGTTGACGTTTTTGTGGATCAGGCTGCGGCGGCGAACCGTGCCCCGCCACGGTGGAGGAGGCGGAACTTCGAGGGCGGCACCCCCTTGGCGGTGAGGAACTGCCGGTTGAAGTTCGACACGTTGTTGAACCCGACCTCGTAGCAGATGTCGGTCACGTTCAGCTCCGCCTGGCTCAGGTGCTGGCACGCCAGCTCGATCCGCAGCGAGTTGACGTATTGCACGAACGCCATGCCGGTGTGGCGGCGGAACGAACGGGAGAAGGTGCTGATGCTTTGCCGGCTCAGCGCGGCCAACTCCGCCTCGCGCAGGTCCCGGGTGAAGTTGCGCCCGATATGCTGCAGCACCAGGTTCATGGTCGTGGACAGGTAGGCTGCCGCGTCCGGCTGGAAGCCGATGCCGGCCAGCAGCTCGCGCTCTCCAACCTGGCCCAGCAGGCCAGCGATGTCCATGAACAGCGCCAGGCGGCGTGCGCCGGACGCGCCCAGCAGCTCACGCATCAGCGGCAGCATGCGTTCGGCCAGGCCAGCGGGAAACCGCACGCCGCGGTGCGACTCCGCCAGCAGCGGCTGCAGGAACCGCAGCTCCGGAAACAGCGCCATGCAGGACCCGATGAACGCCGCGGTGAACTGGAGGATGAGGCACCGTTCCTCCACCACCTCGCCGTCTGCCATGTCGCTGATCCAGTTGTGCGGCAGGTTGGGGCCTGTGAGCACCAGGTCGCCCACGCCGAACGGGCCGATATGGTCGCCGACATACATGCGGCCGGTCGTGGCGGTCACGAGGTGAAGCTCGTATTCCGGATGGAAGTGCCACCGGACCGTCCGGAACGGGTAGCCATGCGACCAGATCTTGAATGACTGGTCGTCGCGGACCTGAACCAGCTCCAGATCGGGCTCCGCCCCCATGTTCCCCCCGTTCATTATCGTGGCCCGCGGTTTGTTGCGGGTCCTTTCGCTTACATGAAACTAAGGCACTGTTAGACCAGCTTACTACGCACTTTGCAGCGCAGCATTGATACTTTTTTGCTGTGAACCGATCCGCTGCCGTGCTGCGGCGCTTGAAAGCCGTCACCGGCTCCAACCCTTCCCGTCATCGCGGGCCGCTGCGACGCTGCGGTTTCAGGGCCGGCCGGACAACCCTTGCAGCACCTGGATCGCCCCGGCACTCCACGCAACGGCCGGAACAGCAAAAACGAGGGAGACCGGCACTATATCAGCCGCCATCTGCCCTGACCGTGTCCCGGTAAGCCGCGTAGGACGTATAAGCGAAGCGCCATACGCCACCTCGCAGCATTGCGTTATGGCTGAACGCGCTGATGGTCGCCCGCCCTGCAAACGCCGCCGACGCCAGAACGGTCAAGGCAAGTGGTAGCTGGCATCATTCCGCGGCCTGTCGTCCGTCCTGCCGGTCAAAGAACCGGTTGGCTGGCCGCGCCAGCCCCAGGTGGTCGCGCAGCGTCGTGCCCGCATACGCCTTCCGGAAGATGCCGCGCCGCTGCAGCTCGGGCACCACGAGGTCCACGAAGTCGTCCAGCCCCTGCGGCACCGTCGGGAACATGACGTTGAAGCCATCCGCCGCATCCGCCTCCAGCCAGGC
>DASWOJ010000271.1:0-3886 GCA_036398775.1 Acetobacteraceae bacterium
CCGGGAGGCCAGGGGCAACGGCTGCCGGGCCGTCAGCACCCGCCAGCCGAGAAAGCCCGCCCGCGCCCCAGCCAGTGCGAGCAGAACGTCAAGGCAGAGGCGCGGGACCAGGCTCACGACTAGACCGGGTTGATACCGGCCGGAGGCGTCACAGCAGCAGCCACGTCGTGCTGCAGAACCATCGCCTTCGCCATCATGCCGACACCGCCCAACGCGGACGCCCGTGCGGTTTGCATCGTTTGCGCCAGCACCGTCGCAATCAGCATCGCCGAAATCGCCAGCACGTCCGCGTGCGTCAGCTTCGGATTGGCGTTCACCAGGTCTATGACTTCCGCGCACCGAAGCGGGTTGTGGTTGTCATAGATCACGTTGTGCGCCGCCACGATTTCCGCTTCCTGCGACGCCGCAACTTCGGCAAACGTCCTGGATGTGTCGTCGGCGGCGCGGACCAGCAAACTACCGTCCGCGCCGCGGCCCGCATCCAGTCTCTTCCCAACTAGGGCCATACTCGAAGCCAGGGCCATACTCGAAAGCCGAGTGTCCATAACCTACCCCCCCTGTTTGGACGCCGGGCCGCCCGTGGCAGCCCGGCCGGTCCGTCAATCGCCTTGGTTGGACGGCAGCGCGTCCGCCGCCAGCTCCAATGTCCGCACCGCGCGTTCAAACCGATTGGTGTTCTCGCGTATGAGATGCAGCCCGATTTCCTGATCGGACGCACCCAGCGGCAACCCGGACATGAGCGAGGACCCCGCTTGCGCCAGCCGACGGCCAATGGACGCCGCCCGGGCAATCTCCTCCTCGAACTTGGACGTCAGCGCCAGCGAAGCCGCCGAGGGCGCCGGCGTGTTGGCGTCCTCGTTCCGGCCTTCCGCGGTAGCGTCAGGCTGCGCCGCAGATGCCTTGTTCGATCCAGCCTGCATGGACGGATCGAACTCCGCATCGGTCAGGCGCCGGCTTTCGGTCGCGCCGGTGTCAGTCCCGATGTCCAGCGCGGAGCCTTGCGGCAGCGTGCCATTGGCCGACGGTGCCGACGTGGACGCCAGCGGCGCACCCTCCTGCGGCAGCCCGGCCGTCACGGGCTGCGCCGTGGCAGCAGTCGGCGCCTTCTGCTTGCGCATCTTCCCGGCCGCCGGAGGAATGGCTTGCTGCGCCGCGGCCGGGGGCTGCCCGAACAGGATGTCCGGCGCCTTTGCAGGACGGCCGCGCCGCGCCTTGGGTGCATCAAGCGAGGGCGGCGGCGGCGGCGGCGACGTGTCCGCTGTAGTCTGGCGTTTCGGCATGGAGTGCTCCGGTGTGCGGGCCGCGAAGCCCGGGATGCTACCGCTTCACCTTCCGCTTCCCCTTCGCCCGAGCTGCCGCCCCAAGCGAGTAAAAAGCCGAAAGCGCGGATTGCCGGCGAATTGACTCCGCCTCCAGCCGTTGTGCAATGGCAGAATGCTTGTAGGGGGCCGCGATCACCGGCTTTTCCACCCCCTTGTCTCCGGGAAAGTCCGCACCCGGCGCCTTGCGCTTGGGTGCGTGCCCCAGCCGCCGCATCACCGGCGCCCGTGTGACCACCAGCGTCATAGTGAGTTGGCGTCCTCGTCGCGCGCCCGCAGGTAGCGGTCAAAGTCCCGGCGCAGCCCCGGCTTGCCCGGCGCCAGCTCGTAAACACCGTGCGCGTTGCGCACCAGGTCCTCGTCCGGGCAGAACTGGTGCTCGACGAACATATCCCATCTGCCGATGTAATTCCGCTTGGGCTTGGCGCCGTGGAAGCCGTGCTCGATGTTGCCGCGGACGAAGCCGACGTTGCCGTCCACATGACGCTTCGCCCGCCGCTCCCACCGCTTTATGTGCCGCCGGTAGCTCTCCGTGGTCCCGGCCGGCATGGTGCAATCAGCATGGCCGATCATGGCCTGTGCCATGTGAAAGTCGCCGCTCCCCATGCCGCCGATGTCCAGCAGCCCGCCCAGGCCGTCCCAGGCGCGGCGCGTGAAGGCCCAGGCATAGCCGGAGTGCGGATAGGTGTAGGGGCCGCCGTCGCCCTTCCACCACTTCTTGCCGCCCGGCGACACCGGGCCGCCCTGGTGCAGCACCTTGGCGAACGACGTGTGCGCCGTCATCAGCTCGTCTTTCGGCCCAAGGTCGTAGGCACTCTCCCACGGCTGGACCACGTCATAGAGCTGCAACGCCTCCACCGTCTCCGCCGCCCAATCCGGGTTGCGGAAGTGCACGTCGGCATCAATCCAGCCGATGTATTCCGCTTCCGGCACCCGGTTGACGCCCAGATTGCCAAGGCATTCCTTGTTCCAGATCATCGTGCGCGCCCGCACGCCGATGTGGTCAACGCCATCCAGGGCGCAGGCGAACGGCCGGTCGCCATAGGCGCACTCGATGACATGCAGGATGACGCCGCTGTCCAGCATGTGCCGCGCGAACTTCTCGAACAGCTTCTGAGGCTGCACCAGCCCGAGCGGGTTGGAACGGGGCGTGAAGACGTGGAGCTGCTTTGAGCGGCGCATGGGCGTGGTTCTCTTAGGTTCGGGGTTCCCGCGAAGGCTTGGGAACGGGTTGGCGATGAGGGAGGCGACCTGCGCCGCGGGTTGGGTGCGCAGCCGGGCCGCCTCGATGGCGGTCCAGATGTCGTCCAGGGACTGCGTGGCCGGCGCGGTGGCGTGCCGCCGGAGGCGGGGGCCATGCGTCATGGCTGGACACCTTCGGGCGCCGGCCATGAGAGGCCCAATTCAGCCGCACGCGCCTCGACGGCCGCCCGGCGCTCAGCTTCCGCGACCTGGCCAGCCAGCCAGCCGCCGTACCAAGCCCACTGCGCAACCGACCCACGGGCAAAGATCTCCGCCGGCATCAGCCGCCGCAGAACGGCCCGCATCCCGTCCGTGATCTGGATACGTGGAAGCAGTGGCCTCGAACGCGGGCGGTGCTTGTGCGTCATGGCCGCAGCCCTTCCGGCGCGAAGTAATGGCGTTTGTGGTAGGCGCGGCCGTAGGCATCCGCCCGGCGCTCCTGCAGCTCCAAGGCGGCCACTTCCTCCCGCCAGCCGGCATCCGGCAGAAGGTGCAGCAGCCGCCCCGCCAGGGCGCCGCTTGCCAGCTCCGCCGGTGTCGCCGTCAGGACCATCACCCGGGCCAGGTCAACCGTCGCCTCTACGGCAGACAGGGCAGCCCGGGCGCCGGCGACCCCCACCAGCTCCACCAGGGCGCCGGCTTGGGACAGCCGCCCGGCCGCCGGAGTGTCGTCCGATAGCCGGCCCGTCATTCCCCGCGCTCCCGGATGCGCCGGGCGGACCGCCAATGCGAGACGTGCGACGTGTGCCAGAACCCGCAGGCGTGGCACTGGTAGGCATTGCCCGGGGACTGCGTCCCGCCCGTGACGTCGCGCAGGGATTGGCACGCGCGCTTGCGGCGCTGCAGGGCGCGCAACGCTTCCTCCCGGGTTTGCTGCAACTTGCCGGTGCAGCCCTGGACGAAAGGCGCTTCCGGCTGAAGGGTGGCATCCGGCGCCTTGAGGTATGCCGGCGGCATCAGGCAGCCCGCCCGGCGCCGGCCGCGTTGTCCTGGCCCAAATGCGGGGACCGGGTGGCAAGCCGCTCCGCCATCGCCCGCAGGTCCAGCCCGTGGCGCCTCTCGAACGTGCGGGCGCCGACGGTGTGCAGCTCCCCGTGATGCCAGCCGCAGAGCGGGACGGTCCAGCAGTCATCCGGCTTCATGCCGACACCGCCGCCGGTGCCGATACGGACGTGGTGGGCCTGGACAGGCGCACGGCAGCCGATGGGCGACGCCGCGCAGGGCAGGCCACGCACCCATGCTAGGTGCAGCGGCGCCGCACCAGCCCGCACAGGGCGCGCTGGCAGGGGGCTGGACGCCTCCAGACGGGCGGGACGGGCTAGGAC
>DASWOJ010000272.1:0-5618 GCA_036398775.1 Acetobacteraceae bacterium
GCAAAGGCGAAGGCGGCGGCCGATGACGTGCGGATCGCGGGCAAGCTGCGCGCCGGCGTCGCCCTCTCGGCCTCTGACCTGGCTGACCTGGACCTGCGCCCCGGCCGGTCGGCGGAGTTCGGCATCCTCTCGCCCATCGCGCAACGGCTGCTCGGCGTGTCCAAGGCTCGGGTTCGGGAGGCAATGGGCGACGCGCTGCGCCTGACGCACTCCGACATGGGCACGCCCAAGCACTTCGCACGGCCGGAAATCGCCCTGGCGAACGTCGCGGCCTTCATGCAGGCGAATCAGCCGCCGTTGGTTCTGCTGCCGGTGGCTCCGGCGCCTCTTGCAATCCCATCACAGACCATTACGATTAGTGATGCAGCCAGTGCTGCGGCCAGTCCGGCGGTGATGCCGGGACCGAAGGTGGACACCATGCAAATTTCCCAAGAACGCGAGGGAACGCTGACCCGCGTTTCCGTCATCTGCCCCGATGCGGCGACCGCCCAACTCGCCCTTGCCGTGTTCCGCAAGGGCACAAGCAATTTTACCAGCCCTCTCGAACCAACCCTCACCCTAACGGTGCGCTGCAACAAGCGCGAAGCGCAGAACATCGTCGCGGGTCTGTCTGCCTTGCGTGGCGGAGCGGGCGCCACCGGCGCCTCGGTGGCTCCGGTTTCGACTTGGCGGCACCGCATCATGCTGCGGGCGCATGAAGCCGCAGCGCCGGAGCATGTGACCAGAGATGGCGAAGTCCTGAAACATACCGGCTACGGTAAGACGTTCCGCATTTCGGAGGATGATCCCTCCGTGCATGGCTCGCACCTGCTGGGCCATGAGGGCGAATCGGCCCGCTTCGCCTACTACGCATGATGTTTCGAGTTTACCTGCGGTCGCATAACGGGGTGGCGGAGAACCGGACCGTCACCCCGTCGCCAGCCGTCGCCATGGCGGCGTTCCGAGAGTTGCTGGCGCGGTCCGACCTGGAAGGGGGAAAGTGGGCTGCGGTCTTCTCCGCTCCGCGCCTGGACAGCACTGGCGGGAACAGCAGCACCTACTTCAGCCGGTTTGACCGCCCTGTGGGAGATGGGCGGATTGCCCCTGATGATCCACGGCTTGATCCGTTGGCGACCCGGGAAGCGGCTGACCGCGTCATGTCATCACTTCCGGGCAGGGAATGAAGGACTGATGGCGGGCGCGCTGCTGTTCGACCTGGGCGACGTCCCGGACTGCCACTGCAATTCCGGGTTCGAGGTCATGGCCAAGGCCATGGCGGAAGACCCGGAAGGCGACCCGCGCTCGATCTGGACGCCGCACGACAACCCCTATGTCACCGCGCACGTCGAAGACGTCACCCGGCGCCTGCAACTCGTCCTGGAACGCATCCAGGATGCGCTCGCCCGCATCCTGCTCGGGGAGCCGATAGGGCACCTGAGCAAAGCCGCCGTCCCCTGGATGCGGTGGGACCCGGCCCGGTTCGAAAGCGCCCGCGTCGAGCTGGAGATGAAGCCGCCAGAGCTGTTCAGCCTCGATGATTGGATGCTGCTGGCGGACTACCTCATCCAGCGATACCTGCCGGACGGCGTCATCAACGACGAAGCCGAATACCTCACGGTCCGCGCCTCGATCCTGGGCAAGATACAGGCGGCCCAAAGGGGCGCAGCTCCGCCGCCTGATACCATGGCGGCCTGGTCCACCTTGACCCCCACCCACTTTGCCCATGTCCCGGAACGGGTCCTGTCCCCCGTCGAGCTGCAGGTCATGCAGTACGCCAAGCAAGCCGCGGCCGTGCACATCGGCAGCGTCACGGAAGCCGCCCGGGCCGGGATGAAGTCCATCATCCTGGAGCACGTCCAGGCGCAAGTGCTCGGCCAGCGAGAGGGCACGGCCGCCCATCTGAAAACCCGCCTGTTCGATCACTTCGGCCAGCTCAACCGGGACATGCGGCGGATCGCCGTCACGGAAGCCGGGGAGTGTGTCTGCCAGGGGTTCATCGCGGCGCAGCCGCCGGGCGCCCGGGTCAAGCGCATCGAGGCCTACCGCGGCGCCTGCAAGTTCTGCAAATCCATCAACGGCAAGGTTTTCACGGTCTGCGCGCCCGACGATCCCAACCGTTCGGGAACCGAGAACATCTGGCTGGGCAAGACGAATGCCGGCCGGTCAGCCGCCGCCCGCCGAAAGGTCGGCGGCATCATGATCGAGCGGGCGGAAGGGGAACGCTGGTGGGTCGCCGCCGGGGTGCAGCACCCGCATTGCCGCGGCGCCTGGGTATTGGCGCCGGAGGAGATGAAGGCCCCGCCTGGGGTCACACCGGAGTTTCAGGCCTTCATGGCGGCGCTGCTGGCCAAGCACCGCGCCGCGATAGCGATTCCGGCCGACGCCTGATAGGGTGCCGTGCCGGCGCCGCTGGTGGGAATGGGCTTCACCGCTTGGAAGCGTGCGACGGCAGGGCTGGCCCGGCCCACCCTCCCGTGGGTCGTGACACGATTCTGCTCCCATGGCACTCGTCACCTTCTCCAAGGCTCTCACGCACCACCTGGCCATCTTCAACAAGCCGTCCAAGGCGCAGCTTGAAGCCGGCAACTATCGCAAGGAACGGCGCAGCTTCCAGGGCCTGCCGGTGACGATTGAGAACCCGCGCGGGTCTATCCGCTCCGGCCGGGACAAGGGCGGCAACGAGTGGGCCGTCTCCATGCAGCACGACTACGGCTACGTGCGCGGCACGCTGGGGACCGACGGCGACCATTTCGACGTTTACCTCGGGCCGGACAGCACGGCAGACACCGCATTCATCGTCACCACCATGGCGCCTCCCACCTTCGCCAAGGTGGACGAGCAAAAGGCCATGCTGGGCTTTCCCACGGAAGCCGCGGCCCGGGCTGCCTACCTGGCCCACTATGACAACCCGCGATTCCTCGGGAAGATCACGGCCATGCCGATGGAGCGGTTCAAGCGCGAGCTGGCGACCACGCGCGAACGGCCGCGCATGTTGAAGGCCATCCCATGAGGTCGTGACGCGATGCTGCCGGGGATGAACCCTCTCCGGCAGGACGCCCCTCCCCATGGCCGCTGACCAGACCTTCCCCAAGGGGCCGGCTTACACACGCATGGCCTATTCGGCGTCCCTGACGCTGTTCGGGGTCAGCGAAGCCGGCCTGCCGGGCTGGCTGCTGCCGGGCGACATCGTGGCCGCCGCCGTCCAAGCCGCCCTGGCTGCCGGCGCCGGCGGCGGCGGCGGCAACTCCGGGGACGTGGCCGCGGAAGCCGCCACCCGGGCCGCCGCAGATGCGGTCCTGACGGCAGCAACCGGCGGCCTGGTGTCGGTGCCTGTGGACACGGGTGCTACGGTCCCCCTGTCCGCGGCACAGGCCGGCAATGCGCTCGTGGTGCTGACCGGCACCCTGACGGGCAACGTGTCCGTCACCGTCCCGGCCGCCACTCGGCGCCAGGTCGTCCAGAACAACACGACCGGCGCCTTCACGCTGACCTACCGCACGCCGAACGGAACCGGCGTTGTCGTGCCGCAAGGCAAGTCGGTGGATACGTTCTGCGATGGCTCCAGCGTCTATGTCGCCGGGTCCGCCCCGGCTTCCTCGGCCGACACGCGCCTGCCGCTTGCGTTCGTGTTCCCTGGCAAGCCCGCGGCCGGGCAGGTCGCAAACCTGCCGCTCGCCCTGGCGCTGGCCTTCCCTGCCGGCCTGGCCGGGACCTTCAGCTACGCTGGCGCGCTGCCGGCCGCGGACATGGTGTTCACCCTCAACCGCCTGGCAGCCGGATCTGGAGCGGTTACGCCCATCGGCACCGTGACCCTGCATCCGTCCGGGCATTTCGATGTGACCCTGGCCGCGGCCAGCCTCGCGCTGACGGCCGCCGGCGACGTCGCGCAGCTCGTCGCCCCGGCCACACAAGATGCCTCCGGCGCGGACATCGGCATCACCATTCTGACCGCAAAGGTATAGGCGGATGGCAGCTCCCACGACGTGGAACCCCGAAGACGACGGCGGCGGTATCAACTATGACCGCTCGGTCCTGACCGCATTCGATAGCCGGGCCGCACCTTACATCGGCCTCGCCATTGACCTGGACGCCCGGCTGCTGTGGCTGTTCTGCCCCATCCTGCACCGTTGGAACGCCAGCGCGACCGCCAACCCGGCAACGGGCGTCGGCGGCATGAGCCTCAACCTCACCGGACCCGTCACGCCCGCCTGGGGCGGCTACAAGCCATCGTCGGAAGTCGAAGCCAACTTCGGGTCCCAGCCGTTCTTCCGGGCCGCCCCGGCCGGCTTCTCGTCGTGGGATGCCCTTGCTGGCTCGCCAACCGCGTTTACTCCCCTCTCTGCCGGGGATGGTTTGACCCTCTCCGCCGGGAACCTGACGTGCACCGTCACCGCGAACGGCGGATGGCGGTCCGTGACAACCAACAATCCGCTTGCGACCGGCAAGGTCTATTTCGAATACGGTCCCAACGTCGTGGACACCTCCCAAGGGTTCATTGCAGGCCTGTGCGTTTCGGGCTTCTCGAAGGGCACCTACCCCGGCGGGGATGGGTATTCGGTGGGCTGGCAGGCGGAAGGCTCGCTCTATCGCTTGAGCGGCTCGGCAGACACCTTCCTGCTTTCCACCGTCTCTCGCTTTCGCTCAGTCCGGGCCACCAATCCCCGCGCCTCTGGCAAGCGGTATTTCGAGATCACGGCGGCCACGATCACCGACAACGGCTTCATCGTGGGCTTCGGCACGGCGCAAGCGGACGTGCAAAACTATGCCGGGGCAACAGCCAGCAGCTTCGGCTACCAGCCAAGCACCGGCACAATCTACGGGTCCGCTCCTGGCATCCAGGTCTTCGGGACGCTCCCTGCCGGCGGCACGGTGGGCATCGCCCTGGACCTGGATGCCAAGAAGCTGTGGCTGCTGAACGCTGGGCACGACACGCCGGGCGTTGATCCAGCGGCGGGAACAGGGGGAGGCGACGTTTCCACCCACCTATCGGTTGACGGGGTATTCCCTATGCTCTCCGTCTATGAGTATGACGCCAGGAACGTCGGCATCGCCAATTTTGGAGCCACGCCCTTCGTCGGCGCCGTGCCTGCGGGGTTCCTGGCATGGGACGGCATATTCCTTCCTCCAACCGCAGCGAGGGTCCAGGTCTTCGTGATGGCCTGACCGCTGCTTTGAAAGGCTGACCCCTGCCCAACTTTCAATTCGACAACCCGGCCGCCCCTACCACCACGCTGCAATACGGGGGCGTCTTGGGCGGCACGGTGTCCCTGTCCCTGCACGGTGGCGGCGGTGTGTCCGTCCTGCTCTCCAACACGGCAGCCGTCGCCTGCTACGTCGCGTTCGTGGGGGACATGGGCCAGGCACTGCCGGCGATAGACCCAGCCTCGGGGTTCCAGGTCCCGGCCGGCGCCACCGTCGGCCCGCTGGGCGTGCCCAACGGCCCGACCCTGCTCCTGGTCGCCTGCAGCGGCACGGGCACGCTGCGCGTCACGGTCGGGCGCGACCTATCGTGACCGCCTTCGGCATCAGCCAAGCCGCCGGCGGCCCGGGCAGCCCCTTCGTGGTCGCCTGTTCCTTCTCCGGTCCGGTCCCAGCCGCCACCCGGGCCGTGATCGTGTTCTCCAGTCCGGTCAGCTTCG
>DASWOJ010000273.1:0-26463 GCA_036398775.1 Acetobacteraceae bacterium
ATGCCGCCCTTGCCTGGCGCAACAAATCGAGCAAGTTGCAGCCTGCTGCACTGGGCACGATTATAGTGCTGGTTGTTGCGGATGCAGTTCTGGAGGCTTGCTGCCGCTTTGGCCGGTCAAGCTCCATGATGGCTGTCCCACCCTGGCTCGGCGCGTCAGGACCGCTGTCCGCCGTGCGGCCTTGGGCTGGAGTAGGCGGGAGCAGGATGTGATACGTGTGCTGTGCCGGCTCAGCCTCGTCGGTGTCAGGAAAAGCGCTGCCCGGTGGTTCAGGCACGTGCATTGCACGCGATACGGCTGGGTCTGCGGCCTGCCTGGAAATCCACGCAAGGATAAAGCGGAAGACGGACCGCAGCCAGCCGAACTTCGGCCGCGCCCCACCGTGCGCTGCGGCCCTGAACGCTGGCATACCCGGCGCGGCGAGGGCCCTGCCGAGCTGTGCGGCCTCGTTGAGTACATGCACGATGCCGCCGGACCCGTGCGCCTGCACCGGCTTATTCAACCTCAGGCCGCCCGAGGTCAGCAGTCCAAGGGTTGCTGCGGCGCGGGCACCGCCGCACGCTGCGCTGCGCTGCCAAGCGGCAGCTCCCGCCACTGAGTCAATATCGCACAACAGCAGGTCGCAATTGTCTCCGCCCATCATGGTGAAAGACCATTCGGCCGACAACCGCGAGCGCATCAGCCTCGCCAGATTTTCGATATCCAGCGCATCTGAGGCATCAAACCCGGCCAGAGAGCAGTGCAGCTTTGCCATCGCACCCTATCCAGGTTGTTCAGGCGGCCTGAAAGCGCCGGGCCGATAGGTCAGTTTGGCTTCCCATCATCCACGTTCCGCAACCGGCCTGGCATCGCCAGGTTGGAGTTCGCCTTGTTGAGCGCAAGGTAGGCAAACAACGCGCTGTTGCGGTTAGCCATGCAATAATGATGCTCGCCGTTCTGCAACTGCATGACGTGTTCGATATGCGCGTGCAAACCTAGCCTCGAACTCGTGTTCATCCCTGCCTCCAAGACTTCGGTGCCGCCGGCGGCGGCCAGGCTCTGCTTCATTCCCCGTCCGCCGGCTGTGCCAGGGCACATACCGCGCGCCCGGTTCGCCGGAGTAGAACTGGCTGCATCATCAATCATCAGCGCCCCATCAAGAACGGACAAACCAACTTCGCCACTCAGGCTTTTGCTGGTTTACTGCCCTTGCAGGGACTGCCGATCCTCGACAGCTTTTTGACCCATCAGGCACGCCACGTCACCTGACCACATTCATACTATCTGCGGAACAAACTTTCGTCAGGGACCAATTTGTTGAATTTTGTTGGCGTATCGCAACAAAATTTAAAGGCAAATACCATGCATATGAAGCTCATGCGGGCCGAGACGATCATGACTGGAACCCGCCTTGCCCCATTGCAGGCTTTGCCAACCGGACTCAGGCTGGACAGGCGACTCCCTGACGGCGTCTCTTACGCTTTGCGCACCACACCATCACGGCTGCGTCAAGCCAACCAGAGGCGGCTTGGCACGTGCCTATAATGCAATGCGCAACACAATCTATGCGACCGTAATGTTGCGTTGCAGAGAGGTCCTATAACCCTGCAATATCGAATGCTGAGTAAAAGGCGCCGCGCGCACCCGGCCCGCCTACGTCCGACAGACGTTCAGCACCCGCCAGAGGAACCTTGAGATGCCATGCGTCTCGCTGCTGAACGCACTCATGCCAGGTGGTTGCGGTAGAATATTTATCATTGAAGAGAGACTTTACCCGGGAACAACCTGCATCAGCCGCAAACCCCTCCAGAAAAAGCCGGGAAATGGTTGGAAAAAAGCGATCGGCATGGCACCCGCTTGACTATTCCCCAATGTTGAGCAGGGCGCCCCGTAGCCGGGCCTGGCGGAACTGCCCAGCGAACAGCAGCAGTCCAGCCGCCATCCACAACACATTGAGGCCAAAGGCCCAGGCCAACTGATCCCATTGCACAACTCCCTGCAACGCAGCCCGCATCCCCTCGAACACATGTGCCGCCGGAAGAGACAGCGCGACCGGCTGCAAGACGGCCGGCAGCACCGCGACCGGATAGAAAACGGCGCTGATGGGTGTGAGCCCGAACAGCACGGACCACGCCAGCGCCTCCGCCCCAGCGCCATGGCGCAGGATCAGGCTGACAACGCCCAGCGCCACCCACCAGCCCATTACCATGAGGTTGGCGAAGAAAAGGATAACCACCGGTCCCATCGCGAACAGGTTGAAGGCATATAGCAGGAACGCGATCAAGATGGCCGGCAGCACGCCGGTCAGCATCCGGAGCACGCTGATGCCGACCAGCGCAGCAAGCATCTCCCAGGGGCGGATCGGGCTGACGAAAACATGGCCGAGATTGCGGGACCACAGTTCTTCCAGGAAGCTGATCGCCACGCCCATCTGGCTGCGCAGCGCAACCTCCCACAGCAGCACCCCGCCCAGCAGGGCGCCGGCCGCAACGGCCACGGTGCCACCCGCTCCAGCGCGTCCGGCGATGAAGGACGCGGTGAAGCCCCAGATGCACATCTGCAGCACCGGCCAGTACATCAATTCGAGCAGCCGCGGCCAGGAGTGGCGATAGAGCGCGAGGTGGCGATACATCAGCCCCCAGATGCGGCGTGCGGCACCTGTCATACGTTCTGCACCCGGCGAAAACGACGATCATCGCAAGGCTGCCTTGCTCCGCGGCACCTCCGGAAATTCCACCGCCAAATGCCGGTTTGAGTGTCCTCCGGACTGCTGCGGCATGCGTTTGGCAATTGCGGCTTCGACGGACGCACCGTCATGCCGCTTCCCGTCGCCGGGCGATATCGAGGAATACCTGCTCCAAGTCATTGCGTCCGTAGCGGCAGACAAGCTCCAACGGCGAGCCCTGGTCCACGATGCGGCCCTGCTTGAGCATCAGCACCTCATCGCATAGCCGCTCCACCTCTGGCATGTTGTGCGACGCCAGCAGGATGGTGCAGCCGCTCTCGGCACGGTAGCGCTCCAGCCAACTCCGGACCATGTCGCCGGTATCAGGATCAAGGCTCGCAGTCGGTTCGTCGAGCAGCAGCAGGTCTGGACGGTTGATGAGAGACTTCGCAAGCGCTACCCGCGTCTTCTGTCCAGCAGACAAAGCTCCGGACGGCCGGTTGAGCAGGCTGGTCAGGTCGAGTTGCGACGCAAGCTCGCGGATGCGCGCTTCCAGGCCGCGGACGCCGTAGAGGTGGCCATAGACGCGCAGGTTCTCGGCCACAGTCAGGCGGGACGGCAGGGCGATATAGGGACTGCTGAAATTCATCCTCGCGAGTGCAGCGAAGCGGTCCCGTGCCATGTCGCGGCCCATGACGCGTATGCTGCCGGCGCTCGGGATCAGCAGGCCGAGCAGCATAGCGATGGTCGTGGTCTTGCCGGCGCCGTTGCCGCCCAACAGGCCCAACGTCTGACCCGGCGCCACGTTGAAGGACACACCATCTACTGCCAGAACATCGCCATAGCGCTTGGTCAGGCCTTCGACCTCAATGGCGTTCACGCTTTCCTTCATAGCGGCGGGATTTGGTGCGCCTGAGCGGGGACGCCAAGGCAAGATTGGGTGACTTCGGCCTGAAGCAGGGGCGGGGTGACGGACTGGAATGCCTGTTTTATGTAGGAGCGCATGGTCCGACACCGTCTTGATCCACGCCTTGCCGGGTTGCTGCCAGGGCGGCGCGTCTATGCAGTGGGCGATGTTCATGGACATCTGAGCCGGCTGCAGCGAGTGCATGACGGCATACGCGCCGACTTGCGGGACCGGCCCTGCGGCAATGCCGTCGTAGTTCATCTGGGTGATTACATAGACCGTGGGCCGGAGTCCGCCGGGGTGGTCGCGCATCTGCTGGCCGGGCCTCCTGTGCCCGGGGTGGAGGTGTTCAACCTGATGGGAAATCATGAGGCGATGATGCTGGCCGCTTTGCATGAAGCCAATTCCTCAGCCGTGGATGACTGGCTGAGCAATGGCGGCGTTGACACGCTGCTGAGCTGGGGCGCACCGATCCGCAGTCCGGCGCGGGACTGGGCGGGCCATCTGCCGCCGTCCCACCTGCAATTCATCCGGGGTCTGCTGCCGCACTGGTCCTGCGATGGCGCGCTGTTCGTCCATGCCGGCGTACGCCCGGGCGTGACCCTGGCGGAACAGCCGGTGGATGACCTGCTGTGGATACGCGAACCTTTTCTGCGCTGGCGCGGCACGATGTTGCCGGAAGCTCCGGGAATGCTGGTGGTGCATGGCCACACGCCGAGCCAACGACCCGAAATCAAGGCGAACCGCTTGGGCCTGGACACGGGCGCCGGGCGTGGTGGTCCGTTGACCTGCGCCGTGCTGGAAGGGACGGCGGTATCGTTCTTTCAGGGATGATGCGCCACAGTGCCCGTCGCCCAAACGCTACACTGCGCTTGCCACATAAGCGGGGGGAGGCTAGCCCTGGCGTCCATGCAGAGTATCACTCCTGCCCAAGGCCATCCCGGCGAGGCATCTACGCATCTCCACGGTTCGGACGTTGGCAGGTCCGGCCCGCAGCCTGATGGTCCAACGGTTGAGGAGCTGACCGTGGCTATCCGCCGTCTGGGACGGACGAGCGTGATGGTCATTGGCGACGTGATGCTGGACCGAACGGTTTACGGCAGCGTCGAGCGGATCAGCCCCGAGGCGCCAGTGCCGATCCTGGCTGTCGAGCGGGAGCTGGCCATACCTGGTGGGGCAGGCAACGTGGTCCGGAACCTGACGGCCCTCGGTGCCGCCGTAGCCTTTGTGTCCGTGGTTGGGGATGACCAGGACGGCTCCGACCTCACTGGCTTGATCGGCGGCCAGCCCGGCGTGGAGCCATGGCTGCTGGTGCAGGGCGGCCGGGCGACAACGGTCAAGACGCGCTTTGTCAGCGGCGGGCAGCAACTCCTGCGATCCGACCGTGAGGAAACCGGTGCGATCCCCGACAAGCTTGCCGAACGGATGATGCGCGTTGCAGGGGACACGTTGGCGGCCACTTCGGTTGCGGTGCTCTCCGACTACGGCAAGGGGGTGTTGGCCGGGAACACGCCAGCACTGCTGATCGCCGCCGCGCAAGCCGCCGGGCGGCGTGTCGTGGTGGATCCGAAGGGGGCGGACTACGCACGTTATGCCGGGGCGGACGTCATCACACCCAACCGGAGGCAACTCGCAGATGCGACTGGCTTGCCCGCCGGCACGGATGCGGAGATCGCTGCCGCCGCGCTGGCTTTATGCTCCGAGCACGGTTTTGGCGCTGTCCTGGTGACACGGGGCGAGGACGGGATGACGCTCGCCGATGCCGCGGGCATCCTGCATCTGCCGGCCGTTGCGACGGACGTCTATGACCCTGCCGGGGCAGGTGACACCGTTGTGGCGACGCTCGCAGCAGGATTGGCAGCCGGGCTGGATCTGCGCATTGCCGCAAGGCTCGCCAACTTGGCCGGCGGGGTCGTGGTGGGCAAGATCGGCAACAGTGTCGCGCGTGAGGAGGACTTGCTGCAAGCGCTGGTGCCAGGGGGCGGGACACCTCGCAAGATTGTTTCACGTGAAACGGTTGCCGAGCAGATCGAACGTTGGAGGCGACGTGGTTGGCGCACCGGGTTCATTATGGGCGTGTTTGATCCGATGGATTCCAGGCATCTGCATTTGCTGGAACAGGCTCGGGGCCAATGTGACCGCCTTGTGGTTGGGCTTCGGTCGGATGCCGGCCTGCGCCTTGTATTGAACGGCAGCACGGGGCAGCCTGAGGCGGTGCGGGCGGCTGTCCTAGCTGGCCTGTCCACCGTGGACCTTGTCTGCCTTTTCGACGAGGATACTTCGCTTCCGTTGCTGGAGGCTTTGCGGCCGGATCTGCTGGTGAGGGGTGCCGACCAGGTGCCGGAAGACCTGGCTGGCACAAACCAAATTCAGGGCTGGAGCGGCCGGGTTTGGTTTGCGGAACTGATGGACGGCTGAGGCAAGCTGCAATCCGGGCCAAGACAAGCTTGTCGGCTTCAGTCGGGATGCTGCAGTGGGTTTCAACGTCTGGTTGGCGCACATCCGCATGAGCATCCTGCTGCCGCGTCGTCGCGCCATCTTGCCGTCTGACGCTTCTACTCCACCCGCAACGCCATGCGCACCCCGTTCATAGCTGCCGGGTCTTCAAGCCAGGCGAGGCGCTGGGCGGCGATGGTGGCAAAGCGCTGCATCAGGGCACGGCGACGGCCGGGCGCCAGAGGATGCGGTGGGGCATCGCGCAGTATCTCGGCTTCCGGTCCGCACGTGACGATCAGGCCGGTGTCGGGCGGCAGCACCGCCAGTGGAAAATCGCTGTCCACGGCAAAGAAGAGTGCGTCCGAGTAGGCCCGGTACTCCGGCCATTTTCCATCGGTCTGGAAGTCGCGCACGCCTGACTTCACTTCGATGCAAACGAAGCTGCCATCGGGCCGCAACGCCAGGATATCGGCCCGGCGGTGGTTCGGCAGCGGCACTTCGTGCACTGGCGACCACCCCATCTGGAGGCACAGGCGAGCGGCGGCACGCCGTACAGCCAGCGAGCGCTCGGGCAAGGTGGGTTCGCGCGTGACCTCAACAACAATGTCCATGTTGCTGTTTAGACCAGCTTGGCTCGCTTCGGCTACGGCCGCCTGCACGCTTGGGTTGGAATAACTGGAACCCCCGGCTGATCCGGGCTTTCATGTTCAATGGTCGCCACGCGCTTCGCCGTCGCCATTCACATCTTGCTGCTGCTGGCATCTGGGCTGGTGGACAAGCCAGCGACCAGCTTGCGTTTGGCACGGAGCGTCAACACCAACCCAGTCGTCGTGCGACGCATCACGGGATTGCTGGCGCGTGCCGGGCTTGTCCGGGTCAAGCGCGGATCTGGTGGGGCGGAGTTGATGCGGTCGCCGGAAGACATCACGCTTGGCAACGTGTGGCAGGCTGTCAACCCCGGTGGCTGCCGCCCGTTGCTGCCGATGCATGGCAACCCCAACACGGCATGTGTTGTCGGCTGTAGGATCCACTCGGTGCTGGGTGATGCCTTCGCGGCTGCCGAGTCGGCGATGCATGCTTCTTTATGCGGGACTACGCTCGCCAGCCTGGTTGGCGAGATGCTGCCTGCCGCAGACCAGCCGATCCGGGTTGGCGTGGGCTAGGGCAGACCGCAGCCGCGTCTATCGGTGGCGCCACTGGACCTGCATATGCAGACAGCTTCTCGCGAGTAACGAAAAGGCATTCTATTCTCAGCCTCAAAGCGTGTTCAAAGGCCTAACCCGTCAATCGTCTTTGCCAGCCGCACATCCCGTTCCGACAAGCCGCCAGCATCATGCGTCGAAAGGACGATCAAGACGCGGCCATAAGTGTTGGACCACTCGGGATGATGGTCCTGCGCTTCGGCAAGGAGGGCCACACGGGACATGAACCCCCAAGCGGCGCTGAAGTCCGAGAAGTTGAACTCGCGTTGGATGGCGTCCCGGTTGGGCACGGGATGCCAAAGCGGCAGCATTTCCTGCAGGGCCGCGCGCGCTTCGGCAGGCAGAAGATTCGCTGATGCAGGCTTCATTTCGGTTGCTTTCTTCGCCGGGATCGGGCGGATACCCGCCATGCCGATCTATACCCTGCCGCCCGCGCCCGAGGATATCGCCGACTTGGCCGACCGGGCACTTGCCGCTATTCCCTCGGCGTTGCGCAAGCACGTCCGCGGCGTATCCATCCTGGTGGAGGAGGTCGCAGATGATGAGACGCTTGCTGAACTCGGCTTGGACAATGCCTGGGAGCTGACCGGCCTGTATCGCGGCGTTCCGCTAGGTCAGGCCGAGGCAGCCGGCACCCGTCATGCGCCCGACCTGATCCTGCTCTACCGCGAACCGATCCTGCTGGAATGGATCGAGACCGGGGAAGACCTGTTCAGCCTGGTCCGCAACGTCCTGATCCATGAGATCGCCCACCACTTCGGCTTCAGCGATGCCGAGATCGCTGGCCTGGAGTCCGAAGGCGACTGACGGACAGGTCACGCCGTGCGTCCACTGAGCGTCCTGGCGCCCAACCCCCCTGCTCCTGCGACCTGGCTGCTGCTGGCGCTGAACGTCGCTGCGTTCCTCGCCATTGCCGCGGCAACAGGGACGTTGACCCTGAGCGTGCCGGCAGCGGTCCGGTTCGGGGCCTTGTATCCCGGTGCATTGAACCGGCGCGACCTGCTCGGCGGGCAGTGGCGCCTCGTGGCGTCGGGCTTCCTGCACTTCAGCCCCATGCACCTGCTGTTCAACATGGTCTGCCTGGCATCCTGGGGCACAGCCGTCGAGCGGCGGATCGGCACGGCATGGTTCGTGCTGCTGTATGGGACGTCGCTGGTGGCCGGCAGCCTCGTTGCATCGGCCGAGCCGCACGGGGTGACGGCTGGGGCCTCCGGCGCCATAGCCGGGCTGCTGGGGGCGTTGCTGTACTTGTCGCTGCGCCGCAAGGTGGAGATGCCGCTCGCGACGATAGCCGCGACGGTTGCCCTGAACGTGGCCTTCTCGGCCGGCGTGCCGTCCATCAGTTGGCGTGCCCATCTGGGCGGGTTCATCGCCGGCATCCTAGCCTGCCTGGTGCTGGAGGTGGCCGCGTGGGTTTCCGGGTGGATGCTGCGGTGCCGGTTCCCGGAATGGATCAAGCTGGACTTGATGCTGGTTCCAGCGCTGGCGGCGTTGAGCTTTCCGGTCAACCCCGCGGTTCTTGGCGCGTCGCTGGTGCTGTATGTCATCGTGGTGGTGAAGGCGGCCGACCTGGCGCTATGCCGGCAGCATGGACTGGCTGCGGTGGCCGGCGCGGCCGTGCTGGCGCAAGCGGCACTCCTTGCGAGGGCCGGAGCAGGGCTTGGGACAGCGGGGGTGCAGGCGGCTGGCGTCGCGCTGGCGATCATCGTCCTCGCCCATCTGCGGCCGCTGCTGCGTGGGTTGCATGACCGCAGTTTCGTTCCTGCCGCGCTGCAGGCGGAGCGGCGGAGGGTGCGAGGCTTGTAGGCAGCGTCCAAAGGATTTCTTAAGTGCTCCGCATTATGTTGCAGCCATGGCTGCCCTTGCCGAAACTATGGACCTTACGGCTTCGACGCACGGCAAGTGCGTCCTGCTGCATCCCGTGTTCATCCAGTTTGGGGACGTGCTGTTCCGACCGGCAGAGGCCGACGCCGCTCCGGTGATGGTTTTTTCGCTTGGCGGCAGCGTAGCCGCTATCCCGCTACGGTCGTTGCAGCAGAATTACTGCATCGAGGCTGGCAGCCCAGACGCAGTGATGCTGGGCCTCGTCGTACGGGCGCTGGACTTTGTCGCCGAGGTAAGGCCAGGAGATTCGTTCCCGCTCGAAGTGCTTGGCCGGGGCGCAAGCTGGGAGCCCAGCGCCCTGCATCAGCGTGTGGCGGAGGAGCGGCTGCGGCTTCTAGTTGTCGGCGCCTTTGACAGCGGGATCTGCCGGCCCTGGGCGTCGGAGGATCCGCAAGCCGTATTGCAAGCAGCGGCCGAACCGGACATGGATGAACGCCTGCAATCCGCCGCCATGGAGGCGGCAGCCGTGCTGGGTCTGCCCAACGCCACAGCCGTCGCACGCCTGCTGGCGGCAGCGGCGCACGAGTTGGGTTTCGTTGAGGAATTGCGGGACCGGCTGCTGCGCCGGGCCAGCCTGCTGCTCGCGCGAGTGGACACGCTCGGCGCCAGCGTGGGCCACAATCTCGGCGCGATCGAACTGCTGTCCCGTGTCCGCCGTCTGGCCGGCATCGCATACGACAAGCTGCGCGTCCGGTTCCACGGGTTGGACACGTGCACAACCGACGTGATGAAGGTATTGCAGGACGTGGACCGCTGGGCCAACGCCGTGCGCATTCAACGGGACTGGCTTTACAGCAGCCTGCGCGCCTGGGAGAGCACCCTGACGGCGTGGGAGGATGGCGGGAATGTTTGGTCGCAGAACACCTGGAACCTGCTGCGCCGCACATATCGCTTCCTGGCGCCGCGCTTCATGCCGGTGCAGGACTGGCAGGTCACGCATCATGCTCACAACTCGGAAGCGGCCTTGCGCGAGCCGATGATTTGGTAGCACCGGCTGCGATGACAGCTTGAGCCGGGTCGTGGTTGCCGGGTCGCACGGGCGAAGCCCGGCGTCAGCGGGGTCACGCATGGGGAAACCAGAAATGTTCATGCAAAGTACTGCAGCCACCCGCCGTAAGCTTTTGGCCGGTGCAGGCGCCGTGCTGCTGCCTCCCGGGGCCGGATGGGCCAAATGCCGATAGCAGCAAGGTGCCGGCCAACTACCCAGCCCGGGCCAACTTCGTGATGCAAGCCAAGCGCAACCTGTTGCCCTTGCAGGAGCGCATCACCCTCCACTGCGACGGGCAGAAGACTCTGCCGGGCATGCCGCCTTCTGCGCCAGGGCATACGGTCAGCCATTCGAGCTTCATTATCAACCCGGGCAAGGCCCAGATGTGTTGCATCGAGGACCTGGCGCACCGTCCTGTCCTGCTGCTGGAGCGTCCGCGCACCCAGTTCGCCTTTGACACCGACCCCGTGCAGTCCTCTGAAAGCAGGGTTCGCATGATGGATATGCTGGCCGCCAACCGAGTGCCGTTGTTGGCCTACCACTCCGCCTGGCCCGGCGTCGGCCATGTGGTCAAGGCCGGTGACGGCTTCCACTATTTGCCGGTTGCGCAGGCCTTGGGGGACGTAGCCGGGCTGTAGCTCTCACTAAGCCGGAACTTTAGGGAAAGAGGCGTTGCGTCCGGCGCCCCCACCCTGCCAATGTTGTGCGATGCAACACGGCGGGGCGGCATGGACCAGGAGCAGACCACCGCTGAGGGCCTCGCGCAGACGCTGACGGATGCCGTCGCCGCCGCACGGGACCGGGCGCGGGAGGATCCGTTCGGCAACCCGGTGCTTCTGGTGGCGCTGGCCATCTCCCGCCAGTTGGACCGGGGCGGGCTGGACCTGGATCAGGTAGGCAGCTTGGTGCGGCTGCTTCGGGACCGGGCTTTCGTTGGCCGCGCTGCCCGCCTGGCCGGATATGCGCACAGGTCCGGTGAGCCGGATGACGCCCTGGGCACCCTGGCCCGGCGGCTGGCGCGGCCCGATCCGCTGGACAGCCCGGTGCCGTTCGCCGCATTCAGCGACGCCTGCCGGCGCACGCGTTTTGCCGCAGTGTTCACGGCGCATCCGACCTTCTCCGCCCCAGCGCCTGTGCTGCACGCACTGGCGGACGCCGCAGGCGGCGCAGTCCCGCCCGCCTTTGCCAGCCACCGCCCCCGCCGCCCCACGTTGGAGGAGGAGTTCGACCAGGCCGCCGCCGCCATGCATCGCGGCCGCGATGCGCTGGACGACTTGTCCGCCGCCATGCTGCGGGAAGCCGCTGCCATCTGGCCGGACCGCTGGACCAGCCTGGCCCCGCAACCCGTCGTGCTGGCAAGCTGGGTCGGCTATGACACCGATGGCCGCACCGACATCGGCTGGTGGGACACGCTGCGTTTGCGCCTGCGGATGAAGCGGATGGGCCTGGCACGCCTGTCTGCTCAAGTGGGCGGGCTACCGTCCGGCACCGCGTTGGCCGCCCGAGTGGAGGCGGCGGTCGCCGCAGTGGATGCGCAACTGCTGCTGGCCCCGGCAAGTGCTGATCCCACCGCGGTCGCGGCATTCGCCGAAGTGCTGGTCGGCCGGCGGGATGCCGCCCTGCTGACGCCGGCGCCGCTGATGGCCTTGTTCGACGCCGCCATTGCGGAGGCGGAGGGCGATGACCGGCTGCGTCTGCTGGTCGCACGGGCCGGGCTGGTCGGGCATGGCATGTCGCTGGCCCATACGCATGTCCGCTTGAACGCCACCCAACTGCACAACGCGGTCCGGCAGCGGCTGGGACTGAACGACCCGCCTGGCGATCCGGTGCGCCGCCGGGCGCTGCTTGCAGGGATCAATGCCGCGCTGGATGCGGTCCAGCCGGTGCCGGTTTACTTCGGCGCACTGCTGGCGGAGCAGTCATCCGCCGTCCGCCTGATGATGGCCGTCGCGCAGATCGTCAAGCATGTGGATGGCGCCAGCCCCGTCCGCTTCCTAATTGCAGAAACCGAGAGCGGCTACACCCTGCTGGCCGCCCTGTGGCTGGCTCGGCTGTTCGGCTGCGACCGGAACATCGAGATCAGCCCCCTGTTCGAGACCGGCGAGGCGCTGGAGTCCGGCGCCCGTGTGCTGGACGAGGCGCTGCGGTCGCCGCACTACCGGGACTACCTGCGGCGGATCGGGCGGCTTTGCCTGCAATTCGGCTACTCCGACAGCGGACGCTACGTCGGGCAGTTGGATGCGTCCTACCTGATCGAGCGGCTGCGGCTGCGCGTCGCCGACGCCCTGGCCCGGCATGGCGTCACGGGGATCGAGGTCGTGCTGTTCGACACCCACGGCGAGAGCATCGGACGCGGCGGCCATCCCGACAGCATGACCGACCGGCTCCGCTACCTATCGCCTGCCGCAAGCCGCCAGGCGTTCACCCGCGCCGGCGTCACCGTCCGGGAGGAAAGCGCCTTCCAGGGCGGCGACGGCTACCTGCATTTCGGCAGTCCGGCCCTGGCTGCGGCGACGGTCGCGCGCATTGCCGAACATGCCTTCGCCGACCCGGCTGGCAGCCACGACCCGATCTACGACGACCCGGACTTTGCGGTGGACTTCTTCGCCACCATCGGCCAGGCGATGCGCGGGCTGGTGGAGGACCCGGGCTATGCCGCGCTGCTCGGCACCTTCGGCCCGGCGCTGCTGGACCCAACGGGATCGCGTCCCAGTGCGCGGCAAACGGACGTGGGCGGGCCGGTGGCGATCCGCCATCCGCGGGAACTGCGGGCGATCCCCAACAATGCCATCCTGCAGCAGGTCGGCTGGTGCGCGAACACCGTGCACGGCTTGGGTGCCGCGGCGATGCGGAACCCAGAGCCGTTTGCAGAAATGCGCCGCACGAGCAGCCGGTTCCGCCGGGCCATCGGGCTGGTGGCGCATGGGCTGCTGCACTCGGATCTGGATGTGTTGCGCGCGACGGTCGCGATGTTGGATCCCGGCACTTGGCTGGACCGTGCAGCCCATGCTGGGGTGCCCGGGCGGCGTGAGGCACTGGTGGCGGTGGCGCGGGCGCTGGAGCGGCTGGGCCTTTGGTCGGACCTGACGGCGATGTTCCACCGGGTGCAAACAGACCATCTGCAACTGCGCGCGGTGTGGCCGGACGCCCCGCAAATGGGGGATGAGGAGGTGCTGCTGCACGCGCTGCGCCTGGCGCTGATCCAGCGCATCTGGCTGCTGGCGACGGCAATCCCGGATTTTTCGCCCCGGCACGGCGTCACGCCGGAGGCCATGATGGATCGGCTGATCCGCCTGGACGTGCCGGCCGGACTGGCGTTGCTGACGGAGGTTTTCCCGGCCGCGCCGGCCGCAGGAACCGATCTGGATTTCGGAGAAGCTGCGGGGCCGCGTAGCGGGTCCTACGCCGCGGAGCACAGGGCGATCTTCGAGCCGATGCGCCGGCTGTTCGACCTGTTGCGGGAGATCGGCGGGGCGGTCACGCACCATGTCGGAGCGTTCGGCTAGACATGCGGCTTGCCGTGGGAGCGACGCTGCATGCCAGGGTGCTTCTCTTCGACATGGATGGGACGCTTGTGAACTCGACCGCCGTCATCGCCGGGCTTTGGCGGCACTGGGCGGCGCGGCACAGCCTTGACCCCGACGCCGTGCTGTTGGCCTCGCCGGGCCGGCGCACCATCGAGACGGTCAGGATGTTCGTCCCGCACGGCATAGATGCGGTGGCCGAGGCGAATGGCCTTGCGGCAGCCGCGGCGGAGACGACGCAGGGACTTGCCGCCATTCCCGGCGCCTCAGCCCTGCTGCATTCGCTGCCTCGAACCTGCTGGGCCGTGGTGACGTCGGCCGACCGTTTCTTGGCCCGATGCTGGATGAGACAGGTAGGGCTACCGGTACCCAATGTCCTTATTACTGCTGAGGACGTGCCAGCAGGCAAGCCAGACCCTGCCGGCTACTTGCAAGCCTTGTCCCGGCTAGGCTGCGACCCGGCCAATGCCATCGTTTTCGAGGATGCTCCGTCCGGGTTGGCGGCAGGGCGGGCAGCAGGTGCAAGGGTGATCGCGGTTGCTTCGACGCTAACCCCGGCGGAACTGGGCGGCCACGAATGGCTACCGGATTTTTCTGAAGTGACCTGCATGGCATCAAGGGACGGCTCAGTGGCACTAAGGGTCGGTGAGGTCACACCATGATGCCAGCGTCGGGAATGCCTGCGTTGGGCCGGGTCGGACGCGTTGCCAGCCATGCTGCCAGAGTGTTGCGCCCAATCTGGTAAGTGCCGACCTCCTTGCGCCTGATAAAGCCCAGCCGCGTGTTGATGGACAGCATCGGCGCGTTCGAAATGGCATTGTAGGTGCTCATCATGGCAACGCCGGGCTGCCGTTCCCGCACCAGGCGGAGCATTCGGGCCTTGAGCGCCTTGGCCAGACCGCGCCCTCGCCAGGGACGGGCCACGGCGGTCAGGTATTGCGACACGCGGTCGGGAAAGCGGGCATCCCACCAGCCCTCGCACATGCCCGCCACATCGCTGCCGTCCAGCAGCATCACCAGCAGGTGCTCGCCGCCGCTTCGGTCGGCCTCCTCGTATCCCGCGACGTAGGCTTCCAGGTCATAACGGTTCGGGGGCCGGTCCACGTCGCCAGTTGGGGCATCCGCGATCAGGCTGGTGAAGCTGGGCATCAGCACCGCAAGCCGTTCCAGCGTCACCCGGCCGGCATGGACCTCCCACTCCAGGCCGGGCGGAGCCGCAACTTCCCATCGCGTCAATTCCGTCCAGTCCAGCCCGGCGAAGTCCAGGCGGTTCTCGACCTCAAGCTGTTTCCGCATGGCGCCAATTGCAGTCAGGAAGATATAACCCTCTGGCGACCGTGCGTGAAAAGTTGCGGTGACCTTGCCGTGCTGCTCCATGAAGGCCAGCAGGGGGTACAGCAGGGCAGTGGCAACGCCCTGCCGACGCCAGGACGGCAAGACGCCACCCCAAACCGTGACGAAGGGCGCAAAGGCGGCGTAGTCCTCCGTTCCCTCGCGGCGGATGCTCAGGCCGATGTTGCCCACGATCGCCCCATTATGGAGGGCCAGGATGCGGCTAGCCTGCCAAAACGGCCATTGGCGTCGCGCATCATGCTCGAAGTCGGCGTCTGGCAGGTTGGGCTCGCCAGGCTCCTCTGCCTGGCTGCGGGCGCGGCGGAATGCATGGAAGGCGGCCCAGGCGCCCGGCGTGGCAGCGTGCGGATCGAACGGTTCTGTCGTGATCACGTCAGACCTCGTCTGTCCGGCGACTAAGCTACACGATGCGCCGAAGGGCGTTAAGATGGAAGTATGCAGCTTCTCAGGCAAAATGCCGCAGAAGGATTCACGAGAGCCGCCTGGCCCGAGACGCATAGGCTCGGCTTGATGTGTATTGATGCGGACTGCGACATCGTAGCCTTACATGTCATGGCCGATTTTGCAGGATTTTTCACGCCCTGAGTGTTTCACGTGAAACAGCCTCAAATGCAGTCATGACGCGACGTTGCCGCTCACCATCTGGGCCATCGTCATGGGGCCGATCAACGATGGCCTCCCAGCGGCGACCTAGCCATGGCTGCTCAGCACTCTAGTGCCCGCCCTAAGGCAACAATAAGCAGCGAACCCCGCTGCCTATGTCAACGGCTGGGCGACATGAGCCGCATACGCCGGGCGATCCAGCAGGCGCTCATACCACGCCCGCAGATGCGGGGTGTCCGGCCGTTCCATCTCGAACGTGAACCAGCGGTGCACGTGAACTCCCAGCGCCAGGTCCGCAAGCGTCAGCTCCGGCCCAGCAACGTAGTCCCTTCCCGTCATCGCCTGGTCCAGCAGCGACCAGTGTTCCCCCACTTCCACGGCTGCCGCCCGGATTGCCGCCATGTCCTGCCGTTCCGGCGGTGTCCGTACCAGCCCTTGGAACACCAGGGACTGCGGCCGGTTCAGCGACGCCTGCTGCCAGTCCATCCAGCGGTCCACCCCGGCCCGAGTCCGGATGTCCTCCGGCCACATCGGGTTGCCCGGTGCATAGGCGGTGCACAGGTAACGCAAGATGGCGTTGCTTTCCCACAATGCCCAGCCGTCCTCAACCAGCGTCGGGACACGCCCGGTCAGGTTCATGGCTCGATAGTCCGGTGTATCGGTTTTGCCATAGGGGCCGCCGACGTCGGAGCGCTCGTAGGGCAATTCCAGCTCCTCCAGCAGCCAGACCACCTTCATCACGTTGCTCGAATTGGCCCGGCCCAGCAGTTGGCGCATCTGTTCGCTCCCCCTTTGCCATGCCAGCCTATGGCCCGGCGCAGTTTGCTCCAAGGGCCTGGCCCGCCATATGGGAGGATATGACGCAAGCAGCATTTCAAGAGGCAGGGCGCTCGTCGATACAACACGGGCAGGTAGCGAGGTGGACGACGTTGACGGCGCTCACAGCCTCCGCAGCGGCCCTGGGCGCCGCATTCGCGTCGGAATGGTGGGGGGGCCTGGTACCCTGCGCCCTGTGCCTGCTGGAGCGCTGGCCCTACCGCGTGCTGATTGCCCTCACCCTCCTGGCCTTGCTGCTGCGCGGCTGGACCCGGCGAGCGGCCTTGGCCGTTGCCGCGCTCGTAGCACTGGCCGGTGCCGGGCTGGGCCTTGTTCACGTGGGGGTGGAGCAGCTCTGGTGGCCAAGCCCCTTGCCCGAGTGCGCCGCTCCTGCCCTCGGCGGCGGCACGATGGCTGAACGCCTGGCGCGGATGCCTGCCCAGCCCGCGAAGCCCTGCGACGACCCGACGTTCCTGATTCCGGGCGTGCCGGTGTCCATGGCGGCAATGAACATGCTGCTGTCACTGGCGCTGGCCGCTGCCCTCGCCACATCAGCCAAACGCCGCACCCCTGCACCCAATGAGGCCGCCTGATGCACTTGACCGATATGACCGCCGACCTTCCTGCTGCCAAACCCCGCCTGCCCGGCGACATGACGCCTCGCAAGCTGGTCGAGCGCATCGTGCGGGTGGACCACGCCGGCGAATACGGCGCCGCCCGCATCTATGAGGGCCAGCTCGCCTTTATGGGAAACGGCCCCAAGGGCGACCTGATCCGCCACATGAAGGCCCAGGAGCAGCATCACCTCGACACCTTCGCCGGGCTTATCGCCACCCGCCGGGTACGCCCGACCCTGCTGCTGCCGCTGTGGCACCTGGCGGGATATGCCCTTGGCGCTGCTACCGCTGCGCTTGGCGACCGTGCGGCGATGGCCTGCACGGTGGCAGTGGAGGAGGCGATTGACGAGCACTACGCCCAACAGGCGGCATCGCTCGGCGCGGATGAGGCGCCGCTGCGCGCCACCATCGAGAAATTCCGCGCCGAGGAAGAGGAGCATAAGGAAATTGGCCTGGAGCATGAGGCGGAGTTGGCCCCTGCCTATCGGCTGATGTCCGCCGTCATCAAAGCCGGCTGCAAGGTGGCGATTGCGGTCAGCGAACGGGTGTAGCCCGGGATGGCGCGGCGTTTTCCCTTCCCATGCAAAGCCGGCCAATAGCGAAAGATGCCTTGATGCTGGCCAGGAACCTGCTTTCCGCCTCGGGGAGCGCCGGAAATGCGCGGTAGCCACCCTGCCCTTCAATATGCCTGTCGCGGCATGGAGCGAATGCTGGCGGAGCTTCCGTGCCTTTCGCCCATGCCTTTTTGGGTCTGACGCCAACAGTTTGCCGGGCCGTCATCCCGTTCACACGATCATGTCACGGCAACCCTGCCGTGGCCTCTCCGTTGGTGGCGCGTGGCAAGTGCCACCTAACAGATCGGACGCTCCACAATGTTCATGCGAATCGACAAGCTGCAAACCGAGCTTCCCGCGCCGACGAAGCAGGACCCCAACGCCGCCGCGGCACTGCAAGAGTTGTTGGGCGGCAAGTACGGCGAGATGTCCACGTTGGGCAACTACATGTTCCAAAGCTTCGCCTTCCGCAGCAAGGAGAAGTTGCGCCCGTTCTACAGCTTGGTTGCCAGCATCATGGCCGAGGAGTTGGGCCACGTTGAACTCGTGTCCAACGGCGTGAATATGCTGAATGCCGGGCCAGACATGCCGGCGCATGAGAAGGGCGGCCAGGATGTGACCGGTGCGCCCTACAAGGACATGGCCGACATCCGCCTAGCCGCTTCGTTCCTGGCCAACGGCGGTGCCGCCCTGCCGGCAAATAGCAACGGCGCATCCTGGAACATGGACATGGTCACTGTCACGGGCAACGTCGTGATTGACCTGCTGCACAACTTCCACCTGGAATGCGGCGCACGCATCCACAAGCTGCGCGTCTATGAGACCATGACGGAGCCGACAGGCAAGGAAGTCTGCGGCTACCTGCTGGTGCGCGGGTCCGTCCATGCCCATGCCTACGCTCTGGCGCTGAAGCAGATCACCGGCGTCCAGATCGAAAAGATGCTGCCGACGCCGAATATTGACCTGTCCAAGATCCCTGAATGCCAGAAGTATCTGAACGAAGGGTCGCACCGCCGCCTATATACGTTCAGCCCAAGCGACTATAAGGAAACTGCTGGCATCTGGGGCAACGGCGAGATGGCGCTGCCGGGCGACCCGCCGGGCGAGTTGGAACTGTTCGACGGCCATCCCGAGGGCGGCCGCATCCATAACTTGATGGGCGACACGCGTGCGTTCAGCCCGGACTACCACCCCGAGGAGATGTTCGAGATCGCGTCGAAGCTCTACAAGAAGTCGCGCTAGAGCCAAGACACCCTAGCTAAAAAGCCCTCTCCCACAGGGAGAGGGTTTAGGCGAGAAAGTCTTGCAGTGATGACGGTGGTGCGGTGGAATATTTTCCAACATGCAGCATCTGCTCTTGCGCTAATTTGCGGTGTCTCATTCCCTCTTCTTTGCAGAAAGTGCAACTGGCCTGCGCCCTTTCACATCGCGGCCCGGCCAGTCCGTGATGTAATGCTCCAGGGGTCCAGCGCGCCGCTCATTTACGACGCGGCCTCGTACTGAGATTCCAGCCGCATGTACTGTTGCCGGGTCGCCCGATACCAGCGGGTGCCACCAGGCCAATCCCCGGCCCTCAGCCACCCGGCGATACGCACAGGTCGGCGGCAGCCAATCTATCTCGTGCAACGCAGCCGGAGTCAGGCTCACGCAGTCCGGCACCTTCTCCTGCCGACGCTCATAATTGCTGCATTGGCAGGTGTTGGCGTCCAACAGGCGGCAAGACACATTGGTCCACGATAATGCGCCGTCGTCATCGTCGCGCAGCTTGTGCAAGCAGCAACGCCCGCAGCCGTCGCACAGCGACTCCCATTGCGGGCGTGTCATCTCGTCAAGGGGCACAGTGTCCCAGAATGGGGCGTCGGACATGGGTGTTCTTCATGGGACGCCGGGGTGCTTGGGGCCTTCCCTCACTCCGGCCCTCTCCCGGAGGGAGAAGGGGAAGTGAGGCCAGCTTAACCGGGCGTCAATAGCGGCGGGGCGGCAGGGGCTGTTGCTGGATTGGGGCGCTGCGCTGGGGGACGGTGTTGAGCGGCGTCGGCGGAGGCAGGGCCGGGGGCGCAGCAGGCTTTTCCGCACCGCCATATCGGATCAGCACCTGGCGCAGCGGGTCGGCCGCAGGGTTGGTCCCTTCCATTCCCACTACGATCTGTTGCGGCGCCAGAGGCCGGCCGTAATAGGCGGCATTCCATTCGGATTTGACGCCCAGCAGCGAGCCGCCAAGCGAAATCCCGGCATACAACCCTCGTGACCGGGTAAAGCCGACAATGTCCGCCCGCAACGCCGCGGTGGTCGCACCCTCCACCCCGCCGCCCAGGTCGGCGAAGGTGGCAGTTGCGTCGGCGCCCAGCTTGAACTGGCTGTCCATCACCGCACGCAGGCCACGGTCCGACATGATGAACAGCATCACCTCCGCATCCTGGAGGCCCGCCTGGAAGCCGATGCTGCCGCCGCCCATGCCGTAGAAGGCTGGCGCCGACCAGGACCCACCGCCGTCTCGCGCCACCAGCACGCAGTTGCCGCCTTGGCCGCCCAGCAGAAACCCGGCGCGCAGCACCTGCGGGCAGATCACCACCGCCCGCGCCCGGCGCAGCACCGCCTGGGCGTCGGTCCCGTCGCGGTCGTTCAGCATCTCCTGTGCTGCGAGCGTCGAGCGGTCCACCAGCGCCTGCTGCTCCGCCTGCGCCCAGGCCACGCCCGGCGCTGCCGCCGCCAATGCAACCAGCGCCGCCGCCATCCAACCACGCACCATGATGCCCTCCCCAAGCCGCAACAATCTTAGCGCGGCGCGATGGACTTACCAAGCGGCCTTGACCTGATCTCTCAGTCTCAGATGCCCGGCTTGCAGACTCCGGCCGGAGGTGGTGCAACATCCGGCTGCAGAGAAGGGGACGCCACATGGAAAGGGATGCCGACGAGGGCGACGTCACAGACCGGGGGATTGACGCCTTCATCGCCTATGCCGCCGCGCACGGCGAAACGTCCGACACGCGGCAGGTAATCGGAGACTTGTCAGACATGCTGCGCGCGGCCTGGCGGCTGATGACGCCGGAACAGCGGACGGCCTTCTGCGGGGACCCGGACGTGCTGGGCATTGCCGAGGCCGCCGGCGGGTCCGGCGTCGGCGCCAGCGGGTGAAGGCGCCGGCCGGGCAGGCCGCCCCGCCGCATCTCGCACCGCTCAACCCGGCGCAGCGGGCGGCGGCGACCGCGCCTGCCCCCGTTCTGGTGCTGGCCGGCGCCGGGTCGGGCAAGACCGAGACGTTGACCCGGCGCGTCGCTGATCTGGTGCTGTCCGGCGAGGACCCCGGGCGCCTGCTGTGCATTACCTTCACCACCAAGGCCGCCGCCGAGATGCGCGGGCGTCTGCACCGCTTGCTAGGACCAGAGCGCACGCCGCGCTGGGTCGGCACGTTCCACGCCGTGATGGCCCGGCTGCTGGTGGAGGACGGAGCGGCCGTGCCCGGCCTGCCCCGCGGCTTCGCCATCCTGGGCGGGCGGGACGCGCGGACCCTGCTGATGCAGGCGGCAGGCGTCAGGGACGCCAAGGAGGGCGCCCTGCTGCAGGAGGCGGTGTCCCTGCTCAAGAACGGGCTGGCGGACAGCCCGCGGCGGCTGCCGCGCTCGTCGGCGTCGGCGCGGTTTGATGCGGACGTGCTGGCGCGGGCGGCGGCGGCGCTGCCGGGCTACCGTGCGGCGCTGCTGGCCCGCCCGGCGCTGGACCTGGACGACCTGCTGGCGGTGCCGGTCGCCGCCATGCGGGCGGACCCGGCCTTGGCGGAGCGCTGGTCCCGCCGGTGGGCGGAGGTGCTGGTGGACGAATACCAGGACACCAACCACGCCCAGCACGCCCTGCTGCGCTTGCTGGCCGGGGCGCCGGGGCGGGTGTTCGCGGTGGGCGACGACCTGCAGGCGATCTATGGCTGGCGCGGGGCGGACGTGTCGCACATCCGCCGCTTCGGCAAGGACCATCCGGCGGCGCCGCCGCCGCTGAAGCTGGAAACCAACTACCGCTCGACGCCCACCATCCTGGCGGCTGCGAACGCGGTCGCCGCCCAGGACCCGGCGGCGCTGCCCAAGGCGCTGCGCCCGGCCGATCCGAAGGCGGCGCCCGGCGCCCCCATCAGCATACGCGAGGCGCCGACGCCGGAGGCCGAGGGCCAGGCCGCCGCCGCCTGGGCGCAGGGGCTGCGCCGCCGCCAGCCGGACCTGCCCTGGCGGGAATGCGCGGTGCTGGTCCGCGCCGGCTTCGTCGCCGAACCGATCCTGGCCGCCCTGCGCGCTGCCGGCGTGCCGGCGCTGCTGGCGACCGACCGCGAGCCGGACGCGCCCAAGGAGGTCCTGGCGGCCATCGCCTGGCTGCGCCTGGCCATGAGCCGAAGGGGCGGGCAGGGCGGCTGCACCTGGCATCCCGCGGCGGACGATGCCTTCCGCCGGGCCTGCGCCTTCCCGGCCCGCGGCATCGGCGGCGCCCTGTTCGGGCGGCTGCGGGAGCATGCCGCCGCGCACGGCCTGGCGCTGGCCGCCGCCGTACCGTCCATGCCGGCAACGCCCGTCGAGCGGCAGTCGCTGGAGGCCGTGCTGGGCGTCGCGGCAGAGATACGCGCCGGGGTAGACGGACGGCGGCTCGACCCGGCGGACGCCCTGCGCCTGGCTGCCGAGGCCAGCGAGACCGCGGAATGGCTGGCCTCTCCGGCGCTGCAACGGCCCTGGAACGCGGCGCTGGCCGCCGCGGAGCGGGCGGGGGACGTGGGTGCCTACTGCGACGCCGCCGCGCTGGGCGACGCCGCCAGCAGCGAGGATGGGGCGGAGGCCGTGCAGGTGCTGACGCTGCACCGGGCGAAGGGACTGGAGTTCGATCACGTCCTGCTGGCGGGACTGGAGGAGGGCGTCTGGCCCAACTGGCAGGCCGAGCAGCACGGCGCCTTGGACGAGGAGCGGCGCCTGTTCTACGTCGGCTTGACCCGCGCCCGGCACTCGTTGCGCCTGAGTTGGGTTCGGCACCGCCGCGAGTGGGCTGGGAAGCCCAGCCGCTTCCTGTCCGACATCCCGCGGGCATTGGTCGAGGGCGCGGAGACGAGCCTGCCGCGCGGCCCCAGCGCGTCCCACATTCCGGCGCCGCGGCCCACCCAGGCCGAGACCGACCGGCTGGTTGCCGAATTCAACACCCGCAAGGCCGCCCGGTGACCCTGCCCGCGATCCCCGTCATAGACGCCCGGGGCGCCGCCGAGCCGGCCGTCGTATCGGCCCTGGCGGAGCCGGTCCGGCTGCGGCTGGTGCTGGATGCCGGTAATCGGACCTATACGCGGCATGGAGTGCGGCATGCCGAGGAACGGTCGCGAGTGCTGTCAGCCCGGCTGTCCAGCCCTTACGCGGATGCCGTGCGGCAGGTGGACCGCGCCGCCGGACGGCGGAGCGCCTACATGCTGAACCATTCCTATGAGTGGGGCTGCACCTCAGGCGCCGTGGACGACCCGGGCGGAAGCGACGCCATCCTGCTGCGGACGCTCGACTGGCCGTTCGACGGGTTGCGCTACGCGATGGCCTGCGGAACGGTCTGACCGGTTGCGGCCCCAGGAAACCGACGATCACTAGACGTCGGCTATCGGCGCCTTCGCCGAGGCTCGGGTCATGCCCTGTTGCTTTGTGCTGCCGTGCACCTCTGCACGCTTTCCTCAACTCATACGATTACCGCGCGCTTCGTTGCCTGCGTTACAGGTCTTGCTGTTAAGGCAATACATCCAAAATACTATCTACTAAAAATCAAAGCTATAGCCGAGGTTTTGCAAAAGTTCATTCCTAAGAATGGATCCGTTTGATCGCCCAATACCGACAGTGAATTGATATTTGCATATTCATCTATAATATGGACTGCCATAGTCTCTGTGAGTGCCACTTGCACATAGGGAGATATTTCTATGTCTTGCTCTCGTTACTTTATGGTAGCAGCCGTTCTTGCTGTCTCGTCTTACACACTCAATCCCGCCAACGCTGGCTCAATCGCCATCGGGCCGCTCGGGACCGATACCCTCACTGCGACAAGCGCTGCTGGCGCGGCCAGCTCGCCTTTCACGTTGGGCTATTTCGGCACTGCCGGCATCAACGGCCTTGTCTCGACCACGCCGATCGCGCTCGGCAACGGCGGCGCCATCACGTTCCAGCCGAATGTGGCTATCCCGCACGCGGGCGTTTACTCGGGTTCGGTAAGCGGTGTCGTGGTGTCGCCCTTCAACGGCACGAACCTCGGCCAGAGCAACTATCTTGCCGCGCAGCCCAGCGACAACGTAACCATCAATTACGGTCTGCTCAACACGACCAACACGTTCAACCTGCTCTGGGGCACGGTGGACACCTACAACAGCTTGAACCTGGATTTCTACTCCAACGGCATCCTGCTAGAGGCACTTACTGTCACCGGCGCCGATGTTGCGAAAGCCGCCGGCGGCAGCTTCCAAGCCAATGGGACGACGTCCGCGTTCGTCACAATTCATGAGGGCTTGCTTCAAGGCTTCGACGAAGTGATTGCCACCTCGACATCGTCCGCATTCGAGTTCGTGCCCGGCGTTTCGGTCCCCGAGCCAGCCAGCGCCGCCTTGCTCGGCGCCAGTTTGATCGGCATCTGCCTCCGCCGCCGCAAGGCTGCCTAAATGCAACGGCGGCGCGCAACCACCATTGCGCGCCGCCGAGGTTGGGTAGGTGAAACCAACAGCTGCAGCCTGTTGAGCCGGACGCCGCATGGGACCGGACCACTCCGCCACCTCCGTTCCCACACCTTTCACAGATAGCGAAGGTGGGAGTCCTTAATCTTGGGATAAACCGGTCGTCAGCGCACTACCGGCAGATCCGATGCGCGGATACGCCCGACCTGGCTGAGGAACACCAAGTCCTGCCCTGCCCCCTGAGCCTGGGACACGCCGCTGATCCGGTGGTCGCCGCTGTCATGGACCGTGACGGCGCCGTCCTGCTCCATCACCACGCGGCGCGCGTCGGGAAAGCAGGCGTAGCGCATCCCGTCCTGCGACCCGGCGGCGGAGGGCTGACCAAATTCTGCCGGCCACCACTCACGCCGGGATGCGGCGGGGGCCAGGGTGTCTGCCGGCATGGCCGCCAGCTCTGCGCAAAGTGCTGCGACACGGTCGCGCAAGGATGCGTTGAACATGTCGCCCACCTGCGTCATGCCACCCGCCGACCATTGACCCATGCCGCCCAGCTCGGGATGGCTGAACTGCGCCATGCGTCCGTTGCCGCGGTGCAAGGCGTCCTGCAGCGCCTGCACGGCCCCGGCGCTCACGCCATGCCGGGCGGCCAATTCGTCGAGTGAACCCATCCTGTCCTCCTGTCTGCTTCGCTGGGGATATACTGCGTCGAACGCGCAGCGGCGTTGATGGCTCCTGCTTGCCGCGCGACGCTGACCCGCACCGCGGTGGGACCGTATGACCCCTGTCTGCCGCTTGCCAGGGTGGCGGAGGGCAGGGAAACTACGGCTGCCAAGAGGGGATGCAGTCATGCGGACCACCACCAAGCCGGCTGTCTTGCTGCGAACCATCGTGTTCGTGGCCGCTGCGGTCCCGGCCAGCGCGGCGGAGCCGGCGCTCACCCGGGTGACGCTGTCCACCGGTGGCGTCGGCCAATTCCTGTTCGCGGCCGAAGTGGACGGCGCGGCCACTTTGCCGCTCGACGTGCCGCTGGACCAGGTGGACGACGTGCTCAAGTCGCTGCAGGTGGATGACCCCGCCGGCAGCCCGGCCAGCGTGCGCCTGCCGGGGCGGCAGCCCTTGTCGGAAAGCTTCCGCACCTTGCCCTTCGGCCCCGACGCTTTTGCCTCGCCCGAGGCGCTGCTTGGCGCGCTGGTCGGGGAGGCGGTGAGCGTCCCCGGTGCTGGCGTATCCGGCGGCGTGTCCGGCACGATCCTGGCCGTGACGCCATTCGAGGCCGCGCTGCCCAACAATGGCGGCACGCTGACCCGGCATCGCCTGACGCTTGCGACGTCAACTGGGATCGAGACCCTTGTGCTGGAGGACACGCCGGGCCTGGACCTGCAATCGGACGTGCTGCGCAGCCAGGTCGCCGCGGCGCTGCGGGCCATCGCGGTGCAGCGGGTGCAGGACCGGCGGACGCTGCAGGTGGCGCTCGGGGCCGGCGGGACGCGCACGGTTCGGTTCGGCTACGTCGTGCCGGCGCCGGTGTGGAAGGCGTCCTACCGCCTGACCGTTCCACCCGAGGGGCAGGATGGCCCGGCCCGGCTGCAAGCCTTCGCCGTGGTCGAGAACCTGAGCGGGCGGGATTGGCGGGACGTGGAGGTCGTGCTGACCAGCGGCCAGCCCGTGCTGTATCACCAGCTCCTGTATGAGGCGGTGTTCACCAGCCGGCCGGAGGCGCCGGTGGAGGTGCCGAACCGCCTGACGCCCGCGGTGGACGCCGGGGCAGTCGGCGGGCGCGGGAAGGTGGCGCAGGACCAGGAGGAGGATGGGGCGGGCGGGGCGCCGCCGCCGCCGCCTGCCGCGCCGGTAATGGCCCTCCCCCGCGTTATGGCTGCACCCGCAGTCCCGGTGCGCCCGCCGCCGGCGGTGGTGCAACAGGCGGCGGCGCAGGTGCGGTTCCGCTTGGCAGCCAAGGTGTCGGCGGCCTCCGGCGAAAGCCTGCTGCTGCCGCTGGCCGACCGGCCGGTGCCGGCTCGGCGCGTGGCGCTCTACCGGCGGGATGCCGACCCGCTGCATCCGCTGGTCGCGGTGCTGCTGACCAACGACGGTTCCGGTGCGCTGCCCCCAGGTTTGGCGACGCTGTATGAGGCCGGGGTGGACGGCCCCGCCTTCATCGGCGACGCGCGCCTGCCCGCCATCCAGCCCGGTGAGGACCGCCTGGCCAGCTTTGCCGCGGACCTGCCGGTGCGGGTGGACATGATGCAAGGCGACGACGCCATGATAACCGGTGGACGTGCT
>DASWOJ010000274.1:0-2830 GCA_036398775.1 Acetobacteraceae bacterium
GCGGAATCGCCGGTGGGGGCGACGGTGACGGTGTAGCGCAGCGCCTCGGCGGCGCGTCCCGCCCGGGGGACCGTGCCGGTCGACAGCGCAACCGAGAGCGCGCATGCCGCCAGCACGGCACGCCGTATGTTTTGCAAGCGCGTCAACGAACCGTCACGATGCCTTCATTGTCGGTTCGGTCCTCCCGGAGTAATCGCCGCCCCATGGATATCACCCCAAACCGCCTGAAGGCCAAGCGCATCCCGCTGTTGCGCGACCCGGACGACAAGGCGGACGACGCGGCCTGGTCCGGCATCGTCATGCCGGTCCAGCGCGGTCTCGTTCGCAAGCAGCGCGCCGCGCGCCGGGCCGCGCTGGCCCTGGGCTGGACGCTGCTGTGCATGCCGGTCCAGGCCTGCCTGCTGCCGCTGCCGGGAGCGCCCAAGGTGTTGTTCGCACGGCTCTATTGGGCGGCGCTGTGCCGCCTGATCGGCATGCACGTTCGCGTGATCGGCACGGTGGCGGATGCGGATGTGGAGGGCAGGCCGGTGGTTTTCGTCTCCAACCACTCCTCCTGGCTCGACATTCCGGTGCTGGGCGGGCGGCTGTCCGCCTGCTTCATCGCCAAGGAGGATGTCGCGCGCTGGCCGGTGATCCGGACCGTGGCGCGGCTCGGCCGCACCCTCTATGTGCGCCGCACCCGCGCCGCCACCGGGCGGGAGCGGGACGACATGGGGGCCAGGCTGGCCGGCGGGGACAATCTGGTGCTGTTCCCCGAGGGCACCACCAGCGACGGCTCCCGCGTGCTGCCGTTCCGCTCGGCCTTCCTGTCGGTGGCGGAGCTGGCGGTCACGCCGCTCGGCGCCACGCCGATCGTCCAGCCGGTCTCGGTGGTGTACGACCGGCTGGCCGGGCTGCCCACCGGCCGGGCGACGCGGCCGCTGTTCGCCTGGTATGGGGACATGGAGATCGGCTCGCATTTCTGGCGGCTGGCGCAGCACCAGGGCCTCGGCGTCACCGTGCTGCTGCACCAGCCGATCGACCCCGCCGCCTATGCCAGCCGCAAGGCGCTGGCCCAGGCCACCTGGAAGATCGTGGCGGAGGGGGCGGCCACCTTGCGGCAGAACCGCCCGGCGACACCCATCGGTCCGGCGCCCGGCGCCAGCGTTGCGCAACAGGACGGCAGTCCTGCGTACGCATGAAGCTTTTCTTGCGGCGCGGCATTGTCGGTTGACAGGCACACCGCCATCTCTGCGACACTGTGCCCATATCCAGGAGGCTCAAATCCGCCCTTGTGCTTGACCCGCCGCCCTCGTCTGCCCATTCCTGCACCGCACCGGCTGCACAGCCCGGGCGGGACACAGCAATGGACGCCGCGGAATCCGGCAGGACAAGGACAGGCATGAGCGTACGGAACACCGTCAATACCCGCCGCCTCCACATGATCACGTGGGGCTGTCAGATGAACGTCTATGACAGCGGGCGGATGGCGGACGTTTTGGCCCCGCTGGGCTTCGCGCCCACCGGGATGCCCGATGACGCCGACATGGTCATCCTCAACACCTGCCATATCCGCGACAAGGCGGCGGAGAAGGTGTTCTCCGAACTCGGCCGGCTGCGGGTGTTGCAGGAGGCGCGGCGGCAGCAGGGCCATCGCATGATCCTGGCGGTGGCGGGCTGCGTGGCGCAGGCCGAGGGCGCCGAGATCCTGGCGCGCGCGCCGTTCGTGGACATCGTGCTGGGCCCGCAGACCTATCACCGCCTGCCGGAGATGGTGGCCCGCGCCAGCCGCGCCGCCGGCGCCGTGATCGAGACGGATTTCCCGGCCGAGGACAAGTTCGACCATCTGCCGGAAGCCTCCGCGCCGCAGGGGCTGACGGCGTTCCTGACCATCCAGGAAGGCTGCGACAAGTTCTGCAGCTTCTGCGTGGTGCCCTACACCCGCGGCGCCGAGAGCAGCCGCAGCCAGGCCGCCATCCTGGCCGAGGCATGCCGGCTGGTGGCGCAGGGCACGCGGGAGATCACGCTGCTCGGCCAGAACGTCAATGCCTGGCACGGGGTGGACGAGAACGGCCGGCCTGGCACTCTGGGGCGGCTGGCCCGTGCCCTGGCCCGCATTCCGGGGCTGGAACGCATCCGCTACACCACCTCCCACCCGCGCGACATGGATGACGAACTGATCGCGGCACATGGCGACCTGCCGGCGCTGATGCCGTTCCTGCACCTGCCGGTGCAGTCCGGTTCCGACCGCATCCTGCATGCCATGAACCGCCGGCACACGGCGGCGCAGTATCTCGATCTGGTGGCGCGACTGCGCGCGGCGCGGCCGGATCTGGCGCTGTCCTCCGATTTCATCGTCGGCCATCCGGGCGAGACCGAGGCGGATTTCCAGGCCACGATGGCGCTGGTGCGCGAAGTGGGCTTCGCCAGCGCGTTCAGCTTCAAATACTCGCCGCGCCCCGGAACTCCCGCCGCCGGTGCCGGCGCCCAGGTGGACGAGGCGACCAAGGACCGCCGGCTGCAGGAATTGCAGGCGCTGCTGCGCGAACAGCAGACCGCGTTCAACGCCGGCAAGGAAGGCAGCCTGGTGGACGTGCTGTTCACCCATCCCGGCCGCCGTGCAGGGCAGATCGGCGGCCGCACCCCCTGGCTCCAGCCGGTGCATGCCGAAGGGCCGGAACACCTCATCGGCCGCATCGTGCCGGTGCGTATCAGCGAAGCCCACCCCAACTCCCTCACTGGAACCCTAATCGAGGAGCGAGCCTGCGCTTGACCCAAATCTCGGTGTCTCCGGCTGACCGCAAACCCATCCAGGCCCCGGTTCTCGCGAACAAGGCCATCACCCTGACCT
>DASWOJ010000275.1:0-5006 GCA_036398775.1 Acetobacteraceae bacterium
GACGGGCAGATCGAGGGGCTGTTCTAGACGTCTCTCGGCGCTGTCACCGGCTGAAGCGGGCAGAAATCCTAAGCAAGTTTGTGCGGCCAGCGGCCATGCCAGGCCGCATAGGCCTGCTTAGCTTTTCCTCTGGCGAGATCCAGAGGTTTGCCTAGTGAAACGCTGCCGGATTCAGGCCAGCAGCACTGCCGCGGTGCAAGCGCCGAGGCGCGCCGTCTCCAGCAGCGTAACCCGTCCCGCCGGCATGGCCCATTCGGGACCGGCAAGCGGGTCCCATCCGTCCGCCTCCGCTTCCGCGCGCCTCCACGACGCCCATCATGCCGCCTCCCCCAGGTCCTCGTGGAAGCGGTTGCCTGCCGTCGTCGCCTGGACGTGCCCGGCGCGGATGCTCCAGTCGCCGAACCGTTCCCCAGATTGCCGGTCCGCGGCATAGGCGTGCAGCAACGGGCCGAGCGCAGCCAGGATCGCCGCCTCGTCCACATCCCGCCGATACAGCTTGTTCAAGCGGGTGCCGTCGAAAGCGCCGCCTAGATACAGGTGGTAGCGGCCGGGACCGCGGCCGACCATCGCGACCTCCGCCAGATATGGCCGGGCGCAGCCGTTGGGGCAGCCGGTCATGCGGAACACGATCTCGTCCTCCGCCAGGCCAGCCTCCGCCATCAGGGCGTCCAGCTTCGTCACCAGGCTGGGCAGGTAGCGCTCGCTTTCCGCCAGGGCCAGGCCGCAGGTCGGCAGCGCCACGCAGGCCATCGCGCGCTGGCGCAGCCGCGATACGCCGCGGTCCAGGGTGTATTCAGCCAAGGCGCTCTCGATGCTGGCCTTGTCCTCGGCCGCCACGCCCGCGATCATCAGGTTCTGGTTGGCGGTCAGGACGAATTCGCAGCGGTGGATGTTGGCGATGGCGCGCAGGCCGGACATCAGGCGCCGGTCCGCGGTGTCCGTCACCCGGCCGTTCTCGACGAACAGGCCGTAATGCCAGAGGCCGCCGGCCTCGTGCCAGCCCAGCCGGTCGCCGGTGCCGGTGAACGACGCGCCGTGCGCGGGCGCCAGGGCGTAGCCGAGATGGCCCTCGACCTCCTGCCGGAAGGCGTCGAGGCCCATGCGCTCGATAGTGTATTTCAGCCGGGCAAGCTTGCGGACGCTGCGGTTGCCGTTGTCGCGCTGCACCCGCATCACAGCCTCCGCCACGCCCAGCGCCTGGTCGGGCGTGCAGTAACCCAGCGGCTCGCTGGTGCGCGGGAAGGTGTCGGGCTCGCCGTGCGTCATGCCCATGCCGCCGCCGACCAGCACGTCGTAGCCGACGGTGACCCCGTCCCTGACGATGGCGACATAGCCGAGGTCGTGCGCATGCACGTCCACGTCGTTCTGCGGCGGCACGGCGATGGCGATCTTGAACTTGCGCGGCAAGTAGGTGAGGCCGTACAGCGGCTCCTCCTCCGGCTCGCCGCCGGCAACGAGCTGCTCTCCCAGCCAGATCTCGTGCCAGGCACGTGTCCGCGGCAGCAGGCTGTCGCTCAGGGTCTTCGCCAGGTCCAGCGCCGCCGCATGGGCCGGACCCTCGTACGGGTTGGAGGTGGCGATCACGTTGCGGTTCACGTCGCCGCAGGCCGCCCTGGTGTCGAGCAGGGCGTCGCTGATCGCCTTGATGGCGGGCTGCAGGTTGCCCTTGATGATGCCGTGATACTGCACGGTCTGCCGCGTGGTCAGGCGTAGGGTGCCGCTGGCCCGCTCCCGCGCGATTTCCGACAGTTGCAGCCACTGCTCCGGCGTGACGCGCCCGGCTGGAATGCGGAGGCGGGCCATGAAGCTCAGCGCCGGCTCCATTCGCTTGCGCCCGCGCTCGGAGCGCAGGTCGCGGTCGTCCTGCTGGTAGATGCCGTGGAATTTGGTGAGCTGGGTGTCGTCCTCGGCCAGGGCGCCGGTCCAGGCCTGGGTCAGGCCCTCGGCGATGCCGCCGCGGAGGGCGCGGCTGCCACTCTTGATGATCTCGTTCTTGGAGAGAGGCGGTGCGGCGGTGTCGGGCATGGGATGCCTCCTAAACAAACCTCTGGAGGTTTGCACACGGATGAAAAGCTAAGCAGGCTGGCACGGCCGCAGGCCACCTTCGTGACGGGCTGCGCAAGCCTGCCTAGTAAACGTCGAGCAGATAGCGGCCGGCGCGTTTCATGTCGCTCAATTGGGCTTCGGCCGCCTCGGGGGTGATGGCGGAACCGTCGGCGATGACGTCGCGCAGGGTGGCGTGCACATCCTTCGCCATGCGGGACTGGTCGCCGCAGACATAAACGTGGGCGCCGTCCTGCATCCAGGCGTGCAGGTCCTGGCGGCGCTCCCACAGGCGGTGCTGCACATAGATCTTCTTGTCCTGGTCGCGGCTGAACGCAACGTCAATCCGGGTCAGCAGCCCGCGGGCCAGCAGGTCCTGCCATTCCAGTTGATACAGGAAGTCATGGGTGTAGCGCTGCTCGCCGAAGAACAGCCAACTCCGTCCTTGCACGCCCAAAGCGTCGCGCTCCTGCATGAATGCGCGGAACGGGGCGACGCCGGTGCCGGGGCCGATCATGATGATCGGCACCGCCGGGTCGGACGGCAGGCGGAAATGCGCGTTCGGCTTCACATAGATCGGCAGCCTGTCGCCGACCTTGCGCCGGTCGGCGATGTCGGTGGACGCGACGCCGCCCCGGTTCCGCCCGTGCGTGTGATACCGCACGGCGCTGACCAGCAGGTGCGCCTCCTCGCCGACCAGCTTCTGGCTGCTGGCCACGGAGTAAAGCCGCGACGGCAGGCCGCGCAGCAGCCCGGTCAACTGCGGCGCGGTCAGCCGGTTCGGGTAGGCTTCCAGCAGATCCACCACGTGCCGGCCCGGCAGGAACTCCGCCAGCTTCCCGGCATCCCCGGCCAGTGCCGCCAGCGCCTTGTCGCCCGTCACGTCCGCCAGGCCGCGGACCAGGTGCCCGGTCAGGGTGGCAACGTCATGCTTGGCCATCAGCGTCTCGTGCAGGGCAATGTCGCCCTGCAGCCCGGCAGCGGACATCACGGCATCCACGGCAGCCGGATCGTTGCGCGGCACCACGCCGATGGCGTCGCCCGGCTCATACGTCAGGCCCGAGCCGGCCAGCGAAAGCTCGACATGCGAGGTCTGCTTGCCGGAGCGGCTGCTGTTCAGGTTCACCAGGTCGGAGATTTCCGCCGCAAATGGGTTCAACTTATCGTAGGCAGGGGCGGCAGCCTGGCCGAAGTCCACATGGATGACGCTTGCGGCCGGCGCGTCCTGCTCCCCGCGCAACTCCTTCAGCGTCTTCGCCAGCCACTCCGCGGCAGGTGCGTCATACTCCAAGTCGCAGTCCAGCCGCGGCGCGGCACGGTGGGCACCCAGGGCGGCCAGGCGCTCGTCCAGCACGCGGCCGGTTTCGCAGAACTGGGCATAGGAACGGTCGCCGAGGGCCAGCACGGCATAGGTCACGCCCTCCATCCGCGGCGCGGAGTCCGCCAGGAGCGCGCCGAGCAGACCGGTCGCGCGTTGCGGCGGCTCGCCCTCGCCCCAGGTGCTGGCGATAACCAGCAAGTTGCGCGCCTTGGCCAGGTCGGCCGGCGTCGCGTCGGCGGCGTCCAGTGCGCGGGCAGCGAAACCGAGGCGGCCCGCGTCCTTCGCGGCCTTGCGAGCCAATGCCTCGGAGTTGCCGGACTCAGTTGCGAACAGCACGGTCAGCGCCGGACGCACGACGGGCACGGCGGCGACGGCCGGGCCGGCAGTCGCCGCCTCGATCCCAGCCAGGAAGCCGCTGAGCCAGCTCCGCTGGGTCGGGCTGGTGTCGCCGATGACCTTGTTCAGCGCCGCAATGGCGTCGGGCGGGAAAGGGGCGTTGGCAGGCAGGGCGGTCATGTGGCAGTCCTCACAGCAATCCGAGGTGTTCGACGCCCACCACGGCAACAAAGGTCAGCACGGCGATGGCTGCCATGCCGCTCACGGCGACCGCCACGGGTCGCCAGCCCTGCGATTGCAAGGCACGGAGGTCAGTAGATAGGCCGACCCCGGCAAACGTCAGCAGGAATGCCCAACGCGACAAGGATGCCAGGTTTGCCGACTGCGCTTGGCTAAATGCGCCCAGGGTTGCCAGCAGCGAGATCGCCAGGAAGCCAAGCACGAACTTCGGGAACTTGGCCCACAGGAAGGCGGCCTTGTTGCCGATCCGCTCGCCCTCGCCGCGTGCGGCCCAATAGAGAGCGTAGCCCAGCACGACGAAGCCGATGGTGGCATTGCGGGTCGTCTTGGCCAGCACGGCATAGCGCGCCGCCTCGTCCGAGAAGATGGCGCCTGCAGCCGTCGCCTCCGCGGTGTTGTCCACCGCCAGGCCGACCCACAGGCCATAAGCGTGGTCGCCCATGCCAGCGAGGTGGCCGATGACCGGGAACAGCACCAGGCTGACCGCGCCCAGCAGCAGGATGCTGCCCATGGCAAGGGCCACGTCCTCTTCCCGGGCGCGGATGGCGCCGCGGGCGGCGATGATCGCGGAAACGCCGCAGATCGAGCTGCCGATGGCGAGCAGGCTGACTAGCTTGGGCCGCAGGCCGAACCGGGTGCCGAGCCAGGTCATGATGAGCATGGATGCCGCCAGCTCCGCGGCGACCAGGACCAGTGAGGTTCCGCCCAACCGCAGCACGTCGCCCAGCAGGAAGCGCACGCCAAGCAGCACGATGCCGAGCTTGAGCCAGAACTCGTAGGTCGCCACCCCGGCTCGGAAGATGCGCGGGATGCCGAACACGTTGGCGATCACCAGCCCATACAGGATGGCCCACAGCACGTATTCGATGTTGGGCACCGGCGTCGCATGCGCCTTGCCCCAGGCAGTGATTGCACCCTCAGTCAGCTTGCCGGCGTAACCGATGGCCAGCAGCAGGGCTAGGCCTGGCAGCAGCTCCAGCCCGCGCGTCAGGATGCTGCCGCGCCTGGAGGGCGCGCCGAGTGCCGCGTCACTCATTCGTCAGCCCCCAGCTACCAGACTATGTGC
>DASWOJ010000276.1:0-5263 GCA_036398775.1 Acetobacteraceae bacterium
CGGGAGGAGGACGGGCAGTGGGACCTGGATAGCCGGTTCGTGCTGCTCACCAACGACGGCGAGAGGCTCAGGGTAAACGGCTGGATGTGCCTGATCCAGGTAGACGAGGAGGAGGAAAAAGGGGGCAGGGGGGTGGGCTGACGCGGGCAGGGTAGGGAAGGCCCTGCCGCGTCGTGCCAGGGGCCGCAAGGGGCAAGGGCCAAGCGGCCCGCGCTGCGCGCCCCCTGCACCCCCTGTCCCGACGCGGCTGCCGGGCGGTGTCTTCAGGTGATGAAGGCAGAGCAGAGGGATGGCAGTGATGAGAACGATCGAGAAGGTGCGCCTGGTGCTGGGCGCGATGCTTCTGGCAGGCGTGCTGTATGCCCTCGTGGCGGCACCTGGCTTTATGTCCGACCTTGCCTCCACGGTGGCGGGCCCGCCGATGCGGGAGGCGTTCCGGTGACGGCCATCAACAAGCGGGTCGGCGACGTGCCGGACCAGGTTTCGGAACAGGCGTTGTTCTGGGTGGGCTGCTACCTCACCAGCCAGAGCTATGGCGGGTCGGCCGAGGGTGGCTGGTGGTATGACGAGGGCGAGCTTGTCACCGACCCCGACATGTACCGCACCCTGGGCGGCACGCCGCGGTCCTTCCTGACCGAGCAGCAGGCCGACGCCTACGCGGCCGAGCTGGTGCCGAAGCTGGCACCGCTGAACCAGGGCCGCCCGCCCAAGCACGCCTCCACCAGCCAGGGCATCTATGAGGTCCAGGTCCTGCAGGCGGCCAGCCTCCCGGTCGGCTTCCCCGCGGCACGGCCGCGTTACGAGTAGATTCCGACCCGTTCTTTCCAAGCTGAAAGCCCGCCTCGTGCGGGCTTCTGCATGTCTGGAGCTATGCCATGCCCATGCACACAGCACGACGTCCGTTCCTGTTTCCCCGATGCCGGCAGGGGGGCACGGCATGAGCGCCCGCCGGTTCCTGGACGCTTCCAGCGGCCATCTGTCTCCCGAAACCTGGGCGTGGCTGGACGAGCAGACCACGGACGAGGCGGTGCGCGACCCTCGCAACCGCAACGCCGAAATCCTGGGCGGGCGCACCCGCCACGGCTGGTTCATCTGGGGCAGCGAGGCGCCCATCGCATCGGTCCCGGCCGACCTGGTTGCCGTGATGCGCTACGCGCGCAAGCTCGGCTGCGAGTACGTGCTGCTCGACTGTGACGCGCTGCCGATGGCCGACCTGCCGGTGCTGCACCCGGACTTCCAGGACCCGCCCGTCCCGCCCACAGGCAGGCCCGCATGAGCACCGCCCCCGTGCAACATGCCCCTTCTCCGGTTGCCCCCTGCTGGTTTTGTGACCAGCCCGAGGTGCTGGAGATCGTGGACATCTGGACGGACGGCAATTTCCATTTAGACACCTGCTGCCAGGCGCTGCTGGAAAGCGTCTCGGCCGGCATGGACGAGGACCCAGCCTGGGGGCGCGACCTGCTACGCCGGCTTGGCGCCGAAGCGCTGACCGGCCATCGCCTGCGCCGGGTCAGCGACGGCCAGGGCTGCCATCCCATGCTGGACTGGCAGCTCGAACTGCGGCCGATCAACTTCGCGCAGGCACGGGCCTTCATCGCCCGACATCACGCGCACTGCCCGCCGCCGGTGGCATGGCGATTTGGCCTCGGCGTTGCCAATGGCCACCAGCTCATTGGCGTCGCGACGGTCGGCAATCCGGTGGCCCGCGCCTTCAACGGCCGCGGCATCGTCGAGGTGAACCGCCTGTGCGTGAGGCGCGACATTGCATCTCTGCTGTGCTGGAACGCAGCCTCGATGCTGTACGGGGCCGCCAGCCGTGCGGCCGAGCGTGCCGGGTTCAGGTCCATCATCACCTACACCCACGAAACCGAGGATGGCACCAGCCTTCGGGCAGCGGGGTGGAACCGGGACGGCCTTGCAGGCGGCCATAGCTGGCATCTCCCCGGCCGGCCGCGCAGCAACCGCGGCGCACACGTTCGCAAGGTCCGCTGGTCGCGCACGCTGCACCCGAAGGCGAAGCCGGCGCCCCGCCCTGTTCCGCAACCTGCGCCGGCCATCGCGCCGCTGTGGATCGGCGACCCCGCCAGCCCTGGGCTGTGTTCATTGTGAACACAGTTCGGCGTTGGGGACGCGGCGTAGAGGGATGAAAGGCGGGGCAGGAAACCCCTGAGAACGGGAGGAAGGGCAGGGACAGCTACCGCATCCCGGCCCCGGCAGCAAAGGGTGGGGCACGCGAGCCGCTGCGCTGGTCTCGCGCGTCCCGCGCCGAAGCCGGCGCGCCTTTGCCGCCGGGTCCGGGATGCGGGGCTGGGGAGGTGTTCAGAACCCTGAAAGGGACCGAGCACCATGCAGACCCTTCGCCTCGTTCAACACCCGCTCGCCATCGGGCCGGTGCAGTGCCGCCGCTGCGCTGCCGAGTGGCCGACCGACCCCGCCCTGCTCCTGGATTGTCCGCGTTGTTCCGCACGCGCTGGCCAGCCCTGCTGCAGGCCGGGCGGCGGCAACGAAAACGCCTGCATCGCCCGCGACGTGCTGGCGATGCGCCGCGGCCTGCTCAGCCCATGCACGGCACTGACCTGGGATGGCCGGCACAGCAAACCGTTGCCGCTCGCCTGCGTGGCGTTGCCGGGGATGGCGGCGTCCCTTTCGGCTGCGCGGCCTGTGCAAGGACGGCTGCTGTGACGAGGACCGGGCTGGGACAGGTTGCGGGAAAGACGATGAGCCGGAAGGAAGGGCAGGGGGGAGGAATGAAGGTTGGCGATGGATGGGGAGAGCGGAAGGGCTGCCGCAGCCCGTCGTCCGCGGCAAAGGGTGGGTCCGCGCCATGCTCCCCGGGCCAAGCGGCCCGGCTGCGCGTGGCTTGCGGTCCCGCGCTTCGCGCGCTTTTGCCCCGGCCGCCGGGCCGCGGCGCCGGGGAAGGTGTTCAAGGAAAGGAGCACCCCACGATGGCAAGGAACGCAACGGCACGGCGTAGCAGCAGCACGAGCACCCCGGACCACTACCAGGCGGTGACAGACCGCATCGTCGCCGCGCTCGAAGCGGGCACCGCGCCCTGGCGCCGGCCCTGGGTGGCGGGTGCGCGCACCACGATGCCGGGGATGCCCTGCAACGCGGTCAGCGGCCGGGCTTACCGCGGCGTGAACGCCGTGCTGCTGGCGATGACGCAGTATGCACATGGCAGCGACGACCCGCGCTGGATCACCTATCGGCAGGCAGCCGAGCGCGGGTGGCAGGTGCGGGCCGGCGAGCGCGGCACGCCGATCGTGTTCTTCAAGCGCCTCGACGTGCATGAGCGGCCGGAGGGTGGCGAAGGCGAGGCCACCGTGCGCCGGGTGCCGCTGCTGCGGGGCTTCACCGCCTTTCACGCAAGCCAGGTTGAAGGCATCGCGCTGTATCAGCCGCCGACGCTGGACGAGGCGCCTTGGCGCAAGCCGGAAGCGCCGGAGCTGATCGTGGCCCGCAGCGGCGTGCGGGTGCGGACCGGCGGCGACCAGGCGTTCTACAGCCCGACGCTGGATTTCATAGCGATGCCGGTGGCCTCTTCTTTCCGTTCGCCGGAGGCATACGCTGCCACGCTGCTGCATGGGACAGCCCATGCCAGTGGTCACGAACGCCGGCTGAACCGGGACCTGAGCGGGCGGTTCGGCAGCCGTGCCTATAGCTTCGGGGAGCTGATCGCGGAACTGACCTCGTGCATGGTCGGCACGGTGCTGGGCCTGCCCTGCGAGATGGAGAACCACGCCAGCTACGTCCAGTCCTGGTTGGGCGTACTCAAGGAGGACAAGCGAGCCGTGTTCCGTGCCGCCGCCGCGGCGCAGAAGGCGGCGGACTGGATGCTGGTGCTGCATCCGGACTTCGCGCGGGCCGTGGCCAGTGCCGATGACAGGCAGGACGATGAGGCGTCATCGCTGGCAGAGTCCACGGTGTCGGAGGGCGTGTCATGACGCCCGACTTGCGCGCTCACGACCGTGTTCTCATCGCCTGCTCTAGTGGCGAGGATAGCGTAGCCACCCTGCTGGCGGTGTTAGACGGCAGCAGCCCTCAGCAGCGCAGGGAGACGCAGCCCTCCGCCAACCTTCTGGGTCAGGGGTAAGCGGCATGGCCAGCTTCGATTGGGCCGACGACAGCATCGCCCGCCTACGTGCCTTGTGGGACGAGGGGCACTCGACGGCGGAGATCGGCCGCCGCATGGGGATCAGCAAGAACGCAGTGGTCGGCAAGGCGCACCGGCTTGAGTTGCCGGCGCGTCCCAGCCCGATCCGCTTGCGCGTGGCAGGGAGCGAACGCCAGGCACGGCTTCCACGTCTGCCAAGGCCAGCGCCCAGCTTGACGCTGCAGCCGCTGCCTTCCACCGCAGAATGCGGCAGTCCCATGCGGCCGGTAGAACCGCCGCCGGCACCCTTGCCGGTGCGGTCCGGTCCGTCTGGCCAGCCCTGCTGCTGGCCGCTGGGCAACCCGGGCCAGCCCGGCTTCCGGTTCTGCGGCGACGGCACGGCGCCAGGGCGGCCCTACTACCCGGAGCACGCCGGCCTGGCCTACCTGCCCAGGGCCACCCGCGACGGCAGCACGCCGCGCCGTTCGCCCAGCGCCGGCTGATCCCCGGGCCGGTCCTGCCCGGCCAGCTTCGACCGCCCCCTGCCACCCAGGACGCACCCTGCCCGCATGGGCGAGGTGCGTCCGCCATCGAGGACTTCACATCATGGCACCTCCCGTTGGCGGGTTCGATCCCGCGCAGCAGGTCCGCCTGCTGTTGCAAGCCATCCAGAACGGCGACCGCGCCGAAGTGCTGGTGCATCTCGTGGAGATCGGCATGTGGCTGAGCATCACGCCCGATCCCTTGCCCGCGCCGCAGGTGGGCGTGCTCGCACCGGCGGCGCTGGACGCGACGGTGCGCGAGCTGCGCACGGCCATAGCCCAGCACCGGGAAGCCGCGGCGCGGTTGGCCGAGCGGAGCAGCAACTCCATCGCGTCGGTGATCGAGCACAACGCCAACCTGATGGCGGCGGTCACCAACGGGCTCGCCAGCCTGGCCCGGAGCGGCGGCTTCCTGGTGCGGCAGGAATGAAGGTCCGGGGAAAACGCAGGGCGCCGGGAAGGGCGGCAGGGAAGGGGAGGAGGGTGGATGGCTGCCGCCTCGATCCGGCCCGCGCAACGGGTGGGTCCTCGCCATGCTCCCCGGGCCAAGCGGCCCGGCTGCGCGTGGCTCCGGTCCCGCGACCAAGCGGTCGCGCCGTTGCGCGGTCCGGCCCGACGCGGCCGCGGA
>DASWOJ010000277.1:0-16893 GCA_036398775.1 Acetobacteraceae bacterium
GCACCCGCCCGCCCTCCACCCGCGTCCCCGCATGGAACACCAACGCCCCCGGCACCGCCACCGCGTCCTCCAATCCCTCGATGACCGTCCCCAAAACAGGCGCCCCCGGATACCCCCGGGCCGCCATCACCACCCCCACCGCCGCCTGATCCATCCAGCGTAAATCGAACCGGCCCAGCTCCCCGTCGCAGGCTGCCAGCAGCGCCGGCAGCAGGTCGCTGCGCAGCCGCGGCAGCAGCACCTGGCACTCCGGGTCGCCGAACCGCACGTTGTATTCGATCAGCCGTGCCCCGTCCGGACCCACCATCAGCCCGGCGAACAGCACGCCGCGGAACGGAGTGCCGCGCCGGGCCATCTCGGCCACCGCCGGGCGGATGAAGGCGTCCATCGCCGGCGCCGGGTCGAAGCCCGGCACCGGAGAGATCGCCCCCATGCCCCCCGTGTTCGGCCCTGTGTCGCCGTCGCCCACCCGCTTGCGGTCCTGCGCCGCGCCCAGGAACACGGCGTCGGTGCCGTCGCAGAGGGCGAACAGGCTGCATTCCCAGCCGGTCATGAACTCCTCGATGACAACGGAGCGGCCGGAGTCGCCGAAGGCATGGCCCTCCATGATCAGGCCGATGGCGGCCTCGGCCTCCTCCTCGGTGGCGGCGACCACGACGCCCTTGCCCGCCGCCAGGCCGTCCGCCTTCACCACGATGGGCGCGCCGCGGCGGCGGACAAACTCGCGGGCAGCGTCGGGGTCGTCGAACCGCTCCCACCGTGCCGTCGGGATGCCGGCGGCGTCGCACAGCTCCTTGGTGAAGGCCTTGCTGCCCTCCAACTGCGCGGCGGCGCGGCTGGGGCCGCAGCAGCGTATGCCGGCCGCCGCCATGGCATCGGACAGCCCGGCGACCAGGGGGGCCTCGGGGCCGGGCACGACCAGGTCCACGGCGTTGCCGCGGGCGAACAGCACCAGGCCCTGCACATCCATCGCCTGCAGGCTGACGTTCTCGGCGATGGCTGCGGTGCCGGGGTTGCCCGGCGCGACCCACAGCTTGGTCAGCAGCGGCGACGCCGACAGCGCCCAGGCCAGCGCATGTTCCCGCCCGCCCGATCCCACGATCAACACCCGCATCACGCCGCTCCGCCTTCTACTCGGCGCCGCCTTAGCATAGCCTGGCGCCATGAACGACCTGCTGACCCCGGCGCCCGCCACCAACGTTCCCGAATACACCGTCTCCGAGATCAGCGGCGCGGTGAAGCGCACACTGGAGGGCGCGTTCGGCCGCGTGCGGGTGCGGGGGGAAATCACGGAGTTCAAGCGCTACCCGTCGGGGCACCTGTACTTCTCGCTGAAGGACGAGGGCGGCAAGATCAGCGGCGTCGTGTGGAAGGGCGCGGTGTCCAAGCTGGGGCTGGTGCCGGAGAACGGGGTGGAGGTGATCGCCACCGGGCGCGTGTCCTCCTATGGAGAGCGCAGCAGCTACCAGCTGATCGTCGAGCGGATGGAGTATGCCGGGGCGGGGGCGCTGCTGGCGCGGATCGAGCTGCTGCGGGTGCGGCTGGCGGCGGAGGGCCTGTTCGGGGAGGACCGCAAGCGGCGGCTGCCGGTGCTGCCGGGGGTTGTGGGGGTGGTCACGTCGGCGCAGGGCGCGGTGCTGCAAGACATCAAGACGACGATCCTGCGGCGGTTCCCGCGGCCGATCCTGGTGTGGGCGGTGCCGGTGCAGGGCGAGGGGGCGGCGGCGAAGATTGCGGCGGCCATCGCCGGGTTCGACCGGATCGTGGCCGGCGGCCCGGTGCCGCGTCCGGACGTGCTGATCGTCGCGCGCGGCGGCGGCAGCCTGGAGGACCTGATGGCCTTCAACGACGAGGCCGTGGTCCGCGCCGCCGCCGCGTGCCGCATTCCGTTGATCTCGGCGGTGGGGCACGAGACCGACCACACGCTGATTGACCTGGCCAGCGACCGGCGGGCGCCGACCCCGACCGCCGCGGCCGAGTTGGCGGTGCCGTCGCGGACCGAGCTTGCCGCCAACCTGGCGCAGGAGGGCGCGCGCCTGGCCGCCGGGCTGCACCGCATGGTGCAGGAGCGGCAGTTGCGGCTGGAACGGGCGGTGCGCGGCTTGCCGGACCTGGCGGCCCTGGCCGGGGGCGCCCGGCAGCGGCTGGACGACCGGGCCGGACGCTTGGCGCTGGCGGTGCCGAACCTGCTGGCCGCCCGGCAGGCGCAACTGGACAGGGCCGCCCGCGGCCTGCCGGACCTGCCGGGGCGGGTGTCGGCGGCCCGGCTGGCGGCGGACGGGCTGCACGGCCGGCTGTGCTTGGCGCTGCCCAACCTGGTGGTCGCCCGCCGCGCCGGGCTGGTGCGGGCGGAGCGTGGCATGCCGGACCCCCGCCTGCGGGTGCGGGCGGCGCAGGATGCGGTGCGGGACAGCGCCGGGCGGCTGGCGCTGGCGCTGCCGGGCCTGGTCGCGGGACAGCGGGCCGCGCTGTCGCGGGCGGAGCGGGCGATGCCTGACCTGCGCGGGCGGCTGCGGGCGTCGCAGGACCAGGTGCGGGACCGCAGCCAGCGGGTGTCGCTGGCACTGCCCAACGTGGTGCGTGACCGCCGGGCCGGGCTGGTGCGGGTCGAGCTGCGCCTGCCGTCACCGCGCAGCCTGTTGCCGCCGGCGCGCGGCGCCCTGACGCTGGCGGCGTCGCAGCTCGCCGCGGCGCAGCGCCAGACGGTCGCCCGGCAGCGCGTCGTGGCCGACCGCACGCTGGACCGGCTGTCCCCTGCCCCGCTGCGCGCCGCCCTGCGGGAGGGCGCGGCGCGGCTGGACGGCCTTGCGGCCCGGCTGGCGTCGGTGTCGCACGAGGCGGTGCTGGCGCGCGGCTACGCCCTGGTGTTCCGGGGCACCGATCCCGTGACCGACGCAGCCGCTGTCCGTCCCGGCGCGAAGCTGCGCCTGCGGTTCAGGGATGGCGATGTTGCGGTGACAGCAGGCAAGGCCGGGCAGGCAGTGCTGCCGATTTAGGCAACCTCCTTTACATCCGGTTCCCACAGGCCCATGTAAAGCACGGCGCTTTTCGCGTTGGGTTCACGTGCTTTTGGAACGACGTCTTTCGACCCCTGGCCTTGCCGGGGTGACCTGACTGGTCCGGTGCTCCCCATTGTAAAAAGTAATACGGTCTGCACCGCGTGGGCCGCCGTGTCTAAATGGAGCATACTATGGCAGTCGGAACGGTTAAGTGGTTCAATGCACAGAAGGGCTTTGGCTTCATCCAGCCGGATGACGGCAGCAAGGACGTGTTCGTGCACATCTCTGCAGTCGAGCGCGCCGGCATGGGGTCCCTCAACGAGGGCCAGAAGCTGAGCTTCGAACTGGAGCGCGGCCAGCAGGGCAAGACCTCGGCGGTCAACCTGCAGGCAGCCTAAAACCCCTAGAGCCACCCGCGTGGTGGCGGCCGGAGCTGACTGCTATGTCACTTCATAAGTTCGGTTCCGGCCAAAAGGTGGATTTCTCCCCTAGTGCGTTCGATGGCAACGCGCCGCGGGGAAGCTACATCGTGGTGAAGCAGATGCCCAGCGAGACGCGGGACCTGCAATACCGCATCAAGAATGCCCGCGACGGGCACGAGCGCGTCGTGCGGGAAAGCCAGCTCGGCCAAAGCTGAGCTGGCACTCCAGGACGGAAGTCCGGGGACCGACCAACAGGCTTCCGGCCCGGGGCAGCGCGTCGTGCGCTGCCCCGGGCCTCGCCGTATCTGCCGTAGGGACACGCGATGGTCTTCAAGCCCAACTACAACCTGCAGCGGGCCGAGCGGGACCGTGCCAAGCAGGCCAAGAAAGACGAGAAGCTGCGCGAGAAGGAAGAAGCCGCCGCCAAGCGCAAGGCGATCATAGACGCTGGCGGAATCCCGGACGACCCGATGGTCGCGCCTAATCCGGCGATGGACGGCTTACCGAAGGCCGAGAGCTAGCATGGCGGTCAGGAAGCGGGTCGAGAGCAGCTTCGTCGCCTTCGACGTGACCTACGTGGACGGAACCCGCAGCAGCAACCGCCGGGTGCCGAGCACCGCGCTGGGTGGCCTGGACGGCGACGATCCGGCCAAGGAGATCATCCAGGAACAGGACGCCGCGATCGGTGCTGCCTCGGGCAAGCCCCGCCCGGAGATCGCCGCGGTGGAACGGTCGCCCCTGCCTGAGATCGTGAAGCTGCCACTCAAGAAGAAGTTCTAGACGCTCGCTGCTCCCTCTCTCTCCGGGAGAGAGCCTGGGTGAGGGAGGGGGCAAGTGCCGCCTCCGTCGTATGCGGGCCTGGAATTCAGCGGCATCGCTACTCCCCCGCTCCGTAGCCGAAATCCCCTCACCCCGGTCCTGTCCTAGAGGGGGAGGGAGTTGCCTCCCTGGGCCAGCGGCGGTGCAGCCAGAGCCATGCCTCCGGCCTGTTCCTGATCCAGGCCTCCAGCCGGTCGTTCATCGCCTGGGTCAGCGCAGCGATGTCGGCATCGCGGTCGCCGCTGTCCGGCAGAGGCATCGCCGGTTCGCACGTCACGCGGAAGCGCGCCGGGCCGATCCGCTCGACCCATCCGGGAATTACCGGGCAGCGCAGCCGCAGGGCCAGGACCGCGAGGGCCGGGGCGGTCATTGCCGGCAGGCCGAAGAAGCGGGCGGGAATGCCGTCATTCATCTTCTGGTCCATCAGCATCCCCAGGCGGCCGCCTCCCCGCAGGTGCTTCATCGCCTGCATGGCGCCGGCTGCGCCCTTTGGAAACATACCGGCATCATAACGCATGGCGCGGCGGCGCAGGTCCAGCAGCAGCGCGTCAATTTCCGGATTCTCGATGGTGCGATACATGCTGTGGAACGGCACGCCGGCAGCGGCGGCGGCCACTGGAAGCGCCTCCCAGTTGCCGATGTGACCGCTGAACAGGATGGCTGGGCCGGTGCCAGCCAGCAGCGGCTGCAGCGCCTCCTCGCCGGCCAGCTCCCATCCCGGGCCATCGGCCGCGGGGCCGAGGCCGGCCAGATGCGGCAGCTCGCCGACGGTGCGGCCCAGGTTTTCCCATACGCCGCGCACGATCCGGCGCCGGGCGGCGGCGTCCAGCTCCGGCATGGCCGCGCGCAGGTTGGCATGGGCGACACGCGACACCGGCAGCAGCGGACCGACGGTCCGGGCCACGGCGCCGCACACGTTGCTGGCGCGGACCGGGCCAAGCCGGAGCAAGAGCCACAGCGCCCCGCGGGCCAGCGCGCCCTCGATCCGGTGCAGCGGCGTCATTGCAGGGTGTCCAGCAGCGCCTCGATGCCGGTAGGGTCATCCCATGCCAGGGACACGCCCACGACCAGCACCCGCGCCCGCAGGCCGGGGGACAGGCGCACCGCGTCCTTTGGCGTGGTTGCCGGCTCGGCACCCAGGGCCGTGGCCCGGCGAAGCAGCCCGTCCAGTTCCGGCGCCGTGAAACTGTGGTGATCGGGGAAACCGACGATGGCCGCGACCTCGGCCCCGGCGTCGTGCAGCATTTGAAAGAACTTCGACGGCCGGGCGATGCCGGCGAAGGCCAGCACGCGGCGGCCCTGCAGCGGTTGGTCCGGCTTCAACCGTGCCGTCAGCACCGGCATGTCCGGGGGCAACGCGGCAAGTGCGCCCGCAACGTCGGGGCCGACCAGCACCGCCGCCCGGCAGCGAGCCGCCGCGGCCGCGACCGGCTCCCGCAGCGGCCCGGCCGGCAGCACGCGTCCATTGCCGAACCCGGACGCTCCGTCCACCACCAGCAGCGCCAAGTCCTGCACCAGGCCAGGGTTCTGCAAGCCGTCATCCATCACCAGCATCCCCGCCCCGGCCGCCACCGCCGCACGAGCGCCCGCGGCGCGGTCGGCAGAGACCCAGGTCGGGGCCGCGGCAGCCAGCAGCAACGGCTCGTCCCCCACCAGCGCGGCGCCATGCATCGCGGTATCCACCCGTACGACGCCTCGGGTCCGTCCGCCATAGCCGCGGGTCAAGCAATGCACGGCCACGCCGCGGGCCTGCAGCCGCCGCACCAGGTCCAGCGCCAGGGTCGTCTTGCCCGCGCCGCCCACGCCGGCATTGCCGCAGCACAGCACCGGCACCGGCGCCCGCCACCCTGGCCGCGCTACCCGCCGCGCCGTGCTCCGTGCCACCAGGGCCGACAAGGGCGACAGCAAGCGCGGCAGCACGCCGTCATGCGTCCAGAACCGGGGCGGCATCATCGCGCCGCGCCCATCAGCTCCAGCAACGCCTGCGCCGTGCGCGCCGGCAGGTCCAACGCACCGGTCGCAGCCGCCTGGCCTGCCGCCCCTGCCGCGGCGCGGCGGGCGGGGTCGCGCAGCATGGCGTCCACCCAGGCTTCGAGGCCTGGCGCGTCCGCCACTTGGGTCAGGCCCCCGGCGGCTGCCAGCGCGGCCACGGCCTCGGCGAAGTTCCCGGTATGCGGTCCGACCGCGACGGCGCAGCCCAGCCGTGCCGGTTCCCAGGGGTTCTGCCCGCCCTGCCCCGTCAGGCTGCGGCCGACGAAGGCCAGCGGCGCCAGGCGATACAACAGGCCCAGCTCGCCCATCGTGTCCGCCACCCACAGGCCGGCGCCGGCGGGCGGGTCTTGCTGCAAGGAGCGGCGGGGCGCCTCCAGCGCCGCCGCGACTTCCGCGCCGCGTGCGGGGTGGCGGGGCGCCACGATCGTCAGCAGGCCGGGATGCACGGGCGCCAGCGCGCGGTGCACCGCCAGCGCCACCTCGTCCTCCCCGGGATGCGTGCTGGCCGCGAGCCAGACCGGCCGGCCATCCAACCGGCGCTGCAAGCGCGCCAGTTCCACCGGGTCGGCCAGCAGGGGCGGCGCGGCCAGCTTCAGGTTGCCCGGCGCCGTCACGTTGCGGGCGCCCAGCGCCTGCAGCCGCGCCGCGTCCTCCACCGACTGGGCCTGCACCTGGCAGAACCCGCCCAGGACCCGGCGGGCAAACCCGGGCGCACGGCTCCACCCCCGCGCGCTGCGGGCCGACATGCGTGCGTTGACCAGCATGGCCGGGATGCCCCGGTCCCGGCAGGCGGCGAGCAAGTTGGGCCATAGCTCCGACTCCACGAAGGCTGCGGCGTCCGGCTGCCAATGGTCGAGGAACCGCGCGGCCCAGGCCGGGACATCCAGGGGCACGAAACGGTGCACGACCCGGTGCAGGCCCAGCGCCGGCAGGCGTTCGGCCAGCAGCGCGGCGGAGGTCACGGTGCCGGTGGTGAACAGCACGTTCAGGTCCGGCGGCAGCGCTTGCAGGACCGGCAGGACGGACCGGCTTTCGCCGACGCTCGCGGCATGCAGCCAAAGGAGGCGGCCAAGCGGGCGGGCCGCCGGGTCAATGCCCCTCCGCTCCGGCAGGCGATGCGGCAGCTCCTTGCCGCGCGCGGCCCGGCGGCGCAGCATCAGGCGCAAGCCAGGGGCCGCCAGCGACGCCGCGCCGTACCAGGCCGCGGCTGTCAGGCTTTGCACAGCGCCTCGGCCCGGTCCGCCGCCTCCGTCATCCCTCCAGCGATCGCCGCCAACGCGCCGGTCCAGCCGATGCGGGGTACGGACACCGGTGCGCAGCACACCATCACCCCGCGGCCCCAGGGCAGCGGCAGCACCATGCGGTCCCAGGTCGGCAGCACGCGCCGGCGCACGATCTGGGCGGCGCAGGGCACCACCGGAGTGCCCGCCAGGGCCGCAAGCTGCGCCACCCCGGGCTGCGCCTGCCGCCGCGGGCCGCGCGGCCCGTCCGGGGTGATGACCACCTGGTCGCCGGCGGCCAGCACCGCCAGCAGGGCGCGCATGCTGGCCGCGCCGCCCTTCTGCTCGCCACGCTTGGCGCTGGACCCGTGCACGAGATCGAGGCCGAAGCCGTGCATCATGCGCCCGATCAGGCGCCCGTCCTGGTGGCGGCTGACCAGGACGTGCATCCGGCCCCGTGCCGCGCCGGCGGCGGTCCGGCTGCGCAGGGCATGGGTCCACAGCGCCGGCATCAACGGCAGGCATTCGTGCCAGAAGGCGAAGATGGCCGGGGTTGCGTAAAGGTAGGGTCCAAGCTGCTCCGTCCCATGCAGTGTCCAGCGGGTGCTGTTCAGCGCAAACCGCAGGTAGGCGCCCAGGGCGCTGGTGCCGAGCGCGATGATGCGGGGATGACGGAGGAGGCGCTTCAGCATGGGACGCCGGGCGGTAGCATGTGGGCCGGGGAGCGGCAAACCGGGCAAGGAAAAGGCCGCTGGAACTTCCAGCGGCCTCGTCCATCGCAGCGTATTGCTTGATTACCGCGTCTGCTGGATGCCCGACAGCACCCAACGCCCGCCACGGGCACGCATGAATGTCCACAACTCCGTCGCCATGCTGCGCGTCGCCACGTCGCCATCAACGATCCGGCCGGCGGAGTCGCGGGTCACGTCGAGCATGGAGAAGCGCATGGCGACGGTCGCATATTCCCGCCCGCCCTCGGACCAGGCTTCGGCCAGGTCGCCCTGTTCCAGCTTGACGTGGGTAACGCTGTTGCGAAGGCCGCGGCTGGACTGGTCGGCAAGCTGCTCGCTGAAGTAGCCGACCATCTCCGGCGTCGCCAGCTCGCGCATGGCGTTCAGGTCCTGCGCCGTCCAGGCAGCCTGCACCTCGTGCAGGTTGCGGTCGAAAGCCTCATAGTCCGCCTTGGTGACCGACACGCCCGCCGGAGCGCCCATGCCGCCGCCGGCCGCGCTGGCCTGCATCGGAGTCGGCTGGGTCATGCGCGGCATCCCGGCCATGGCGGGCTGCCCGGCCTGACGGCGTGCGAACATGCGGAACAGCCAACGCCCGACAAAGAACAGCAGCGCCATCTGGATCAACAGGCCGAGGAAGCCGGTGCCGCCGCCGAAGCCGTTGCCCATCAACAGGCTGCCCAGCCCGACACCAAGCAGGCCGCCGGCCAATCCACCCATCAGGCCCGAGCCGAAGCCGGACCGCCCGGCCTGCACCGGCTGCTGGCCCATGCCATAGCCCGGCGACGGCGCGGCGCGCGGCGCCATGCTGCGGTCGAACGGCTGCGCGCCCATCGGCGCGGTGTTGGTGCTCGGCGGGGCCGAGTAGCTACGTCCGCCCCGACTGCCGAAGCTGCTGCCGGAGCCGGCCCGCGCATCAGCCAATGACGGCGCCAGCGCCAGGCCGGCCGCGGCAACGGCTGCAACAAACAGGTGAGAGCGACGCATGGAAAAAGCCTCCTTGAACCGGGACAGAATATATATCGATCCAGAGCTGAAAATAGGGGTGCTGCGCCTCCGGTTGTATAAAGGCTGGGCAGCCTGCCTCTTCCTCATCCTCGGGGAGAGGGCCAGAGTGAGGGAGTCTTCGGGGACATCTATTTTCCAGCCGAAATGCGGTCCGTCGGTAGCATCAGTGCTCCGCACCGCGGCGGAGAACCCCCTCACCCCGGCCCTCTCCCAGAGGAGGAGGGAGAAGCAATGGTTATGCGCCGCCCATAGTCATGCCTTCGATGCGGACGGTCGGCGCGTCCGTGCCGCGGCGCAGTTCCAGGTCGCTTGCCGGGGTGAGATGCAGGAACATCTCCAGCAGCGTGCTGGCAATGGTGATCTCGGAGACCGGCTCCGCCAGCGCGCCGTTGCGGATCATGAACCCGGCAGCGCCACGGCTGTAGTCGCCGGTGATCAGGTTCGCGCCGGGTCCCATCAACTCGGAGACGTAGAGGCCCTCGACGATATCCGCCATCAACTCCGCCGGGCTGAGCGGACCGGCGGCCATGTAAAGGTTGGTGGGCGACGGCGACGGCTGGCCGGCGGTGCCACGGGCGGCGTGCCCGGTGGAGGCAAGCCCAAGCTGGCGGGCGCTGCGGCTGTCCAGCAGCCAGGTCATCAGCACGCCGTCCCCAATGATGGCCCGCGCCGCCGTCGGCACGCCCTCGCCGTCGAACGGGCGGGAGCGCAGGCCGCGCGGACGCCGCGGGTCGTCCATGACCTGGATGCCCGATGCAAAGACGGCCTGCCCCATCCGGTCGCGCAGGAAGCTCGTGCCGCGTGCGATGGCGCCGCCGTTGATGGCGCCGGACAGGTGGCCGAGCAGGCTGCCGGCAACCCGCGGGTCAAGCACCACTGGCAGCCGGGCCGTGCGTGGGCGCGTGGAGTTCAATCGGGCCACCGCCCGCTCCCCGGCGGCATGGCCCAGCCCAGCAGGGTCCAGCAGGTCCGACCGGTGCGTGGCGCTGGAAAAATCGTAGTCCCGCTCCATCCTGGTCCCCGCCCCGGCGAGCGCCACGGCCGAGACGGAATGGCTGGTGCGGGCGTAGCTGCCGGCAAACCCGGCGGACGTCAGCAGGGATACCTCGGTCCGGCTATAGCCGGCTTCCGCCCCCTCGGAGTTGGTGACGCCGGGTACGGCCAGCGCCGCCTCCTCCGCTGCCGAGGCGCGGTCGGCCAGGGCAGCGGCATCCGGCTCCAGCGCATCGTCCATGTCCAGGGCTACGGGTTCAGGCGCGGCAGCCTCGCCGGCCAGGCCGCCCAGCGGGTCCTCCGGCACGATGCGCGCCATTGCCACGGCGCGTTCGGCCAGCATGGAAAAGCCTGCCGGGTCGGTCGTGGTGGAGGAGACGACGGCCGACCGCCGGCCGACGAACACCCGCAGGCCAACATCCTGCGACTCCGACCGTTCCAGGTGCTCGGTCCGGCGCATCCGGCGCTGCACGGACAGGCTGGTGCCCTCGATCAGGATGGCATCGGCAGCATCCGCCCCCGCGGCACCAGCACGGGCGACGAGGTCGGCCAGCAGGTCCAGCCGGCTCATGCCGCCAGAAGGTCCGCAATCGCCGGCAGGTTCGGCACCTTGTCCGCGGGACCCATCGCGGCCAGCGTCGGAGGGCCGCGGAAGATGCGGGCGGCGGCGCGCTGCACGGCATCGGCGTCCACCGCCATCAGCTTGGCGACGGTTTCCGCGGTGGGTATGGTGCGGCCGAAGACCTGCATCTGCCGGGCCAACTGCTCGCAGCGGCTGCCGGTGCTCTCCAGGGACATCAGCAGGCCCGCCTTCACCTGGGCGCGGGCGCGTTGCAGCTCGTCCTCGGTGACGCCAAGCTGCACCTTGCGCAGCTCCTCCAGCGTCACGGGGACCAGCTCCTCGGCCTCCTTCTCGCCGGTGCCGGCGTAGATGCCGAACAGGCCGCCATCCAGGAACGGGGCGGAGAAGGAGTAGATGGAATAGACCAGGCCGCGCTTCTCCCTGATCTCCTGGAACAGCCGCGACGACATGCCGCCGCCGAGCAGCGTGCTGAGCAGCAGCGCCGGATAGTAGTCGGGGTCGTCGTAGGCGACGGCGGGAAAGCCCAGGACGATGTGGACCTGGTCGAGGTCCCTGCCCTCGCGGAACTCGCCGCCGGCATAGGCGCCGCCAACGGCCGGCGGCGGCATCGCCGAGGGCAGGTCGGCGAAGTGCTGGCGCACCAGGTCCACCACCGTGCCGTGCTGCAGGGCGCCGGCGGCGGCAACCACGATGTTCCCGGCGGAGTAGTTGCGGCGCATGTAGCCGGTGAGCGCGGCGCGCTTCATGCCCTTGATGCCCTTCTCGGTGCCGAGGGTCGGACGTCCCATCGGCTGGTCGGGGTAGGCGGTTTCCTGGAAGCGGTCGAAGATGATGTCGTCCGGGGTGTCGTTGGCCTGGCCGATCTCCTGCAGGATGACGCCGCGCTCCCGCTCCAACTCGTCGGGGGCGAAGGTGCTGTGGGTCAGGATGTCGCCGATGATGTCGGCGCCGAGCGGCAGGTCTTCCTTGAGCAGCTTGATGTAGTAGGCCGTCTGCTCCCGCGCGGTGTAGGCGTTGATGAGGCCGCCGACGTTCTCGACCTCCTCGGCGATGGCCGCGGCGGAGCGGCGCGCGGTGCCCTTGAAGGCCATGTGCTCCAGGAAGTGCGAGGCGCCGTTCTCCGGCTTGGTCTCGTTGCGGGTGCCCGAGGCGACATAGGCGCCGAACGACACCGTCTCCACCCGGTCCATGGACTCGGTGACGACCGTCAGGCCGTTTGGCAGGCGGGTGACTTGGATGTCGGTATTGTCGCTCATGCGGCGTTCCTGTGGCTGAAGGCGCGTACCTGGGCCTCGATGGCGTCCAGGCTGTTCGGCGCGTGCGAGTAGCGTTCCTCACGCTCATATAGGTCGGCCATGGCCGGCGGCAGGGGCGGGCGCAGGCCGGTGGCGCGCTGCATGGCGTCGGGGAACTTGGCCGGGTGCGCGGTGGCCTCGGCGATGATGGGTAGGTTGCGGCACGGCAGCGCGCGGGCGGCGGCGATGCCGATGGCGGTGTGCGGGTCGGCGAGGTAGCCCTGGGCGTACAGGCGCCTGATCTCCGCCTCCGTGCCCGCATCGTCCAGGCGGTAGCCGTGCATCAGGGTGCGGGCACGGGTCCAGGCGAGGTCCGGCACTTGCATATGGCCGGTCTGGCGGAAGCCCTGCATGGTTGCCGCGGTCTGCACGGGGTTACGGTCCAGCAGCTCGAACAGCAGGCGCTCGAAGTTGCTGCTGACCCCGATGTCCATGCTGGGGGACAGGCTCGGCTCCACCGGGCGCATGGTCATGTCGTTGGCGCCGAGGAAGCGGGCCAGGATGTCGTTGCGGTTGCTGGCCACCACCAGGCGGGCGATGGGGACGCCCATGCGCCGGGCGGCCCAGGCGGCGAGGACATTGCCGAAGTTGCCGGTGGGGACGCTGAAGGCGACCTCCCGCTCCGGGGCGCCCAGGGCCAGGGCGGCATAGACGTAATACGGGATCTGCGCGGCGATGCGCGCCCAGTTGATGCTGTTGACGGCGGACAGGCGCAGGTCGCGGCGGAACGGGGCGTCGGCGAACATCGCCTTCACCAGGTCCTGGCAGTCGTCGAAGGTGCCGTCCACGGCGATGTTGGCGACGTTGGAGGCATGGACGGTGGTCATCTGCCGGCGCTGCACCTCGCTGGTGCGGCCCTGGGGATGCAGGATCACCACGTCCACCGCGGCGCGGTCGCGGCACGCCTCGATGGCGGCCGACCCGGTGTCGCCGGAGGTGGCGCCGACGATGGTGACGCGCTTGCCGTCGCGGTTCAGGACCCAGTCGAACATGCGGCCCAGGAGCTGCATCGCCAGGTCCTTGAAGGCCAGGGTCGGGCCGTGGAACAGCTCCTGGGTCCATAGGTCCGTGTCCAACTGCACCAGCGGCACCACGGCCGGATGGCGGAACCCGGCGTAGGCATCGCGGCACATCCCCGCCAGCACGTCCGCCGGGATGCTGCCGCCGACGAAGGGCTGCATCACCCGGGCGGCAAGCTCGTGATAGGGCAGGCCGCGCAGGGCGCGCAGGTCGGCGTGGGACAAATGCGGCCAGGCGTCGGGGATATACAGGCCGCCGTCCTCCGCCAGGCCGGCGAGCAGCACGCCGGCGAAGTCTCGCACGGGGGCCTGCCCGCGGGTTGAGATGTATTGCATGGCGGGCACACTAGGCGGCGCGGGGCGGGGTTCCAAGGGGCGGGATGGAGCAGTGGCTTCCTGCTCCCTCTCCCTCCGGGAGAGGGTCGGGGTGAGGGAGCGGGCAAGCACGATCCTGGCCCACATCGGGCTTCCGCCCTACGGGGCCAGGAGCGCCCCGCTCCGCAGCCAAGCCCCCCTCACCCCAACCCTCTCCCGGAGGGAAAGAGAGGCGGCGTTATGCCTTCGGCTTGGCGGGCTCGTCGGGCTTACCGTCCAGTTCTTCTTCCTCGTCCTCGTCATCCTCTTCGTCCTGGGCGTCGTACCAGTCGAGGACGGAGTCATGGAACTCCGGGTCCTTCAGCAGCCGCATCGCCAGGGCGATGGCGATCTCGTGCGGCTCCGGCACTTCCGCCGCACCGTCTTCCACCTCGGTCGCGGCGACGACGCGTATGGTCATGCTGCCGCCGTCCTCGCCGATGACGAGGGCGACCTCGGTCGGATCAAGCTCGATGCTGGTCATCTTGGGGTCGGCCATGTCAGTCACTCCTGGATTTGCGCGGGTGCTAGCAGGTTTCGCGGGGAGGCGGCTAGGCACCCACCACGCCGGCACTGGCGCACAGCTCCGACTTCGGGTGCAGCCGGCTGCCGTTCAATCCAGGTAGCGCCGGGCCAGGTGCGCCTCGAAATCGGTGGGGTCCAGCGGTTTGCCGGTCGCGGCGCGCAGCAGGTCGTTGAAGCCGAGCCGGCTGCCCTGGGCGTGCACTTGGGTGCGCAGCCAGCCGACCAGCGGGCCCAGGTTGCCCTGCTCCAGCGCGTCGTCCAAGCCCGGCACGTCGCGCCGTGCTGCCGCCATCAGTTGGGCTGCGGCCATCGCGCCGAGGGTGTAGCTGGGGAAGTAGCCGAACAGGCCGTCATACCAGTGTATGTCCTGCAGGCAGCCCTGCGCATCACCGGACGGACGCACGTCGAGCAGGGCGTGCAGGCCGTCGTTCCATGCACCGGGCAAGTCCGCCGGCAGCAAGTCGCCGGACACCATCGCCTGCTCCAGCCGGAAGCGCAGGATGACGTGTGCGGGGTAGGTCATCTCGTCCGCATCCACCCGGATCAGGCCGCGGCGCACCCGGCGCCACAGGCGGGACAGGTTGGCGGGCGCATAAGGCGCCCCGTCGCCGCCGAACAGCCGGTGCAGCTCCGGGCCGAGCCATGCCAGGTAGGCATCGGAGCGGCAGGCCTGCATCTCGACGATCAGGGACTGGCTTTCATGCGCGGCCATCCCCGCGGCTTCGCCGACGGGCTGCCGGGCGTGTGCGGCGGGGAGGCCGCGCTCATACAGGGCGTGGCCGGTCTCGTGCATCACGCCCATCAGCGCCTGCGCCGGGTCGGCCTCGTCGTAGCGGGTGGTGATGCGGACGTCGGTCGGCGTGCCGCCGCAGAACGGGTGGGTGGAGCGGTCGAGCCGGGAATGCCCGGCGTCCAACCCGGCCAGGGTGGACAGGCGGCGGCACAGGCCCTCCTGCAACTCCGCCGGGAACTCGCCATGCAGCGGGGCCGGATCGGGCTGCCGGGCCTGCCGCTCCAGCGCGCGGGGCAGCGCATCCCGCAGGAAGGCCTCGTACTGGGCGAACACCGGGCCGACGTCGGCGGCGCCGATGCCGCGCTGGTAGCCGTCCATCAAGGCGTCGTAGGGCTGCAGGCCCAGCGCCGGCGCCAGCGCATCAGCCTGGTGGCGCACCAGGCGCACGACCTCCTGCAGCTCCGGCAGCACCGCGGCGAAGTCGGAGGCGCGGCGGGCCTCGCGCCATACCTTCTCGCAGCGCGAGTTGGCGCGGGCCTGCGCCTCCACCAGGTCGGCCGGCAGGGCGGTCGCCCGGGTATGGGCATGGCGCATCAAGGCGAGGTTGGCGCCGTCCCACTCACCGTCGGCATAGGCTTCGGCAAGGTCGGCGGCAGCCTCGGGCGCGGTCAGCAGGCCGTGGCCCAGGCCGGCCAGGACGGCAAGCTGGTCGCCGCGCGCCGCCCCGCCGCCGGGCGGCATCATGGCGGCAGCGTCCCAGCCCAGCACGGCGCTGGCCTCGCCGATGGTGGAAATGCGGGCGAAGCGGTCCCGCAGGCGGGCGTAGGCGGTCATGCCGGCTCCTTGACGCGGGCGCGCAGGGTTTGGCGGACGAAGATCGTGAAGATCACCACCAGGATAACTGAGAGGCTGAACCAGGTGATGGCGTAGGTCAGGTGGTTGTTGGGTGGACGGGGCATCTCCGTCGCCGGCTCCGGATATGTGCCACGGGGAGCACTGCCCAGCGCCACCAGCGTGAACGGGGCAGCGTGGGGCAGGCCGAGCGACGCAGCGATGGCGGCTGGGTCCAGGCTGTAGAATCGCCGCGCCGTCGGGTCATCCGAGAGGCTGAACAGGCCTGGACGCTCGGGCGCACGCACATAGCCTTCGACGGTGGCGTCCACCGGGCTGCCCGGCTGCGCCCGGTCCAACGGAACCCAGCCACGGTTGACGATCACAGGGTCGGCGCCAAGGCGCTCCAGCGGCTCCAGCATGTAAGCGCCCATCACAGGTCCAGCGAGCGTGTCACGGACATCCACGCCGTAGAGGACTTGCAGGTCCTGCCGCAGCAGCCCGGACACACGCACCTTTGTAAAAGGCGGAGGAGTGGGGGATTGCGGGCTAGCCGGCAGCAACCGGGCTGGAGCCGCTTCACCCAGGTCAATCTCGCGCAGCAGTTCGGTCTTCCAACGCAGCCGCTCGACCTGCCACACGCCGAGGCCGGTTGTCAGCGCCAGCATCACGGCAGTGGTCAGGCTGGGCCAGAACAGGCGCGGGATCATGGTCCCATCTCCGGTGCGCGATGACGGTAGTGCTGCATGATCAGTGCGGCCTTCAAAGGGCGCATCAGCAGGATTGCAAGCGGGATGGTCAGGGTGGGCCAAAGCAGCAAATGGACCCAGGCCGGCGGGTTGAACCGGAACTCGACAAAGAATACTGCGCCCATCATCACGGCGCCCAGGACCAAGATGACCGCGGACGCCGCACCGTCCCCGGTGTCCATCTCCGTCAGGTTAAGGCCGCATTCCGCGCATGCGGGACGAATGGTCAGCAGCCCCTCATACAACCTGCCGACCCCGCAACGCGGACAACGGCAGCGAAGCGCCGCCTGGTGCAGCGGCGCCGCACCCACGCTACTCCGCCGGGACGGCGGACCCGGCGCCCCATAGGTAGATGGCGACGAACAGGAACAGCCAGACCACGTCCACGAAATGCCAGTACCAGGCTGCGGCCTCGAACCCGAAATGCCGTGTGGTGCTGAAACCGCCGCCGCGGGCGCGCCACCAGCAAACGATCAGGAAGATGGTGCCGACGATCACGTGGAAGCCGTGGAAGCCGGTCGCCAGGAAGAACACCGAGGGATAGACGCCGCCGCCGGAGAACTTGAAGGGCGCCTCCGAATACTCCAGCGCCTGGAACGTCGTGAACGACAGGCCGAGCA
>DASWOJ010000278.1:0-15365 GCA_036398775.1 Acetobacteraceae bacterium
TACGCATTCCCACCGCAAATGGATGCACGACGACGCGTGGGTCGTTCAGGCTCCGGATTGCGTCAATGTTGGTCGGTATCGGCTCAAAACAGTGTACTTGGGCTATGCTGGGCCCGGCCAATTTCAAGAGCTCTCTAGTCCAGTTGCCGACATTGGCGCCGACATCGAACACCACTGCATTTTCCTTTGGTAGAATGGACCCCACTGAGCGTATTTGGTCGGTCAAGGTAGTGTCCAGCCCTTTGGATTGCAACGTCCGGCTGAACAACTCAAGCTTTTCGGACGCGCTGATCAGAAGTCTGCTGTAGCCTGTGACTCGTGCGGCCCAGGATGTGAATTCTCTGCCGATGCGATCGAACGCCGCTGAACCTCTCGTGGTGTGGCTCATGCTGATGGTCCTTTCTGGTGATGTGATCGCAACGCCGATACAAGCACACAGTCCGAACGCGAAGCTAGCGTTTACGAACAAAGTTCCACTTTCAACCGCCAGTTGAGAACGATGGCGGCAAAGGCGTGAAAGCTGGTGTCGGACTTGTCCAGCCGCGGGCTGAGGCGATAGAGGTTTCCGGCAGTCAAACGAGTTCTCGATCAGGTGCCGGATGCGGTAAAACGCCGTGTCGTCCCAATGCTGCACGAGCCGGTTGCGGTGCGGTGGACCGTGATCCCGGTGCGCTTTCGCTGCGCGGAACGCACGGCCTTCGACATGCAGCATGTCCGGGGCGGCCACGGACTGCAGGCGCTGCATCAGGCAGTCGAAGATGCTCCGCCTGGCCCAGCCATCTGCAAAGCTGCACTCTGGGTGGGGATCCGCTTCTGCGCGGCGCCGGCAGCCGGAACGAGGCGGCCCAGCTCGGCCCAGGCCAGGTTGGTCCGCATCACGACGAGGCAGGTGCTGATGAGGCGGTGCAGCCGGTCCAGGTCCCGCCGCCGCATCGCCGGGAGGAAAGCTGGGCGGCACAGCCGTATGCCGTTACGTGTGTTGTCATGGCGTCGCGCATGGTCCTTGATGCCGGCGCAACCGGCGCGGGCGCAGAAGGCGCACGCTGCCTTCGACCCACATACCAGGACGGAGTCATGGCCGACGCGCACACCATCCTGTCGGCGCTGGTTCCGGTCATCACCCTGCTCGCCCTCGGCGTCGTCGCCGCTGTCGGCTCGCGTACGGCCGGGTTCAACCCGATCGTCGGCTACCTGGTGCTAGGGTTGGGGCTGGGCGCCGCCGGCATGGGCGTCGCCCTCGACACCGGGACGGTCTCGACCCTGGCCGAGCTGGGCGTCGTGTTCCTGTTGTTCGACATCGGGCTGCACTTCTCGCTGGGGCACGTCAGGGCGCAGGCGGGCGACATCTTCGGCTTCGGGCCGGTACAGGTGCTGGCGGGCACTGCAGGCCTCGGGCTGGTGGCGCTGCTGTCCGGCTTGCCGCTGCTTCCAGCCGCCATCGTGGGCGCGACGCTCGCGCTGTCCTCCACCGCGGTTGTGGCCGGGCTGATCGCCGAGCGGCACCAGCAGGGCTGCCCGGTCGGCCTGACGGCGACGGCGATCCTGGTATTCCAGGACGTGGCGGCGATCTTCCTGCTGATCGTCGCCGGGGCACTGGGCAGCGGGGCGGCGCTGCTGCCTGCGCTTGGACTGGCGCTGCTGAAGGCCACGGCGGCGTTCGGCGTGGCGGTGCTGCTGGCCCGGGGAGTGGTGCGGCCGTTGTTCGCGCTGGTGGCGCGCGGCCGGAACGAGGAGGTGTTCACCGCCATGGCGCTGCTGGTGGCGCTGGCCGCGGGCTGGGCCACCGGCGCGGCCGGGCTGTCCCTTACGCTCGGCGCCTTCCTGGGCGGCATGATAATCGCCGAGACGCCATACCGCGCGGTGATCCAGTCGGAGATCAAGCCGTTCCGGGGATTGCTGCTCGGCTTCTTCTTCATCTCGGTCGGCCTGTCCATCAACGTCCCGGTGCTGATGCGGTCCTGGCCCGCGGTGCTGGCGGCGGCGATGCTGATCCTGGCCGTGAAGGCGGCCACCAACGCCGCGGCCAGCCTGCTGTTCCGCTGGTCGGTGCCCGGCTCGATCCAGCTTGGCTTCCTGCTGGCCCAAGGGTCGGAGTTCGCCTTCGTGATCCTGAGCCTGCCGCCGGTGCGCGCCCTGGTCGGCGAAGGACCCAGCGCGGTGCTGATCACCGCGGTCGCCCTGACGCTCGCCGCGACGCCGACGGTGGCGGAGGCCGGGCGGGCGCTCGCCGGGCGCCTGCGCCGCCGGGCCATGCGCGTCGCCGATCCCGAATTGCAGCCGCAGGAGGTCGCCGGTCCCGTGCTGATCGCCGGCATGGGCCGGGTCGGACGGACGCTCGCCGACGCGCTGATCGAGTTCGGCATCGACTACGACGCCATCGAGCGCGACGAAGCCCGGCTGCGCGAGGCAGTGGCGGACGGCTACAACGTGTCGTTCGGCGACCTTGCCGACCCGCGCATCTGGGAGCCGGTGATGCTGTACGGCCGCCGGATCATCGCCCTGACCGCGCCATCGTTCGAGGTGTCGCGCGACCTGGCCGCCACGGCGCGGCAGCGGTTCCCCGGCCTGCTCCGCATCGCCATGGTCGCAGACGAGGCGGATGCCGGGCGGTTCCGCTCCATTGGCGTCCTGCCCGTCACCGGCCGCAGCGCGCCGCCAGGCCTGGACCTAGCGGCTCAAGTGCTGGCCGAACTGGGCACCGACCCCGGGCGGATCGGCCAGTGGGTGCGCCGGGAACAGGAGCGAGTACTGGCGGGCCGGCATGCGATGGTGGCCTGACACACGGCTGGTTCCGCGGATTGGCCGGTGCCAGCCGCCTACGAACCAGGGCGTTGGCCATCCGACATTGCCAGCCCCGCTTGCGGCGCGGCGATCCCCGGGCCGACAGGACGGTGCTCACAGCCCCTGGCTTGCCGCGTCGCCGCGCTTCTCGCAATGAAGGGACGGGTGGCAGCCGGGCGGCTGGCAGGGCAGGCCGAGCCTAAGGTCCCGTTGGCATGACGGGCGACGGGCAGGCACGCGTGCCGAAGGGATAGGCTTGCCGGCATACCGGGTCCATAAGGCCGGTGAGGAGAAGGTATGTCCATGTTCCCCGCCGTTCGTCTTGGTGCCTTCGGCGCCGCCCTGTTGCTTGCACCGGCACTTGCCGCGGCGGAGGCGCCCCCGGCGTGCCCACCCAATCCAACCCGTGTCGTGCGCTCGGCTGGCGGCGTGGTTGACTATTTTGGCGCCGTGCCCGGCCTGCCGGAGCTGTGCCGGATACGTCGCGGCGATGGCGAGGGCGACTTCTACCTGGGCGTCTGGCGCTCGGATTGGCCCGGCGCCGGGCTGGCCTACCCTGCCATCCGCGCTGCGTTGCACGGGCCGGCCGGCACGCGGACCAGCTTCGTCACGCGGTCGGTTCCCGGCTTGCAATGGACCGACAGCTTCACGAACGAGGGCGTCGAGGCCGTCACCGTGAACGGCGACATCCGGCCGGCGCTGCGCCTGGCGCATGAACGCGAGGGCATCGAGGGCAACACCTACCATTCCGTCATCACGTCGTGGAAGGACCTAGCGACCGGGGTGACGCTCAAGACGGTCGAGCAGCAGATTGCCGGTCAATCTTACGGGCCGAGCACGACCTGGCAGGCGGTCGGGATCGAGACGCTGCCACCCTGAGCCCGTCATGGACCGGGGCTGCGCGGATGTGCATGCCGTGCGGGCCAAGGTTGATCCAAGCAAACCTCTGGCGGTTTGCGCAGAGGTGAAAAGCTGAACAGGCTCACTGGCGCACGTTCGGTCTGTCGAGTGCGGTCTTGGGAAGCGAGATGCCATCTGGCAGCCCGAGCGCCTGCCGAGACGGCCAAGCAGGCCTGCGCAGCCTGATTTGGCCGCAGGCGATCCGTGCGGCAGGCTGCACGAGCCTGCTTAGGTCACGGCCATATGCGATCCCGAATGGCCCGCGCGCTAACTGCGCCCTAGCGCGTTGGTATCGGTGCTCAATTCTACGATCTGATGCCATTCGGACTGCGCTGCCGCGATGCGCCGGGGGATCCGGCGCACCACATATGCTGCATCATGACTTCGCTCAAAATCCTGCTCTGGTCATTCATTCTCTTCTACGTCATGCCCATCGCGGTATCCGCCGCGCTCTACCGCCTGAACGGCACGGGCGCTGGATGGCAGACGGCGGACCGCTCCAGCACCGGCCTGCTGCCTCCGGCGATGCCTGACGGTGGGGCGGTGGTGCGGGTGTTCTCGGCCCGCACCGTGCGCTGGCGCGGCATCTTCGCCTCCCACTGCTGGATCGTGTTCAAGCCCGGGGGTGCCCCCAGCTACACACGCTACGACTATACCGCCTGGGGCACGCCGATCCGCGTCAACGGCTTCGAGCCGGACGGACGCTGGTTCGGGCATATGCCGGATGTGGTGTTCGCAGCCGATGGTCTGGCGGCCGAGGCGCTGATCCCCCGCCTGCAAGCCGCCGTGCAAGGCTACGCTTGGCGCAACCAGGGCGACTACCGCGCATGGCCCGGCCCGAACTCCAATACATTCATTGCCGCCGTAATGGCAGCGGCCCCCGAAATCCGCGCGGCGCTGCCGCCCACTGCCATTGGGAAGGACTACCCTCCTGATGGCCGCTGGCTTGCGTGGACTCCGTCCCGCACCGGGGTCCGGCTGACCCTGGGCGGATACGCCGGGGTGACCCTGGGATGGGTGGAGGGCCTGGAGGTCAACCTTCTAGGGGCGGTGGCCGGGTTGGACCTGCGCCGGCCGGCCCTCAAGCTGCCGGGCATCGGGCGGATCGGGATGGACAGCGGCGTTGCCGGCATGGCGCGCGCCGGGTCGGAATCCCGGCGGGATGGCTTGGCGCGGCCTGGAGGGGTCACCGTCCCGCCAATGTGACGCCGGCCTCTTCCAGCCGGTCGTCCCGCGGGATCGTCAGCCTCTGCCCGACTCTTGCCCGCAAGTGGCCGCAGCCGGCCGAGGCGCGCGGCCACCCGCAAGCAAGCGTTGGGCAGTTCCTGGCACAGCGGCGCTGAGCCTCGTCCGGGTTGGGCAGGCGTCCGCCGCATCGGGCATGGCTGCCTCAAAGCTGGATGGCCCCGCGCCGCGCCGCATGAGCAACGGCGCCGGCGCGGCCCGGCGCATCGAGCTTGTCGAGCAGTTGGCCGACATGGAACTTCGCCGTGTGCACGGAAATGCCGAGGCGGCGGGCAATCGCCTTGTTCGACGCGCCCTCGGCGAGCAGCGCCAGCACCTCGGTTTCACGCGCCGTCAGGCCGGCGTCGGCCTCCCGGGAGGGATCGGCGCAGGCCGCGGACAGCAGCAGGTCCGCAGGCTCGCCGCCGGTCGCCAGGCGCAGCCCCGGCACGTCGGCTAGCAGGGCCGCCACCCGCTCGACCAGGAGGGGGTCGCCGATTCGCACGGCGATCACCAGCAGATCGTCCGGCGCTGGAACCTCTGGGCCAGCCACCATCAGGCCGCCGGCCGCTCGCCCACCGTGAGCGTCAGCTCGACCCGCTGTCCCGCGCGCATCGCGACGACGGAGAACGCCTGACCGACGCTGTCCGGACCAATGGCGCGCAGCAGGGCTTGGGCGCCGGCCATGGGCTGCCCGGCCCAGCCGGCGATCACGTCGCCCTGGCGCAGGCCGGCAGCGGCGGCGGGTCCCGCCGGGTCAACCCCCATCACCATCGCTCCAGCGGCGCCGTCGCCCTCCGCCCGCACGGATTGCAGCCGCAGGCCCAGGTAGCCCCGCGGCACCCGGCCGTGCCGCTGCAAGGTCGCCGCAACGCGCTCGACCGTGGCGGCAGGGATGACCAGGACCCGGCGCCGCGGTCCCAGCACGGCCATGCCGAACGCTTCCCCCGCGGCATCCAGCGCCAGGCCGCCCTCCGCTCCACGCGGCAGGCGCAGGTCGAGTTCAAGGCGCGCGTCAATGCGGCCGCCGCGCATGGACTGCCACGCCGGGCCGACCGCACCCACGATGCCAAGGGCTGCAATTGGACCGGCCTCGCCAGCGCCGACGGCGACGGCCAGCGCGCCGGTGCGCTGCGGGGCGTCATGCAACGGGGCCGGCGCCAGCCCGCCACCCTCGACCCGCAGCAGCGCGACGTCGGTGGAGGGGTCGCGCCCAACGATGGCAGCGCGGCGCTGCTCGCCGCCGGGCAGCGTGACGGTGACTTCGCCCTCCTCGGCCAGCGCCTCGTCGGCGGTAACCACAAGGTCGTCTCGCCAGGCAAAGCCGCTGGAGCGCGAGCGGTGCGATGCGACCGCCACGACCGCGGGCGCCGCGGCCGCGACAATGTCGGCAAGGGAGGCTGACAGGGCTTGCAGGCCGGTGGGGGCTGTGTCTGGCATGAGTGGCTCCTTCACCACCGATGTGCGGCAGGATCCGCGGCATTCCTACTGCCCAGGTGGGCAGGCGTGGGACGGACTGCCCACCTGCCCAGGCGCACACCCTGCCGAGCCAACCCGGCCTGCTGCCACAGCGGTTGCTGAAAGGGGCCTGCACCCATCATCCCAGTCCCTCACACGGACCAGGGCGACCCCCTGAAACGCCGCCCTATCTCCCTGCGGCGAACGCCCCTACTTCGCTGCGGCGAACGCGTTGAACGTGATCAGCGTATAGGTATCAGCCACCCCTGGCAGCGTTTGCACCCGCTCCGTCACGAACAGCCCGGTGTCCTGGCCGTCGTCCAGGTAGAACTTCCCCAGCAGGTCATATTGGCCGGATGTCGAGTAGATCTCCGACAACTCCTCGATGCTGTCCACCGCCAGTTGTGCCACGGCGTAGGCGCGGCCCATCTCGCACTTGATCTGCACGAATATCGCCCGCATGCATCCCTCTCCCGGCCCCGCTGCCCAGACGGGCGGCACCGTGCCACGGCCCGGCTGGTCTGGACAGCCGGGCCGGGCGGCATAGTGTGGGCGCAAACCTCAGAGGACGCCCGGACGATGGACATGCAGGCCACAACCTCCCGCCCCGGCACCCGCCCTGGCGGCCGCGTCCTGGCCGACGCCCTAGTGGCCCAGGGCATACGCCACGTCTTCGCCGTCCCCGGCGAAAGCTACCTCGACGTGCTGGACGGCCTGTATGCCCGGCAGGACCGCCTGCACCTGGTGACCTGCCGGTTCGAGGCCGGGGCGGTCCACATGGCCGAGGCCTACGGCAAGCTGACCGGGCGCCCCGCCGCCGCCATGGTGACGCGCGGCCCCGGCGCCTGCCACGCCAGCATCGGCGTCCACGTCGCCATGCAGGACAGCACGCCGCTGCTGCTGTTCGTGGGCCAGATCCCGTTCGAGGAAACCGACCGCGACTCCTTCCAGGAGGTGGACTATCGCCGCATGTTCGGACCCCTCGCCAAGTGGGTGACGCAGGTGGACGACGCCCGCCGCATCCCGGAACTGATCGCCCATGCCGTGGACGTCGCCACGACCGGCCGCCCCGGCCCGGTGGTGATCGCATTGTCCGAAGAAATGCAGCGCCGCCAGGTGGACGTGCCCGACCTCGGTCCCATCGAGGTGTCCCGCCCGCAGCCCGATCCGGCGGCGATGGCGCGCATGGCGGCGATGCTGGACCGGGCGGAGCGTCCGCTGGCGATCCTGGGCGGAACCTGCTGGTCCGACGCCGGGCGGGCGGCGATCCACGCGTTCCTGCAAGGGCGCAACCTGCCGGTTGCGGTCGGGTTCCGGCGGCAGGCGACGTATGACGGCACCCATCCCACCTTCGTCGGCGACCTCGGCGTCGGCTCCGACCCGGCCCTGGTCCAGCGGGCGCGGGAGGCCGACCTGATCCTGGCGGTCGGCACCAGGCTGGGGGAGGCGACGACCCAGGGCTACCAGTTGTTCCCCGCCGCCGGCGGTCCGGCCATCATCCACGTGCATCCCGATCCCGCGGAGATCGGTCGGGTGTTCCGTCCGGCGTTGGGGATCACGGCGGACCTGAACGCCTTCGCGCTGGTCGCCGCGGCGGTGCCGGTTGGGCCGGGACGCTGGGGCGAGTGGACGGCGTCACTGCGGGCGCTGCGTGAAGCAGGGCGGAGCGTGCCGGACTACCCCGGGACGCTCAACGTCGCGGCATGCATGCGGGAACTGGAACGGCTGGCTGCGCCGGATGCGGTGTTCACCTCGGACGCCGGCAACTTCGCCACCTGGCCGGTGCGGTTCATCAACTTCGGGCCGGGCCAGCGGGTGCTGGGGCCGACCAACGGCGCGATGGGCTACGGCGTGCCGGCGGCGGTCGGCGCGGCGGTGACCCATCCCGGGCGGCAAGTCGTCTGCTTCGTGGGTGACGGCGGGATGCTGATGACGGGTACGGAGATCGCCACCGCGTTCCAGCACGGTGCCGCACCGGTCCTGCTGGTGTTCAATAACGGGATGTATGGCACGATCCGGATGTATCAGGAGCGGACCTATCCCGGCCGGGTTTCCGGCACCGGTTTGACCAACCCCGATTTCTGCAAGTGGATCGAGTCGTTCGGCGGCCACGGCGAAGTCGTGGCGGCGACAGCCGAGTTCGGCCCGGCGTTCCAGCGGGCCGTTGCCAGCGGCAAGCCGGCGGTGATCGAACTCCGCATGGACCCGGAGCAGATCACGTCGCGTGCGACCATCAAGCAGTTGCAGGCGGGAACGGGAGTGGTGAAGCCTGGGGGGAATTAATCAAGCCTTTTCGAAGGCCGATCCGCCATCCACCCCGCAGCAGCCCCACCGCAGCTAGCCCGAAGCCCATCAGCCACGCCGTTTCAGGCTCGGGAACAGCAGCGGCTGGGGTGAAAACGTAGGATACAGTACCGGTGGTGAGCGGCGTCGAGAATGTTCCTCCGTTGCCCGAAACTCGCAAGTCAACCTGAGCCAGCCCTGATCCAATGAACGAAGTGAGTTCTGGCAAATACGAGTCGGATCCGGAGAAGCTGAAGTTTATGGTGCCGGGTGTAAAGAAGTACTCCTGACCCGCAAGCACCACGGCCGTCCCGTGAACAACAAGCGAAAGCACCAACATTTGGCCCCCTGCAGGGTCCACCCAGGAACCGGCGCCCAAAAAACTCGTATTCACGGATGTAAGCAGCCCAGTGGTTGAGTTGAACTGCGAAAACGTCGAGCTTGCCACGTTCGCCGCCGTCCCCACCATAGTGCCGGATGGCACCTGGATATTGAAGGCCTGTGTCAGCACCGCCGCGTTGCCTACGCTCGATGCGAGAATCACAGCAGCGGTCCAGGAAGCAGCTATGGAACAAATATGCCGCATAGAACACCCTATTGCATCCTGGATCAGGATGCATGAGCTAATCTGGCAAGTGCTGTCAACTTACTTTGCTGCCTGTGACGAATTGCGATTATCTAGAATTTGCTGACTCTTTGGGCGCAACGCGAAGCATTTTAAGCTACGTAGAAGCGTATATTGTATATGGCATTGGGCCGCTAGAACGGCTGATGCAGCTTTGCCGCGCGGTTCGCTAGCAGGCCACCACCTTTGGCTGTGACACGGTGCTGGTCGCCTTCTTGGCCCTTCTGACAAGACTCTGCATTGCGGCGGGTCGGTCGGGTTGGGACCGGTTGGCTCCCCGCTGCGCTGGGCGTGCCATGCTTTTGCCAATGCTCAAATCCATTGCCGCGTCGGGCTGGCGCGCCACATGCCAATCAACATGGAATGAACGTGTTGCGAAACGCCCATTCGCGTCCGGGCCACCAAACGACACCGCACGGTAGAGCCGCTCGCGCTAGTCTCGATTGCCCGCATCCCTTTCACGGCGCGCTCTCGCCCAGGAACCGCCGCAACGTAGCCTATGCCCGCACCGTTTCGGTCGGCAGATGCCCACGGATACAATCCCGTGCTGGCCTATACCACTGAATCACCCGCGCGATCAGCACCAAGATGCTTTATTTCAGTTTTGCCATGCTCACCACGCAGCGGCGAACGGGACACCGCCCGCCAAAATGATGGCTAGGCCCGCTTAAGGCGGAGCAGTCGAGATAGCCGCTTGTAAGTTGATCCATGAAGGTTCGTCTGCAAGAGAAGCCAACAATCTGCTATTGCCGTTCACTCCCTTATCACGAGAAGCGGCGGCGCGGCAGGCTTCAGGTTATGGACGCCCCTTCTACAGCCTTTAGGCCATTCCAGCAAAAATCTTCCGCAGCAACGATAAAGGTTGGAACGCGTTTGGCGAGAGTGAAATTCCCAAACATGCTCGAATCCAATGTTCCTGCCAATATTTGCCTAGCCCGAACAAAGACCTTTAGACTGAACACGCTTCTACCGACACAAGCGAACGCAACTTTCCGGTTCGATGAACTACACCGGTCTGTTCAAGTGAACAGCGCCGACCGTGCTTCCGAACGGCAACCCCAGGCGGTCGCCTCGGGTTGCCTTGCAATGCCGCCAGCCATCGAGTTACCGGGCTGCGAAGGCCGGGACGCCGCGGCCGGAGTGCGCCAGCATCCAGACGTGAACGCTGAGAGCCTGGGCATAGGCCACCGTGCCCTCCTCAGCCCCACGCGGCAGGGAGTTTGCCGTCTGAATAGCGCCTTCGCTGCCGCCGTTGGGCGGCAATACCTCAGCCTGCAGGGTAGGGAGGTCCGAACCCGGTCGCCCCGTAAGATCGGGATAGGCCTGGGAACCAGTGTCGGCAACCTGAGGCAGGGTGCGAGTGATGGTCAGGGTGCCATAGTTGCCAGGGAAGGGATCGCCATTGCCCTCACCTGCCAATGCGGGGGCCAGCGCCAGTCCGAACAGCGCAGCTACGGCTAAAAGGGTGGTCTTCATCATTTGTCTCCTGAAGGCGGTCGCCGATGCGGTGGCCTGCCGGGTGATGGCGGCAACGTCCGTCATGGGCGCGTCGTCAGGCATTGAGATGGAGTGCGGTGCCCGTTGTCAGAACCCCGCCGCCGGTTACTGGTCTTATTCCTGGCGGTATGAGGCCACAGGCTCGCCGGGGACCGGCGGCTCCGTTCAGCCCAGTGCTTGCAGGAACAACGCCACGCTGTCCCGGCACCAGGCGTCTGCGGCGTCGCCATCCATCGGCGGCCCCAGACCGATGGCGCGCGCCTGGGGGCCCGCCAGCACCAGGTGCTGGAACTGTTCCGCCAGGAATGCCAGCCGGGCCGGCGGCAAGTCCGGGCGATGGGCGTGCAGGACGCGGCACAGCCGCTCGATCCCGGACCGCGTGCCGCCAGCCTGCAGCGCCGCGCCGATTTCCGGACGCCCGGCCTCCGCCACAACCAGACGATGCAGCGCCAGCGCCTGTGGCGTCAGCGCCACCGTCAGCATGCCGCGCCCCGCTGCCAGCAGGGCTTCGTTCAGGGTCGGCGCACGCTCCAGCGCTGCGTCGAAGCCGACAAGCCAGGTGGCGACCAGGCGCTGGACCACGGCGAGGAACACCGCCTGCTTGTCCGGGAACCGGGCATAGAAGGTGCGCTTGGACACGCCGGCTGCTGCAGCGATCCCCTCGATACTGGCTGCGGCGAAACCATCGCGCATGAACAGCGCGGTGGCGGCGTCCAAGATGCGCCCGTCGCGCTCGGCTGACCCGGCAGCGGTGGGACGCCCGCCGCTGCGCCGCCGGGCCGGCGTGGCGTCAGTAATAATAGTGGGGATGCGGCCGGTAATAGCCGGGTCCCCCAGGCGGGACGACAATGCACCCGCCGAGGGTGGCAGCCAGCCCTAGGGCCACCAACAGGCGGACCAGGCGGCGGTGTTTGGTGTGGCGATCGGTCATGGCGGCAGCTCCTTGCGATGCAGCGATACCACCCTAACAGAAACGCACCGGGGGCGTTGCATTACAAAATGTAAGCACGGATGGTTGATCTGCTGGTCCATGCCGCCTGGGGAGCGCGGCCCCCGGACAGTCCAGGACCCGCAAACACACGTCGTGTTCCCGATTGACGCACCGCGGACGGCTCGTGCCGATGATGGGCCGTCGGGCGGGATCGAACGGATGGCGGCCGGCTCAGGCCGGCGTCACCGCCCCACGGCATACCCCTGCATCCCACGCGGGTTCGCCCCGGCATACATGATCCCGCCCTCCAGCCGCGCCCCGGACAGACGCCCCTCCGACCAGTCCTCCCCAAGCTCGGCTAGGTGGCCGCGTGCCCGCAAGTCATTCAGGACGGCGGTGGGATAACGGCCTTCCAGCACCAGCTTTCCCGGCCGGGCGATGCGCGGCCAGAAGCTGCTCGGCCAATGCTCCGTGTGGAAGCTGGGCATGTCTATCGCCTGCTGGATGCCCAGGTTGCCGTGCACCATGCGGAGGAAGAACGTGAGGGACCACTGGTCCTGCTGCTCGCCGCCCGGCGTGCCGAACGCCATCCACGGCTTGTTGTCCCGCAGCGCGAAGCTGGGGGACAAGGTGGTGCGCGGGCGCTTGCGGGGCGCCAGGCTGTTCGGCAGCCCCTCGCGCAGCCAGAACATCTGGCCGCGGGTGCCGATCGGGAAACCCAGTCCAGGGACAACCGGGGAGGATTGCAGCCAGCCGCCCGAGGGCGTGGCGCTGACCATGTTGCCCCATCGGTCAATCACGTCCACGTGGACGGTATCGGCGCCGATCACACCCAGCCGGGCCACGGTCGGCTCCCCGGCCCCCGGCGCCTCCGTCAGCATTCCCGCCCGCAGGTGCGCGTCGTGGTCCACCACGGGATCGTAGCCTGGGATCACGCCAGGGTTCAGCACCAGCGACGCCCGCGAGCCAAGCTCGGTGCTGCGGGCCAGGTTGTAGTTGTCTGACAACAGGTGGTTGAGCGGGACCTCCACGAAGTTCGGGTCGCCGTAATAGGCTTCGCGGTCGGCATAGGCGAGCTTGGCGCACTCGACGACCGTGTGAACGAAGTCCGGGCCGAGCGGGTCCATCGCCGCCACATCCCGGTGCCGCAGCAGGGCAAGCTGCTGCAGGAACACCGGGCCTTGGCTCCAGGGGCCGCACTTCAGCACGGTGTGGCCGTGGTAGTCGTAGGACACCGGGTCCTCGACCGTTGCGCTCCACTCATGGAAATCCTGCGCGGTCAGCAGCCCGCGGTGGCGCCGTCCGGAGGAGTCCAGGACCTCGTTCTCCGCAAAGAAGTCCCCGACAGCCTCGGCGACAAAGCCCTTGTACCAGGCGTCCCGGGCCGCCTCAATCCGCGCCTCGCGGGTGGCGCCGGCAGCGGCCTCGCGCAGCAGTCGCTCCCAGAAGTCGGCCAGGGCAGGGCGGGCGAACAGCTCGTCCACGCGGGGGACGTTGCCGCCGGGCAGGAACACGGTGGCGCTGCTGTGCCACTCCGCCTCGAACAGCGGGCGCACGCCCTCGATGGTAGCGGGGATGCGCGGCACCAGCGGCACGCCGCCGCGCGCGTAGCCGATGGCGAACGCCAGCACATCAGCCAGCTCCCAGGTGCCCCAGTCCCGCAGCATCATGCACCAGGCATCGAAGGCGCCGGGGACCACGGCAGGGAGCAGGCCGGTTGCCGGGATCAGGTCCACGCCGAGTGCTGCGAAGGCCGGCAGCGTGGCCGCGGCGGGCGAGGTGCCCTGGCCGCAGATAACGTGCTGGGTGCCGGTGCGGGCGCTGTGGATGATGATGGGGGCGTCGCCGCCGGGGCCGTTCAGGTGCGGCTCGGCCACCTGCAGCACGAACCCGGCGGCGGTGGCGGCGTCGAAGGCGTTGCCGCCGCGCTCCAGCACCGCCATCCCCGCCGCGGAGGCGAGCCAATGCGTCGTGGCGACCACGCCAAAGGTGCCGGCGATCTCAGGGCGGGTGGTGAACATGGGTTGATGGGTCCAGTGCTGCGGCGGGTTGCGCTGAGACGACCCTAGCGCCAAGGTCCCGGCGCGCAAAACGGGGCCTGCCCATGCCGACTGTTCCATGCTGATCTTGATCGTCGGACCCTCGGGTGCCGGCAAGGACACGTTGCTGAACGGCGCGCGGGAGCGGCTGGCGGACAACCCGCGCTACCGCTTCGTCCGCCGGACCGTCACCCGGCCGGGGCAGGTCGGCGAGGAGGCGCACGACAGCGCCGGCGAGCAGGAGTTCGAGCTGCGCCGCAAGGCCGGCGAGTTCGCCCTGACCTGGCGGGCGCACGGCCTGCATTACGGCATTCCCGCCGACATCGGGCTGGACCTGGCGGAGGGCCGCGTCGTGGTCGCCAACGTGTCCCGCGCCGTGGTGTCGGAGGCTGCGGAGCGCTACCCGGTGTCGGTGATCGAGGTTTCGGCCCCGGCCGACCTGCTGGCCCGGCGCCTGGCGGCCCGCGGGCGGGAGGACGCCGTGGACGTGGCCCGCCGCCTGTCCCGCGCCATCGAGCTGCCATTGCCGGTGGACCGGCTGGCGGTCGTGAACGACGGCACGGTAGAGCAGGGAGTGCGCCGGCTGCTGGCGGCGATCAGCCGCGCAGCGGGAGACGCTCCGCCAGCATGAACGGCTGGCCTTCGCCGGGCTGGGTAAAGATGCAGATGTCAGTCACCCGGCGCGTATGGGGCAGGGCAGGGGCCAGGTGGGCCTCGGCGGCCGGCATGAACACGGCGCGCTCGTCCGCCGTCAGTCGCCGGGTGAGGGTCATATGGAAGCGCCACTCGTCGAACACGAGCGGATAGCCCCAGCGCCGAAGGTAGGCTTCCCGCGCCGGCGACAGGGTGGCGGCGCGGCGCCGGGCCAACTCGGCCTCCGTGGGCGGGGCGCGGTGGCGGTCCAGCCTGGCCACGCAGGCGTCGGCCAGGGCGCGCAACGGTGGGCAGGGCGCGGCCTCGCGCACCGCCAGGAAGCCGGACAGGTCGGCGACATGCAGCGGCGGCAAGTCGAAGGCGGGCATCTCCGCAGCCAGCGCGTCGGCGTCCTCCACGAAGGCGTTGTAGTGGGTCAGCAGGCGCATCGGCGGCTTCAGGGTGCAGTGGAAGCCATACAGCCGGGCATCCGCCGTGACCGCGTGGATGCCGGGCACGCCGGGCTGCGGCAGGGTGGCCGCGGTCTCGGGGTCGCGGCCCAGCCAGACGCAGGCGGCAGGCCAGAGCGGGTCTGAAAGGGCAGGGGCGTAATACACGGCGACGCGGGGGATCATGCGGCGGGGTGTGGCGTGCCGTTCCCTCTGAGGTCAAGCGGTGGTGCCCGGGCCGTCCCGCGTTTCACCGGCTGCGGGTGCCGGTGCGGCGATTGCTGCTGTTGTAGCTGTTCACTCCGCCGTTGGAACGCTCGTTGGGATTTAGACTCCGGTCGCCGCTGTCGAATGGTCCACCCGGTCCTCACGACGCTCACCTTGGTCAGTTTGGCGGTTGCTGGCGTCGTAGTGGGTAGCGCGGTCGCCGTTATGCTCGTCATAGCTGAAGATGCGGTTGCTGCTGTCATAGATCGTCATCCGCTCCGCTTTCGCGGCGGCGGGGGCCAGGATGATGAGAAGAGGAGCAAGCCGGCGCATGGGTT
>DASWOJ010000279.1:0-22821 GCA_036398775.1 Acetobacteraceae bacterium
TCCGCCAGGTCATCGGCTGGCGGGAGTTCGTGCGCGGCGTCTATTGGCTGCGGATGCCCGAGTATGCCGCGCTCAACGGGCTGGACGCGACCCGGCCGTTGCCGCCGCTGTATTGGGACGCGGACACGCGGATGAACTGCCTGCACCATGCGGTGTCGGACACCCGGGACCACGCCTATGCCCACCACATCCAGCGCCTGATGGTGCTGGGCAATTTCGCGCTGCTGGCCGGGCTGCATCCGGACCAGGTCTGCGAATGGTTCCTGGTGGTGTATGCCGACGCCTACGAGTGGGTGGAGCTGCCCAACGTCCGCGGCATGGCGCTGCACGCGGATGGCGGGATCATGGGGTCGAAGCCTTATGCCTCATCGGGCGCCTACATCAACCGGATGAGCGACTACTGCCACCGCTGCGAATACGACGTGAAGCGCAGCCTGGGGAAGGGGGCCTGCCCGTTCAACGCGCTGTATTGGGACTTCATGGCCCGGCATGGCGGGCGCTTCGGCGCCAACCCGCGCATGGCGATGCCGCTGCGGACGCTGGCGAAGATGGAGCCGGAGCGGGTGGCAGCGCTGCGGGAGCAGGCGGCGGAGTTCCTGGCGGCGCTGGATGCGGGGAAGCGGGTTTAGTCGGATGCTGCGGCCGCAAGGGTTGCGAGCAGCCCGTCAACGTCACCGGCCAGCAGTGCATCCAGCATGAATGGACACGCATCAGGTAAGATGCGTGCAGCGCCGGACTGGTCATTCGCTCGGCGGGCAGACCGCAGCGCCTTCGCATAAAGGCCAGCAACACCCAGGTGCTGCCTCATGGACGGCGTGAAATGATCCTCAGCTGCGGACAGGAAGGCATCCACCTCATCACCCCAATGCCCGACCGACCGGCTGGTAGGCCAGGCATGCAGCTTCAAAAGATGCAGCATTGCCTGCCGCAGCAAGCCACGGCAGGACCGCAACTGCGATTGCCCTACGTCCTGCACCTCTTCAATGACATTGGTCCAGTCCACGGCGTCATTCACCCGCTCGCCCGCTGCAAGGCGGCGGAGCAGGTCGGCCTGCTGGTCAGACCAGATCAAGACGTCTTGGTCATAAAGTCCGTCCGGCACGATGCCCTCCACAATGCCTCACACCCAGGGCCAGTTCATACTCCCATGCCAGCGAGTTTATCCAAAACAAGTGTCCACCCTCCGACATCGGCGTCTAGAAAGATGGCCGTTCCCTCAGCCGCATACCGCACCTACGGCAGACATTGACAGTCCGGACTGCGGCCGAGATGAGTGCCGCTAATCTGTCTGAACTCCGCCAGGCATGGGACCAGCCAACCGCGCTTCCAGTTCGGCAAGATCAGGCTCGGCTATGATCAGCCCATCCAAAGTGAACGGGCATACAGCCGGCAGCAGGCGGGGATCACCCGAGTCGTCGGTGCTGGCCCGCACCTGACGCAGCGCCTTCGCATACTCGGCATCAATGTTGATGCGCTGGCGCATGGACGGCGAGAAGTAGCTGTGCGCGTCATCCAGGAACGCAAGCGCCTTGCCGCGCCAGTGCCCGGCGGCCCGGCTTTCCGGCCAAGCGTGCAGCTTGAGCAGGTACGCCATCGCGTGCCGCAGCAGGCTGGTGCAGCCGTGCAGCTCAGACCGTCCCAAGGCTTCGATCTCCACGATCACGTTGGGCCAGTCCACCGCGTCGTTGACCCGCTCGCCCGCGGCAAGACGGCGCAGCAGGCTGGCCTGCTGCTCGGTCCAGGCCAGTGCGTCCAACTCGTAAAGGCCGTCCGGCATCAAGCCCTCCTTCAATCCACGACGGGCGGCAGGTCTATCCAAGACAGATGTCCGCCCTTGCCAGCCCCGGTGTCCAGGAAGATCGCAGTCCCCCCGCCGCTGCCATGCCGCACATACGGCCGCCCGTCCGTGCTGCGCTGGTCGTGCCCGCAATACACCGTGAGGCCCGCCGGCAGCCGGTCCACCCAGCGCAGCACCCGCTCGGGGTAGCCGTCCGCCTGCATCCGCCCGGTCGTCTCGCCGAACAGCGCGCGGGACAGCAGCGGGTCCACCCGCCCCAGCGGCGGCGGCGGCGGCTCGTTCAGCATCGCCGGGTGGAAGCCGCCGTGCACGAAGGCGATGCTGCCCAGGGACAGCCAAGCCGGCGCCCGCGACACCTCCTGCAGCGCGCGGGAGCGCAGCGCGTCGTCCAGGCCGCGCAGCGTCGCCTCCAGCGCGGCATCCATCCGCACGGCCTGGCCCGCCAAGGCCCGGCCGAGCTTGCGGTCATGGTTGCCCAGGATGAACAGGCCGCGCCCCTCGTCCATCAGCTCGAACATCGTCCGCAGCACCGCGGCGCTGTCCGGCCCGTGATCGCTGAGATCGCCCAACTGCACCACGAAGCGGTCCGTCGCCGTGGCGGCCCGGAAGGCCCGGATGTCTCCGTGCACGTCGCCCACGACCCGCAGGCCGACGCCGGCAGGGATCATGCGGCCTCCAGGCCGGCGGGGCCGTCTGCCGGGGGGGCGCCCTTCACCGTGCGGCGATAGGCGTCCAGCGCGCGGGTGCGTGCCTTGGCCAAATCCACCAGCGGCTTGGGATACGTGGCGCCGAGCACGACGCCCGCCGCCGCCAGCATGTCGGCAGGGGCAGTCCAGGGCGCGTGGACGTACTTGGCGGGCAGGGCCGCCAGTTCCGGCACCCACTTGCGGACGTAGACGCCCTCGGGGTCCCACTTTTCCCCCTGGCTGACCGGGTTGAACACGCGGAAGAACGGTTGGCTGTCTATGCCGGACCCGGCGATCCACTGCCAGGACGCGGCGTTGCTGGCGAGGTCGGCATCCACCAGCGTGTCCCAGAAGTGGTCTTCCCCGGCCCGCCAGTCCATCAGCAGCTGCTTCACCAGGAACGACGCGGCGATCATGCGGACGCGGTTGTGCATCCAGCCGGTCTGCCACAACTGCCGCATGCCCGCGTCCACGACCGGGATGCCGGTGCGCCCGCGCCGCCAGGCCCGCAGGTCCGCCGGGGAGTCGCGGAACGGCAGGGCGGCGAAGGCCGGGCGCATCGGCTGCTCCGGCATGCTGGGCCTGTGGAACAGCAGGTAGGCCGAGAACTCCCGCCACAGGATTTCGCCCAGGAAGGTCTCGAGGCCCTTGCCGGTGCCCTGCGCCGCCTGCTCGGCGACGTGCCAAACCTGGCGGGGGCTGATCTCCCCCCAGTGCAGGTGGGCGGACAGGCCGCTGGTGCCTTCTTGTCCCGGCAAGTTGCGGCCGGTGTCGTAGCCGTGCACGGCGCGGTCCAGGAATGCATCCAGGCGGGCGTGCGCCGGGGCCTCACCGGGTTGCCACACGGTGAACCCGGTGGACCAGTCCGGCTGATGCGGCAGCAGGTTCCAGCTTTCCAGCGCATCGGACGGGACGGCTGGGCCGCCAGGGATGTGCTTGGGCGCGGGCAGCGGCTCGCCGGGGCTGCCGCGGGCGCGGAGCTGCTTGGCGAAGGGCGTGTAAACGCCGTAGATGCCGCCGGTCTTCGTGCGTATGCCGTCGAGGTCGAACAGGGTTTGGGTGCGGTGCAGATGCAGCGTGGCGCCCGACGCCGCCAGCGCGGCCTGGACCTCGCCGGTGGCCTGGCGTGCCCAGGGTTCGTGCTGGTGGCCGGCGTGGACCTCGACCGCGCCAACCTCCCGCGCCAGGCCCGCCAGCACCGGCGCTGCCCGGCCGCGGCGCAGTACGAGCGGCGCTCCAAGGCGCGCCAGCTCCGCGCCGAGCGACGCGAGGCTGTGATGCAGCCACCAGCGCGAGGCGCCGCCCAGGCGCCATCGGTCCGGTGATTCGTCATCGAGCACATAGACTGGCAGGACCGGATGGCCGCCAGCGATGGCCGCGTCCAGCGCCGCATGGTCCCGGACCCGCAGGTCGCCGCGGAACCAGAGAAGCACAGGAGGCGGGGCTTCGGCCTTGCCGGGCCGCATGGTCATGGGATGACCCCTTCAAGGGTTTGCGATAAGCTATGATGAAGGGACTTGGGGGCGCAGGGCGGACTCGTCCATACTTGGACGGTTCAAAGGCCTGGTAGCGTTGCGGGACCGGGTGGCGGCGTGGCGGCTGAAGCTCGCGGTCACGCTCTTTGGCCGTACAAGCCGGCGCTACCGGGAAGAAGAGCCGCAACGTCAGCCAGCCTGGAGGCAATCTGGCAGCAGCAACCGCAGCTCGGTCCATATGACACTGGAGTGAGAGCGCCAATGCGGCGCCGTCCCGCGGGGTGCCTTTCAACGATAAAGCTGCATCCGGGCGTGCCCACTTTGCGGCAGCCTCGCCAAATCTCTGCTGTGATTCCAGCCTTGCTCCTGTAACCGAATCTTGTATGACAACGGACATGCCGTTATCGCAACAGAACTCTCTGCCGTCCGGCATCGCTTGTCCGCCGACCTTGTCCCTTGTCGTCCCTGCCTACAACGAGGCTGGCAATCTGCTGGCGTTGCATGATCGCCTCGTCCCTGTGCTCGCGGCGCTGGGGGAGAGCTGGGAGCTGGTGCTGGTCAACGACGGCAGCACGGACGCTACGCTCGACGTGATGCAGCGGCTGCGCGCTCGGGATGGCCGGGTCGCAATCGTCAATCTGTCCCGCAACTTCGGCAAGGAGATCGCAACCACGTCCGGGCTGGACCATGCCGCGGGTGAGGCAGTTATCCTCCTGGACGCGGACCTGCAGGACCCGCCCGAGCTTATTCCAGAAATGGTGGCCGCCTAGCGAAACGGTTTCGACACCGTTTATGCCCAGCGCCGCAAGCGTCTTGGTGAAACCTGGCTGAAGCGCACGACAGCAGCTTTGTTCTACCGCATCATCTCCCGTTCCGGGCCGGTGCGGGTGCCGCACGATACCGGAGATTTCCGGCTGATGAGCCGCCGCGTGGTGTCGGCGGTCGGGCAGTTGCGTGAGCGGCACCGCTTCATGAAAGGCTTGTTCGCCTGGGTTGGGTATTCAAGCTGCGCCGTGACCTACGACCGCGCCCCGCGGCACGCCGGGCACAGCGCCTGGAGCTATTGGAAGCTTTGGAATCTGGCCCTTGAGGGGATCACCGGCTTCACCACCGCGCCGCTCCGTCTGGCAACCTATGTCGGCCTTGCCATCGGCCTGGGCGCGGCTGCCTACTTCGTGGAGATCATCACGCGGACCCTGCTATTCGGCCGCGAAGTTCCGGGTTACGCAAGCTTGCTCGCCGTGATCCTCATACTGGGCGGGACGCAACTGGTCACGCTGGGGATTATCGGCGAATACCTCGCGCGCGTGTTCAACGAGGTGAAGGACCGGCCGCTATACCTGGTGGAGCGGTTCGAGCCCAGCATCGTGCCAAACGGACGACGCCTGGAAGATGGTGCCCCCAGCATGGAGGGCAGTGCAGGACAGCCCGACAATTTGGAGCCATTCCACCAATGCTGAGCGAGTTCGTGCCGGCCGGACTGCATCCCGGACGCCGCCTGCACCCAGCGGGCGAAGCCCTGCTTGCGTCGGTCCTCGCTACGCTCGCCTACTTTGCGCTGCAAGGAGAACTGCCCTACCATGATGCCCGGCGTTTTGCCGACCAGGTTGGCGGCGGCGTCTTCATTTGGGACATCGCACACATCCTCCTGCAGCCTGCCGCCATGCTGCTGTACGCATGGTCTGGCGCCTCTCCGAACGCTGCGCTCAAGGCGCTCAGCGGCCTCTCGACAGCGGCCGCGGTCGGGTTGTTCTACTATCTGCTGTTGCGTTTGAACGTGCCGCGGAGCCGGGCCGTGCTCGGCACCCTGATCCTTGCGGGCTGCTGCAGCGTCCTGACACTTGCGCCGTCTGCCCACCCCAAGCTGGTAGCATTCCCCTTCGTAAACGGCGCCCTCCTCTGCCTGTGTCTGGCGGAGCGCGCAGGCGCGAGCAACTGGCGCCCTCTGCTGCTTGGCGGAGTGCTGCTCGCGGTGGCCGGAGCCTTCCTGGCCAGCGCGCTCATGACCGCGCCGTTCGCTGCGCTGGCCATCCTGTTCGCGGCGCGGCGCGGGGGAGCCAGCCTGGGAACGGCGTTCGGGCGTGCGTCTATAGTAGGAGCGGCGTGCGGGCTCTCCTTCCTGCTGATTGCCTGCCTCGGCTACGTGCTGCTGACGGGAGAACCCTTGAGCTTGGCTGGGCTGACGGGTTCCGTTGCCGGCAAGGCGGAGCTGCGTCCGCCATCCTTGTCCCTTCCTGTCCAACTGGCGCGCGTCGTGTTCGGGACGGTCAACAACCTGGTTGCTCTGCCAGAGCTGGGCGCCACGATGCAGGCGTGGATGCGCGGGCAAATTCCATCCCTTCGTCCATATGCCGGGCTGTTGCCGGTGCTAGGGCTGGCGTTGGTGGCAGGGTTGCTCGTCGCTGCCACCTACTTGCGCTCAGCGATCTTGGCGCCGAGGCGTTCCTGTCTCGTGCCCTTGGCTTTCTTGTGCGGCGCGCAGGTTTGGACGCTTTGGTATGGCTTGAACGACCCTGAACACTGGTTCCAGCTAACTGCGCCAACAATCACGCTGTTCGTCACGCTCATGCCGGCTGAGGTGGTGCGTTGGGGACTGCCGGTTTGGGCGGCAACTGCAACGGCGGCAAACCTGGCGCTCCTGGCAGTCCCGGTGGCGACTTACCCACTCGCGCGGCACGAAGCGGAACTGAGTGGGATGCTGCGTCCGGCCGACCTGTTGGTGTCGTTTGCGGGTTATCCCGGACGCGCTTACGTAGGGTTTTTCAACATGCCTGACGTACGCCGTTTCCGCATTGACCTGCAATTGCAGGGGCCTGGCGCCACTGTGCAGGGCACGCTCGATGCCATGCAAGGCGACGTGGAGCAAACCTTGGGGAATGGTGGGCGGGTCCTTGTTGCCGACGTGCTCAGCCCCACGGACTGGGAAGCCCCCTGGATGTCGCTTCTGGGCCACGGTTTGACCAAGCCGAAACTACAAGGGGCGTTGCTGGCCGGCCATACGGCTCAGCCGCTGAACGACATAGGCGGCATCAAGCTTTGGGAGTTGCGCCACGCCAGCGTAGCAGAAGCGGATACGCTGCCGAAGTAATCCGAGCGCGCTGTGCGGCTCCTACCGTGATGGAAGCAAGTTATGCGATTGATACCTGGAAGTGCGAGGCAAAAATCACGCAGTTCGATTGGCAGACATCCACGGATCGGTTGTAAGTACACCGTGACCCGATGCCCAGGTCCATGGGCATATCCTACCATCCCATATCGCAGTGGGATCGGTTTGCCACTTGCCCAGGAAAACCCAACGTTTGAATTGTGTAGGGACACGTTGTCATGAGTGCCAACACATCTGAGATTACGGTACATCCAGTTGCCCGGCGCACGCCGGCCTTCGTCCTTGCCGTAGTCGTGGCGCTCGCCGCATTCGCGATTCTGCTAAAGGTATTCTGGATCGGCTTCCTCGGCTCAGACGATTCTGTCTATTGGGGCGGCGCCGGTGGGTGGATGACGCACTTTCCGTTCGTGGGTGCAACTCATCATACCCTGCGCCACACGATTGTGCTGCCCTTGGCGGTTCTTCGCAGCTTGTTGGGCGACAAGCTTTACGTGCTTTTCCTGCCTTCGTTGGCCTACTCCGCCGGGATTGTGGTCCTCCTGGCAATTTGGATGCGGCGGACGGTTGGCGTGTTTTGCGCCGCCGCCGCGCTGGTTCTGGTCGTGACCAATGCAGTGTTCCTGCTGACGTCCGCTACGGCCAGCATTGATGTGGCAGAGGCCTTCTTCGTGCTGCTGGCCTTCGTGCTGCTCGATGCGGCAATGGCGCGCGAGGCGGTCGGCACGCGGTCGCCGATACCGCTCCTGGTGATGTCCGGAGTGGCTGCGGGTTTCGGCATGCTGTCGCGCGAAACGGCGATCTTTGGCGTCTTGGCCATCGGATTACTGTTCCTGCGCGGCTATGGTCTGCCCCGTTTGCGATATGTCGCATTTGGCATGGGCTTTGCGCCAGTGGTCTTGCTAGAGTTCGCGTACCTGTATGCAATGACTGGCAAAATCTTTTATCGGCTGCAGATTTCCGCCCATCACGACGGCAGTGTCAGCCGCTATCTCGACCAGGGCGCCTCTGTTCCGATCATCCATCCCGCAATTGATCCAATCACCATGCTCTTGCTCAACCACAATTTCGGAGTGTTGGGATGGGTTGTTGTTCCGCTCGTTGTCTGGCTCTTCCGGCAGGGCGTCAACACCCCGGCGTTGCGGCGATTTGCGGTGCTGGCGACCGTGCTTTCCGTCACGTGGGCAGTCGCGGCGGCGGGATTTTCGATCCTTCCACTCCTGCCGCGCTACTTCATGCTGCCGTCCCTGCTGATCTCTGCGGTGTGCGGCGTCTCCCTTGCACGCATGTGGCAGCGTGGGGGACGTCGCGTGCCCCTACTGGTTGGATGCGCGATCGTTGCGGCGAACCTGCTGGGCGTCGCCGGTGACAATCGCAACTTCATGTTCGGCGAGCATGTCCTGGTTGACGTTGCGGCGCACTAGCCAGGTCCCATCCACACCAATACGCAAACCTTGCGCCGGGCTGACCTTCTGCTCGTATTGTCCAATCTTAGAACCCGTGTCACGGCCGCTCCGCCAGAAGCTGGTGAGTTGGTGTTCTATGACCCGTTCCACACGGACGAACCGGCGGGTGCGGATTGGCAGGCGCTGCAGACCTGGTCGTTGCCGCCTACAATCGTGCAGCGCGTGCTGCAGCTTGTTCCAGGATTATCGCTGCCGCCCTGGATTTGGATGAAGCTAGGGTCTGGTCACCCGCCAGTTACCCTTTATCGCATCCCTGCCAGCGGCTGATACCGATCATCCCTGGCGTCAGGCTTACGCTGGCGCACTTATACCAACAGCCGCCGTGCCAGCCAGCGCCGCTGCAATGGCTTGCAGGACATCGGGATTGCGACAGATCGTCAGGTGCGCCCCGTCCACGTGGATCACCTGTCCGCCTTCCTGGTCAGTCCAGCACTTCTCGGGGTCCACGATCCCGTCATCCCGGGTGCAGATCATCGTGGACCCAACCGGCAACGGCAGGTTTAGGCGCTGCGGGTCCACATCGGGGCTGTAACGGGGGGCGCACAGGCGGATTAGCGGACCGATGCTGGTCGCGGTGGGCAGTCGGAACGGGCTGGCGACGGTGACGACGTGGCTGATGCTGCCGGGCCGGTCATAAGCCAGGTTGCGCGCCAGGATGCCGCCCATGCTGACCCCGACCAGCGCCACCGGGCCGGACGCGGCCAACCCGTCGAGCCGGCGCTCCAGCCCGGCCAGGATGCGCGGGGTCGGCCCCCAGTTCACTCCCAGCCCCCAACCGAATGTCTGGAACCCGCAACCCTGCAGGTACGCGCGCAGGCCCTGCGTCATGCCGTCACCGCTCAGGAAAGGGGGCACGACCAGCACCACCCGGCCCTTGCCCTCCGGCACGCTGGACACCGAGGGTGACGGCGGGCGGTATGCGGCCAGCGACCATGCTTCCGTGAGCAGCAGGCGATGGTGCGGCTGGCGGAGGCGGGCGGGATGGAGGAACGCCGCGGGATTGAGCACCGGCCGTCCTACCCCGCCGCCCGAGTGTCCGGGGCGCCGCGCAACTGCGCCAGGGTAAAGCTGAACAGCCGTTCCTGTCCCAGCAGGAAGGCCCGGCCGCCACGCGGGAACAGGCGGGCGATGGCCGGATGCGCCACATCCAGCCCGCCGGTGTAGGCGCCCATCGCCGGCAGCATGATCCGCCGCGGGTCGGCGACGAAGCAGGGCCGCGTGACCGCCCCGGCGCGGGTGACTATGGCCGCCTTCGGGTGGTGGTGCCCGCACAACTCCCCGGCTGCGCCAGGTTTCGCCTCGTGCCGGAAGGTGAGCGGCCCCGCCGTCCACACCTCGGCGGCACGGCCGGCCAGGCCGGGCGGCGGCTGCGGATCGTGGTTGCCCAGCACCCACACCCACTCCGCCGCCTCCGTCATCGCCTGCAGCCGCGCCGCATCGCCCGGCGCCATCCGTGCCGCCCCGTGCGGATCATGGAAGCTGTCGCCCAGCGCCACCACCGTCCGCGGCTGCCAGCGGCGCAGCAGCAGCGCCAGCCGGTCCAGCGTCAGCCGCGTGTCCCACGGCGGCACCAACTGGCCGCGCGCCGCCGCCGCCGATCCCTTCTCGAAGTGCAGGTCCGCCACCGCCAGCAGCCCGGCCGCCGGCCACCAAACCGCCCCAAGCGGGTCCAGCAGCAGGCGTTCGCCCATGAAATGCAGGCTGGCGGCGGTCATTCTATGTTGGCATCCTTGGGCGGGCGTTCTTGGGCGGTTTCGGCTTGCGTTGCAGGATCGCCAGGTTGGCACGATGGACGAAGGCGACGCGGATCGGCGCCTGGCTCACCTCGCCCTCGCCGGCCGCCTCCGCCACCAGCGCCTCGGTTTCGGCCAGCAAGTCGTCCTCCGATCCGCCGGTACGCACGGTTTCGCGTCCGATGTCCAGCAGCACCGGCACCGCCAGCGGCGACACCCGGCTGAGCCTGAGATGCCGCACCCGGCCGGCGACGCGTCCCAGCATGGCGGACAGGCGGCCCAGGTCCGTCAGGCCCCCGGCGGCGTCGTTGCGCGTGGCGCGCAGCAGCACGTGGTCCGGCTGGTGCCGGCGCAGCACGTCGTAGATCAGGTCGGTGTTGACCGTGACCTGGCGCCGGCTGCGCTCGGCGCCGGGCAGGTTGCGGTCAATCAGGCCGGAGATCACCGCCACGTTGCGAAACGTCCGGCGCAGCATGCTGCTTTCCGCCATCCAGGCTTCCAGGTCGTCGCCCAGCATGTCCTGCTCGAACAGCGCCGGCACGTCGGCAGGCTCCTCGGCGGACCAGACCGCGATCACGTAGTCGGTGGCGACGAAGCCGAGCGGGGCATAGCCGAACCGCTCCATCCGCCGGGTCAGCAGCATGCCGAGGGTTTGGTGCGCGTTGCGCCCCTCGAAGCAGTAGGCGACGGTATACCAGCGGCCGTTGCGTGGGAATGTTTCCACCAGCAGGTCGTCAGGGCCGGGCAGCTCCGACCGGATGGCCTGCATCCCCAGCCAGTCCCGCACCTGCTCCGGGAAGTGGCGCCAAGTCGAGGGGTCGTGCAGCATGGCGCGGACCCGGGCGGCGAGGCCGCTGCTCAGCGGATACTTGCTGCCGGCGTAGGCGGGGACCATCGGCTCGCCCTTGCCGCCCTCGGCGACCTCCACCGTGGTTTCGCGCAGGCGGACGTAGCGCAGCAGGCGGCCGGCGAACATGAAGGTGTCACCGGGGGTCATCATGTTGACGAAGCCCTCCTCGACCTCCCCCAAGGGGGCACCCCCGCGCCCGGTCAGGCGGACCTTCAGCAGCGGCGCCTCCACGATGGTGCCAAGGTTCATGCGGGCCTGGCGGGCGACGCGCTCCCCCATGACCTGAACCCGGCCCTCGCTATCGCGGAACAGCTTGCGGTAGCGGTCGTAGGCTTGCAGAGCATAGCCGCCGTCCTCGACGAAGCGCAGCGTATCGTCGAAATCCTCCTGTGACAGCGCGGCATAGGGCTGGGCGCGGCGCACCTCGGCCAGCATGTCGCCGGGGTGGAACGGCCCGGCCGCGGCGGTCAGCAGCAGGTGCTGCGCAAGCACGTCCAGTCCGCCGGGCCGCGGCGCTTCGCCATCCTGCTCCCCGGCGGCCACGCCCTCGATGGCCGCCTCGCACTCCAGCAGCTCGAAGCGGTTGGCGGGCACCAGGATGGCGCGGCTCACCTCGTCCATGCGGTGGTTGGCGCGGCCCACCCGTTGCAGCAGGCGGCTGGTGCCCTTGGGCGCGCCGACCTGGATCACCTGGTCCACCCCGCCCCAGTCTATCCCGAGGTCGAGCGAGCTGGTCGCCACCACGGCGCGCAGCCGGCCCTCCGCCATCGCCGCCTCCACCTTGCGGCGCTGGGCGATGTCCAGGCTGCCGTGATGCAGCGCGATGGGCAGGGTGTCGGCGTTGATCTTCCACAGCGCCTGGAACAGCAGCTCCCCCTGGGCGCGGGTGTTCACGAACACGATGGTCATGCCCTGCGCGCCGATCCGCTCCAGGATGGCGCCGGCGCTGTTGAGGCCCATGTGGCCGGACCAGGGCAGCCGGTCCTCCGGCAGCAGGATGGACAGGGCAGGGGGCGCGCCCTGCGCCTGCTCCACCAGCCGCGGAGTGGTCCCGGCGCCAACCCAATCCAGCAGCGCCTGCCGGTGCGCGACGGTGGCGGACAGGCCGATGCGCCGGGCCGCGGGCGCTATGGTGGTCAGCCGGGCGAGGCAAAGCGCCAACTGGTCGCCGCGCTTGGTGCCGGCCAGGGCGTGTATCTCGTCTATGACGACCGTGGATAGCCCGGCGAACAGGGCGGGCGCATCGGCCTGCGATAGCAGCAGCGCCAGGCTTTCGGGCGTAGTCAGCAGCAGGTTGGGCGGCGCTGCCTTCTGCCGGGCGCGGCGGTTGGCGGGGGTGTCGCCGGTGCGGGTCTCGACGGCGACGGGCAGCGCCATCTCCTCGATGGGCGCGAGCAGGTTGCGGGCGATGTCGGTGGCCAGGGCCTTGAGCGGGCTGACATACAGCGTGTGCAGCCCGGCGCGGGGATGGGCGGCGAGATCAATCAGGCTGGGCAGGAACCCGGCCAGGGTCTTCCCGCCGCCGGTCGGGGCGATCAGCAGCGCGCTTTCGCCGGCACCGGCCGCCGCGATCATCGCCATCTGGTGCGGACGGACGACCCAGCCGCGGCGGTTGAACCAGGTGAAGAAGGGTTCCGGCAATGTTCCCACAGCCGACACTTAACCGTTCACCCTGACGCGTCCAAGGGCGCTTCGGTGCCTGACGCCTGGCAACATATATTGTTCACCCAACCGTCGGTTGATTTCACGTTGCTAATATCAAGGAATTGCTGAACCTTGCCCCAAGTTGCAGCTCGAAGTTGCACGCCACGGGGGGAAAGCAAAATGACGAAATTCGGGATCAGGGGCAACTGGCCAAGCTTCAAAGCTTCGGTGCTTGCGGGAGCCTATTTGGCGGCCTTCGCCCATGTGGCGCCGGCATCGGCCAGCCCGACCTACGCCTTTCAGCAGACGATAGCCGGTCCCGGCGGCAAGTCGATCAGCGGATATGACCTGTCGGTGTTCGACCCGTCCAACCAGCTTTTCTACTTCACCGACCGGACCAACAACGGCATTGACGTGTTCTCGGCCGCGACGAACTCGTATGTCACCCAGATCGGTTCAGGGCTGTTTGCGGGATCGCAGGGCGGCAACAACGATATTGCCGGGCCGAATGGCCTGTATCTCAGCACCACGACGGGCGGCGGAAGCCTGCTGCTCGCCGGCAACGGAACCAGCAACGTGGTCGGCTTCAACCTGAACGCTGCGGGCACGGGCGTCATTGGCTCGCCGTTCTCGATCTCGACGGCCGTGGCGGGCACGCCCAGCCCGCCGAACCGGGTGGATGGCGTGGCCTATGCGCCGGCTGCGAACACGATCCTTGCCGCGAACAACGCATCCGACCCGGGCTTCCTCACCCTGATCAACAACGCGACCGGCACCGTCACGAAGTCCATCCTGCTCAATGGCATCACCACCGACAGCAACGGCAGCACGTATCCCAACGTCGGCGGCAACGGCGTCGAGGCGACGATCTTCAACACGGCGCGCGGCACCTATTTTGTGGCAGTGCCGACGCTGAGCATTGACGGCGACGGCAACCCAGCCGACGCAGGCGGGGTCATCGAGCTGGATGCGGCGACCGGCAACCTGCTGCACACCTACAGCTTCGCATCGCTTGGATTGACCGGCGCCTGCAGCCCGACCGGCTTGGTCCAGGGGGCCGGCGCTTCGATGTTCGTGGCCTGCAGCGACCCGACGGCCACTGGGAGCATCTTGCTGGACCCTACCGGCAACGGCTCGATCAAGGTTGCCAGCGGCATCAGGGGCGGCGACCAAACGGCTTACGATCCCACCAACAACACCTTCTTCGAGGCAGCACGGTTTCAGCCTGACCCTCTCGACCCAACGAAGTCCAATCCAGTCCTCGGCATCATTGACGCCAGCACCCTAGCGGTCCAGTTGCTGCCGGGTGCGTTCAATATCCACTCCGTGGCCGTGGACCCCGTCTCGAACGAGGTGTTCGTCGCGACAAGCCCGCTTTCATCGGGTGTGAACCCTTACTGCACGAATGGCTGCATCGCCGTATTCGCCGCGGCGACGACGGCGGTGCCGGAGCCGGCCTCGCTGCCGCTGATCACCGTGGCGCTCGCCGGCTTGGCCGTACTGGCGGGGCTTCACCGCCGGGCATAGTCCAGCGTTCCCTGGCTGGGCTTGCGTCCCGGCCGGGGCCATGCTGCCTCGCTTGGCATGACCGACCGGCGCATCCTCAACTGGCATCCCGAAAGCCTTGCCGCCCGGATGCCGTTCCTGCGCCGCCGGGCCTTGCTGACCCAAGGCGTCCGCGCCTTCCTCGACGCCCGCGGCTATGCCGAGGTCGAGACACCCTTTGCCGTCGTGGCTCCCGGCGAGGAGGTCCACCTCCGCGCCTTCCGCACCGTGCAGGAAGCGCCCGATGGCGCAACCCGTCCGTTATGGCTGCACACCAGCCCGGAGTTCGCCATGAAGCGCCTGCTCGTCGCCGGCGCCGGGCCGGTGTTCCAGTTGGCGCGGGTGTGGCGCAACGGGGAAGGCAGTGCCCGCCATGCCGCCGAGTTCACGATGCTGGAGTGGTATCGCCCCGGCCTGCCCTTCGCCGGCCTGATGGACGAGACCGAGGCCCTGCTGCGCGCCGTCCTGCCGCCGACGATCCGCAGCGGCGGTGTGACGACCAGCTTGGCCCGGTTCGAACGCCTGACCGTCGCCGACGCCTTCCAACGCCATGCCGGAGTGGATGTGCTGGCCACCGCGGGCGATGCCCCGGCCCTGGCCGCCGGCGCCGGGTCGTCGCTGCGGGACGGGGAAGGCTGGGAGGACCTGTTCTTCCGCCTGCTGCTGGAGCGGGTCGAGCCGCACCTGGGCCAGGCGCACCCGACATTCTTGACGCACTGGCCCGCCGCTCAGGCCGCCCTGGCCCGGCGCGACCCGGCCGACCCTCGGGTGTCGCTCCGCTTCGAGCTGTTCCTGTGCGGCATGGAGCTGGCCAATGCGTTCGAGGAGCTGACCGACGCCGCGGAGCAGCGCGCCCGGTTCGAGGACGACCGCGCCCGCCGCCATGCGCTGCATGGCGCCGACTGGCCGCTCGACGAGGATTTCCTGGCGGCGCTCGCGCATGGGATGCCGGCGGCGTCCGGCATCGCGCTCGGCTTCGACCGGCTGGCTATGGCGGCGTCCGGGGCGGACCGGATCAGCCAGGTGCAATGGCTGCCAGCGGATTGAACCTGCCTGGGACCGCTCCAACTAAGCAGGGATGATGCGGCATCTCACCTTGGCGCTCTGCCTCGGGATTGCGGCGTGCGCGTCCGGCCCGGACCGGCGGCAGGCGCTGGCGTCCCTGGTCGGCCAGCCGGACACCGAAGTCATCCGGCAATTCGGCGTGCCGACGCGTTCCTATGAAACCGGCGGGCGCAAGTTCATCGCCTATGACGAGCGGCGCACCGACCTGCTCCCGAACGGGCCGTTCTTCGGCGGCTTCGGCTACTTTGGATACGGCTATGGCGGCTTCGGCGGCTTTCCGCCGCAACTGATCGAGCGCGGGTGTGAAACGACATTTGAACTGTCCGGCGGACGCGTGGTGTCCTGGGCGCTGCGTGGGAATGCCTGCGGCTGACCCGGCCCGTGTCCAGCCTGGACGAAAGACGATCCACCTCGTCTGGACGTTGGCAAATACTGGCAGGCAGGGCGGCTGCTCTCGGCGAGACTGGTGCAGCCCGGCATAAGGCACGGCAAGGAACGGCCTACGCCATCCCGCGTTGCCTTGGCATGAAGCTGTCCGCTGTCCGACGCGCTGCTCTGCTGGCGGCCGTGTCTTTGGCGCTCCCCATCACCTGCTCCCAGTCGGGAGACGGCACATACTCAGGGGGCATCCAACCGAGTCCCGCGGGACGCGTAAATCCCGCGGAGCCAGGCTTCGCCAATGGCGGCGGAGGAAACAGGTAGCTGGCGGGCCTGCCGGGACATTTGCCAAAGTGGACCTGGAGTCAGGGCCCGGCAGCGGTTCTGGCGCGGTTCGCTGACAGGCACGTCGAATTTCCGGGTGGCTTGGCAGCATCGCCGTTAGCCCGTGCCGCCTGAGCCAGTCGCCAGCGGCCTTCACAACCCGGCTCGTCCTGATGCTGGCCTCAGCCGCACCCGTGCGGCTTGCCGCTCAGCAACGCCGGCCGGCGGCTGGGCTATGCGGTGATCCCGACGTTGCCGGTGCAACGCCCAACCCCGGAGTCCGCGGCTGCTTACGCCTATCAAGGCGGGGTCCACCAAACCTGGATTTATCCAGCTTCGAGCAGGGCTGTCCCAGGGAGCGGAGGCGGTGGAGCGGCAGCAATGGCGGCGTTCATGGCACGTACGCCGGCAGCGGGACCGTCGGGATGGCCCCACACCGCGCCCACGACGGCCAGGAAGCTGGCGCCGGCGGTGACCAACGGCGAGCAGTTCTCCGCGGTGATGCCGCCGATGGCGACGCAGGGCAGCTCCATTAGGCCGCTCCACCACGCCAGGATGTCCGGGTCCGCCCTGGTTGGTGCTTCCTTGGTTGCGGTCGGAAAGAACGCGCCGAAGGCGACGTAATCCGCTCCGGCCTCCCCGGCCAGCATCGCCAGGTCCCGGCTGTCGTGGCAGGTCACACCCAATGTCAAGCCGGGGCCGATCAGGCGCCTGGCTTCCGGCGCCGGAGTATCCTCCTGGCCGACATGGACGCCGTCGCAGCCAGTCGCCGCCACCAGGTCGGCCCGGTCGTTCAGCAGGAACGCGACGCCCCGCGACTGCGCCACCGGACGCAAGGCATCAATGGCCCGCCGCCACTGGCTGTCCGCTGCGTCCTTGAGGCGAAGCTGCACCGCGGCCACGTCGCCCGCGTCCAGCGCCCGGGCGAGCGGGTCCGCAAACGCCGGGCCGGCGCTGGCGGGCGTGACGAGATAAAGCCGGCAGGCATCTCCGGCTGTCCCGGGTTCGGGCACGATCAGTCCTCAGACCGCATGTGCATCAGGGCGCTTGGCCCTGGCGCCGGAAACCCGGACAGGCGGATGAGGGACAGGCGGACGAAGGTCGGCATTGATGTCTGGCGTGATCCGCATGCAGCACTCCTGGGCCGGGCGCCGCCGGCGTCCGGGGCGGCTTAGCCGATGGGCCAGCCGCTGTCACGGCCAGCCGCTGCCACAGTCAGCCGCTGCCACGGGTGGGTGGCATTGGCACACCGGGATCCCGCCTATGCGGCAAGCCACGCCGCGAGCCGACGGTCCTCGCCGCGCCGTCCCATGTCCAGGGCCGGCGGAGCGGCAGCCAACAGCCGTGCGCCGCATGCCTCCGCCCGCGCGGCGATGTCGGGCCACGCCGGGCCGGGCTGCAGCACGATCAGTCCGCACCGGAGGGACAGCGCCTCCAACGCCCGGCCCGGCGCGTCGGCGCAGTCCAGCACGTCTGGGGCGACTGCGCCGGGATGTGCCGCCAGCGCCGCCGTGACGACCGCGCGCCACCATCCGCACCCGGCGTAGCACGCCGCCCCCGGCGCCGACAGCAGCGTCACCGGGCGGGCTGCCGCAAGCACCGACAAGGCATGGGGCAGCCCATGAATAATGACGGCTGGCGGCAGGGTCATGCTTGACCTTCAAGCGGTTGCACGCGAAAGCTTCAACCGGCAAAGCAGCGCCACGACGCAAGGACGGCATAACGCAGCATGACGGACAGCAGCCCTATCGAATCCGCGGCTCGACTGGAAGCGGCGCTGGAGCGGATTGCCCGGCTGGCAGCGAAGCCGCCAGCACCGCCGGCGTCTGCCACTGATCCGGCGCTGGCCGCCCGGCTGGACAGCTTGATCCTGCAACTGCGCGAAGCGCTGGACGAGGAGGAACCCGCCCATGGCCCAGGTCAGCCTTAAGATCAACGGCTACGCTTACACGGTTGGCTGTGAGGACGGGCAGGAGAACCACCTGCGCGCAATGGCCGGCGCGGTCGAGGAACGCATGACCCGCGTGAAGGCGATGGGCAGCCAAAGCGGCGAGAGCCGGCTGCTGGTGCTGGCTGCGTTGCTCATGGCGGACGAGCTGCACGACATGGCAGCGGACTTGGCCGATGCCCAGACTCGGCCCTACCCCGCGCCTGGCCCTGCACCGGGTCAAACCTCGCTGCCGCCTCCCGTGGAGCCAGGGCACTTGGCGCAGCTCGCAGAACGGGCGGAAAGCATTGCGGCGGCGATGGAGCGGGCCTAAGTATCGGTGCGGGGCTGCCCGGTGCGTCAGGCACTTCACCCCCAGGGCCAATAAGCACTCTCCCGGGAGCTGGCGCTGCCATGACCGTGGTCATGGTACCCGGCGCCCACCTGCGCAAGCAGGCCTTGGGAGGGTGAGACGCCAACGGCCAGGGCGGCTCCACCTCATGCAAATCAGGCTTGTTGCTCCCTCTTCCTCCGGGAGAGGGTTGGGGTGAGGGAAGCCAAGCAGCACAAGTCCCGCCAATGAGCGACTTCAAGCGCGTCCTTCGGCAAACCATGCTGGACTTTCGCGCCACCCAGGACCCGGCACTCGGCATCCGCCTGGCTGGGCACGTGCTTCGCGACGCTGCGCCCCAGCCCGGCCAAAGCGTCGCTGGTTTCTGGCCCATCGGCACGGAAATCGACATCCGTCCGCTGCTGCACGCCCTACACGACCTCGGCCATCCCATCCTGCTTCCCATCACGCCCCCGCGCGGCCAGCCTCTCAGCTTCGCGCGCTGGCGGCCGGGTGACGCGATGCGCCCCGAACGCTTCGGCACGGTTCGCCCTATCGGCGAGGCTGGCATACCGGACGTGCTGCTTGTGCCGTTGCTGGCCTGGGACGGGCAGGGCCGCCGGCTGGGCTATGGCGGCGGCTACTACGACCGGACCCTGGCGGCGCTGCCGGGCCGACGCGCGATCGGCTGCGCCTATGCCGAGCAGCGCGTGCCGGAGGTGCCGGCAGGCGGGCACGACGTCCCGCTCGACGCCGTGGCGACCGAGTTGGGGGTGACCTGGTTCAACCGCTGACGGCGTTGCCCGGACAGGGGGCTGCGTCGCTCGGGACAGGGATGGCTCCCGGACGCGGCGTGGTGTCCACGCATGCTCCAGCTGCTTCGTGCGCCCATGTGCGCTGCGGTATCGGCAGGGCTCGGCTCCCTGGCGCCGGGTGCCCGGCGAGCGCTGGGGCGATGGATGGATGCGCTCCCACCGTCCCGGGAGCGGGACGTTCAAGCCTGGCGGGCCGAAGCCGCCATCCTTTGGAGGGACTGCGCCTGGGCGGCACACCCCTTTCATCCCTCCGCAAGCTGGCGCGGAACGGCGGAGCGCCATATGCGGGAGCCACCAAACTGTTCAAAGCGGACCCTCCCCAATGAGAATCCTGTTCCTCGGCGACGTCGTCGGCCGCTCCGGCCGCGACGCCGTCACCGCCGCCCTGCCCAAATTGCGCGCCGACCTCCGCGCCGACCTGGTCGTGGTCAATGGCGAGAACGCCAGTCACGGCTTCGGCCTGGCGCCAGACATGGCGGAGGCGATCCTGGCGGCCGGCGCCGACGCCATCACCCTCGGCAACCACGCCTGGGACCGCAAGGAGCTGATCCCCTACATCGCGCAACAGCCGCGGATCGTGCGCCCGCTCAACTTCCCGCCAGGGACGCCGGGCGCCGGGTCGGTGGTCGTGACGTTGCAGGATGGGCGCAAGGCGCTGGTACTGAACGCGATGGGCCGGCTGTTCATGGATGCGCTGGACTGCCCGTTCCGCGGCACTGCGGAGCTGCTGTCCCGCTACAAGCTCGGCGCCAGCATCGCCGCCATCGTGTGCGACTTCCATGCCGAGGCCACGAGCGAGAAGCTGGCCTATGCCCACAGCTTCGACGGTTCGGTCTCGCTGGTGGTCGGCACCCACACCCACGTGCCGACCGGCGACCACCAGGTGCTGGCGGGCGGCACCGCCTACCAGTCCGACGCCGGCATGTGCGGCGACTACGACAGCGTGATCGGCATGACCAAGGAGGGCAGCGCCGCCCGGTTCTGGCGCAAGGTGCCGGGCGAGCGGCTGGGTCCGGCGGAAGGGCCGGCCACCCTGTGCGGCCTGTTCGTCGTGACGGACGACGCGACGGGCCTCGCCGTCAGCGCCGAGCCGGTGCGCCAGGGCGGGCGGCTGTCCCAGGCGATGCCGGCCTGCTAGAAGGGGCCTTCGGCACACCAGAGATACGGAACCCCGCCCATGGCTGGCCACAGCCAATTCAAGAACATCATGCACCGCAAGGGCGCCCAGGATGCCAAGCGCGCCCGGCACTTCGCCAAGCTGATCCGCGAGATCACCGTCAGCGCCCGCCAAGGCCTGCCCGACCCGGCGTTCAACCCCCGCCTGCGCGCCGCCATGTCCGCCGCGCGTGAGGCCAACATGCCGCGCGACACCATCGAGCGCGCGGTCAAGAAGGCGACCGGCGCCGGGGGCGGGGACGATTACACGGAAGTACGGTATGAAGGTTATGGACCCGCCGGAGTCGCCGTGATCGTGGAAACCCTGACCGACAACCGCAACCGCACCGCCTCCGACGTGCGCGCGGCATTCAACAAGCACGGGGGCGCCCTGGGCGAGACGAACTCGGTCAGCTTCATGTTCAGCCGGATGGGCGTGATCGAATATCCCGCGCAGGCCGCCAGCGCTGACGCCATGCTGGAGGCGGCCATCGAGGTCGGCGCCGACGACGCCGCCAGCGGGCCGGACGGGCACGAGGTGACCTGTGCCGTGGACGACTTCTTCGCCGTGCGCGATGCGCTGGAGGCCCGGTTCGGCCCGCCCGCGTCGGCCAAGCTGGACTGGCGCCCGTCCACGTCCGTGACGTTGGACGAGGAGCGCGCAGCTAGCCTGCTGAAGCTGATAGACGCACTGGAGGACAGCGACGACGTGCAGAACGTTTACGCCAACTTCGACATTCCCGAGGACGTGGTGCAGGCACTTTCGGCGTGAGAGCTGCGCCCTTCTCCCTCTCCCGCAGGGAGAGGGAGCAACTGATGGCGCGCTTGATGGGCATAGACCCCGGCCTGCGCTTCACCGGCTGGGGCGTCATAGATGTGCACGGCAACCGGCTGCGCCATGTAGCGGATGGCGTGATCGCCACCGACAACACCCACTCGGTCCCCCACCGCCTGAAGTTCCTGCACGACGCCCTGACGCTGCTGTTCCAGGAGCACCGCCCGGATGAGGCTGCGGTCGAGGAAACATATGTCAACCGCAACGGCACCGCGACGCTCAAGCTCGGCTATGCCCGCGGCGTCGCGCTGCTGGCGCCGGCGCTGGCCGGGATCACGGTTGCCGAGTATGGCGCGATGGGGGTGAAGCAGGCCGTCGTCGGCACCGGCGGCGCCAGCAAGGAGCAGGTTGCCCTCATGGTGCGCCGCCTGCTGCCCGGCGCGACGCTGCGCCGGGCCGACGCCGCCGATGCGCTCGCCGTCGCCATCTGCCACGCCCACCACCGCGCCAGCCGGCTGCGCGTCATGTCCGGGACGATCATGGCATGAGAGCCGGGGGCATGAGAGCGGGGGCATGTGGGCAGGGTACGAGGGCAGGGATCTGAAGGTCGGGGCATGAAGGCTGGCGCATGAGGGCGGAGGCATGATCGCCATGTTGCTGGGCCGGGTGGAGGCGGTGGAGGCCGACCGCTGCATCGTGGACGTGAACGGCGTCGGCTACCTGGTGCAGGCCAGCACCCGCACGCTTTCTGCCCTGGCCGCCGCCGCCGGGGCGCAGCGCGTGCTGATCGAGACGCAGGTGCGCGAGGACGCCATCACTCTCTATGGCTTCAGCGACCCGGCGGAGCGCGAGTGGTTCCGCCTGCTGCTGACCGTGCAGGGCGTGGGCGCCAAGGTGGCGCTGAACATCCTGTCCGCCCTGTCGCCGAAGGACCTCATCAACGCCATCGCCGCCGGGGACAAGGCGAGCTTGACCCGTGCGCCCGGTGTCGGCGCCAAGCTGGCGATACGCCTGCTGTCGGAGCTGCGGGACAAGGCCGGGGCGATGCCGACCGGGACCAGCATCGCCATCACCCTCCCCCCGGCAGGGCCGGAGGCGGACGCGATCTCGGCCCTGGCCAACCTGGGCTACCGCCGGGCGGAGGCGTATCCCGTGGTCATCCGCGTGCTGGAGCGGTTGGGCGAGGATGCGCCCGTCGGGCAGGTCATCCGCGAAAGCCTGCAGGAACTGGCGATCAAATGACCGGCGTTCAAACACGTAGGGCGGAAAAGCGCAGCGCCTTCCGCCGGAGGGCACCGGCGCTCGGATCGGCGGAAGGCGCCGCGCTTTTCCGCCCTACGATGGCCACCCCATGAGCGACGACCGCGACATCACCCCGGCCCGCATAGACGAGGACGCCGGCGAAGCCAGCCTGCGCCCGCAGACGCTGGCAGAATTCATCGGCCAGAAGGCTAGCCGCGAGAACCTGCGCATCTTCATCCAGGCCGCCCGCGGCCGGGGCGAGGCGCTGGACCATGTGCTGCTGCACGGCCCGCCAGGCCTGGGCAAGACCACCCTGGCCCAGATCGTCGCACGGGAGTTGGGCGTCGGTTTCCGCTCCACCAGCGGCCCGGTGATCCAGCGGGCCGGCGACCTCGCCGCGATCCTGACCAACCTGCAGCCTCGCGACGTGCTGTTCATTGACGAGATACACCGCCTGCAGCCCGCCATCGAGGAGGTGCTGTATCCGGCGATGGAGGACTTCCAGCTCG
>DASWOJ010000280.1:0-8543 GCA_036398775.1 Acetobacteraceae bacterium
CGCGGCGTGTCGCCGCCGGCAAGGATCAGCAACCCGAACCCGAGCTCCAGCCGGATGCTGTCAATGCGCAGGGCATCGGTGATCGGCGCCTCCGTGGGCACGGCCGGGGCGTCCTCCGCCGCCGTCGTGGGCGGATGCTTCCAGCGCATCCACGCACCGCCGCAGGCCAGGGCGGACAAGGCAAGGAAGGGCAGGGCCGGCAAGCCTGGCATCAGCGCCAGCACCGCCGCGGCGCCGCCGGCCAGCGCCAGCGGCTTGGGGCTGCCGCCCAACTGCCGCATCAGGGCGGCGTCAGCCGGTCCCTCCACTCCGCCCTTGGTCACGACGATGCCGGCCGCGGTCGAAACCAGCAGCGCCGGGATTTGCGACACCAGCCCGTCGCCGACCGTCAGCGTCGTGAAAGTCGCCGCCGCCTCGCTGAACGGCATCCCGTGCCGCAGCAGCCCGATGGCGAGGCCGCCGATGATGTTGATGACGGTGATCAGCAGCCCGGCGATCGCATCCCCGCGCACGAACTTCGCCGCGCCATCCATGGCGCCGTAGAAGCCGCTCTCCTCCTCCAGCTCCCGCCGGCGCAGCTTCGCCTTGGCCTCGTTGATCAGGCCCGACGACAGGTCGGCGTCTATCGCCATCTGCTTGCCCGGCATGGCGTCCAGGCTGAACCGCGCCGCGACCTCGGCGATGCGGCCCGATCCCTTGGTGATCACCATGAAGTTCACGACCAGCAGGATCGCGAACAGGATCACGCCGATCACGACGTCCCCGCCCATCAGGAAGCCGCCGAACGCCTGCACCACGTGCCCTGCCGCCGACGCGCCCTCGTTGCCGTGCGACAGGATCAGCCGCGTGGTAGCGACGTTCAGCGACAGGCGCAGCAAGGTCGTCAGCAGCAGCAGCGTCGGGAAGCTGGTGAAGTCCAGCGGACGCTGCAGGAACATCGCCACCATCAGCACCAGCACCGACGTGGTCAGCGACACCGCCAGCCCCATGTCCAGCAGCACCGACGGCAGCGGCACCACCAGCACCGCCAGCAGCGCCACCATGCCCAGCGCCAGGCCCACGTCCGTGCCAGGGATGAAGCGGCGCGCCTGGTCGCGCAGCTTGAGCAGTCTGGGGCTGAGCGTCACGGCGCTATGCCATGTGCATGGCGTTGGGCGGCGTCACCGCCGCGCCCGATTGCGCGTAGTCCCGCAGCTTGTTGCGCAACGCGCGTATGCTGATGCCCAGGATGGTCGCGGCGTGCGTCCGGTTGCCCAGGGTGTGGCTGAGCGTTTCGAGGATCAGGTCGCGCTCCACATCGTCCATCGTCCGGCCCACCAGCCCGGCTATGCCGCCCGCACCCTCCGCTGGCCGCACGGGGCAGCCGCCCGGGGTGGGCGCCAGCTCGATGGCCTCGGCGCCGATCTCGGTGCCGCTGGACAGCAGCACGGCGCGGTGGATGGTGTTCTCCAGTTCGCGGACGTTGCCGCGCCAGCCATGCGCCAGCAGTCGCGCATGGGCGGCAGCCGACAAGGGACGCAGCGGCAGTCCGTTCACGTCGGCATATCGCCGGGCATAATGGTCCGCCAGCGCCGCCACATCGCCGGGCCGCTCCCGCAGCGAAGGAATGCGCAGGCTGACGACGTTCAGCCGGAAATAAAGGTCGTCCCGGAACCGCCCGGCCGCGACCTCCGCCTGCAGGTCCCGGTTGCTGGTCGCAAGGATGCGGACGTTGACCCGCACCGGCGCGCTGCCGCCTAGCCGGTCAACCTCCCGCTCCTGGATCACCCGCAGCAGCTTGGCCTGCAGGCGCACGTCCATTTCGCTGATCTCGTCCAGCAGCAGGGTGCCGCCGTCGGCTGCCTCGAACTTGCCGACGCGCCGGGCGACGGCGCCGCTGAACGCGCCGCGCTCATGCCCGAACAACTCGGATTCCAGCAGGTTCTCGGGGATCGCCGCGCAGTTCAGCGCGATGAACGGCCCGGCGGCCCGGCGGCTGCGGCGATGGATGTGCCGGGCCAGCACCTCCTTGCCGGTGCCGCTTTCGCCGGTGATCAGGATGCTCGCCTCGCTTGCCGCCACCTGCTCGGCCCGGCGCACGGCAGCCAGCATCGCCGGATCGCGCGCGATCATCGAATGGGTTTCGCCGGATGCGGCCTCCAGGATGGCGGCGATCAGGTCGGGGTCGGGCGGCAGAGGCAGGAACTCGCGCGCCCCGTCCTGGATGGCGCGCACCGCGGACGGAGCATCGGCGTCCGTGCCGCAGGCGACGATGGGGATGCTGAACCGCTCCGCCTCCATCGCCTGCAGCAGAGCCGCGATGTCGTGCGGCAGCTCCACCAGCAAGAGGTCCACCCGGGCGTCGGCGCGCAGTTGCGCCAGGGCGGAGCGGTCGTCGTCCGCCTGGTGCAGCCTCGCGCCTCGCGCCTGTGCGATGCGGGCGGCCTTGCCCAGCTCCCCGCCCAACGATCCGACAATCAGGACGTGCATGACCCCTGTCCTCCCTATCCCGCCCGGTCGCCCTTGATGATCTCGGTCATCGTCACCCCAAGCCGGGTTTCGTCCACCATCACGACCTCGCCGCGGGCGACCAGGCGGTTGTTGACGTAGATGTCAATTGCTTCACCCAGCTTGCGGTCCAGCTCGACTACCGCGCCGCGTCCCAGCTTGAGCAGTTGGCTGACCTGCATGGTCGCCTTGCCCAGCACGGCGCTGACGGTGACGGGGATGTCGTAAACCGCCTCCAGGTCCCGCGGCGCGCGGGGTGCTGAGTCGGGTGGGCTGACATCGGCGAGATCTGACAATTCCATGCTATTCGACATTGGCGTGGCTCCTGCTGTAGGCGGCGGCATGTGCTGGCGTTCGTTCGGTTAAGCCGTCCCCATGGGCCGTGCGGGGCAGCGGCGGGTGCTGTCCTTCGCGGCTCATGGCTGGGTCGCCGCTGGGTTCGTCGTGATGACGGCGGCGGTCGTTGCGGGGCGTCGCCGGCGCGGGTTCGGGGTCAACCAGTCCCAGCTCGGCCATCGCCGCCACCATCGCCGCATGGATGGCGGCCTCGTCGCGCACCAGTGAGCCATTGGCCCAGGCCACGCGCGCGTCGCCCGGGGCCAGGCCGGGCGCGGCCATCACGACCACCCGCGCCGCCAAGTCGTCGTCGCCCAGCAGGTCTGCGCGCAGCCGGTCTGCAATGGCTGAGCTGACGCGCACGGTGATGTGCGGCTCCCGTTGCAGGGACGGCATCAAATGAGCCAGCAGCCGCCGGACCTCCGCCTCGCCATGCCCGGCGCAGTAGGCCGGCAGCAGCCCCGCGGCGATTGTCAGGATCACCCGAACGGTCCCGTCCGCCGCGGCTTCCGCCAGGGCGCGGCCCTCGCCCTGCGCAGCCGTCAGCCCAGCGGCAATGGCGCCCAGGGCCAGGGCGCGGGCATGGGTGTCCGATGCCTCCCATTCCGCACGGGCGCGGGCAACCGCTGTCTCGGCGGCGATCTGCCGGGCCATCTCCATCTCGCCGGAGGAGAAGATGGGTTCGACCGGCTCAGCCTCAGGCTCCGGTTCGGGCGGCGGCGGGGGCGCCGGGCTGTCGAAGTCCTCGGCATACAGGATGCCGGCGCGGTCGGGCGTATGAAGCAGCGGGTCGCGGGGGGGCGCTTCGCGGAGCAGGGTCATGACCTACGCCACCATCTCGTCGTTCTTGCCTTCGCTGATCTCGATAAGTCCCTGCGCCGCCAGGTCCTTGGCCATGGCGACGATGCTGGCTTGCGCCTCGTCCACGTCGCGCAGCTTCACCGGGCCGAGCATCTCGATGTCTTCCCGCAGCATCTTGCCCGCCCGCTCCGACAGGTTGCCGAAGAACAGCTCCCGCAGCCCGTCCGACGCGCCCTTCAGCGCCATCGGCAGCTTGTCCTTCTCCACCGAGCGCAGCAGGATTTGCACGTTGGCCGGCGTGAGGCGCCGCAGGTCGTCAAAGGTGAACATCAGCGACTTGATCCGGTCCGCCGCGTCCCGGTTGCGCTCCTCGAGCGCTGCCACGAACCGAGACTCCGTCTGCCGGTCCAGGCTGTTGAAGATGTCGGCCATCATCTCGTGGCTGTCGCGGCGCGTGGTGCTGGCAAGCGTCAGCATGAACTCGCTGCGCAGGGTCTGCTCCACACCGCTGAGCACGTCCCGCTGCACGCTTTCCATGCGGAGCATTCGCATGATGACCTCGATGCCGAAGCTGTCCGGCAGCAGCGCAAGCACCCGCCCTGCATGGTCCGGCTTGATCTTGCTCAGCACGACCGCGACGGTTTGCGGGTATTCATTCTTTAGGTAGTTGGCCAGCACCGCCTGGTTCACGTTGCCCAGCTTGTCCCACATCGTCCGTCCGGCCGGGCCGCGTATCTCCTCCAGGATTTGCGTTGCGCGGTCGGCGGGCAGGGCGGCCATCAGCAGCCGCTCGGTGGTTTCCATGCTGCCGATCACGTTGCCCTGCTGGCCCAGCTCCTCGGTGAAATCGGCGCAAACCTGCTCGATCACGGTGGCCTTCACCGAGCCGAGGCCGGCCATGATGGTGGACAGCTCGCGTATCTCGTCCTCCTCCATCATGGCGATCAGGCGGGCGCTCTGTTCCTCGCCCAAGGCGAGCATGAGGATCGCCGCCTTTTGCTTCCCGGTGACGGTCCGGATCGAGGTCAACGACGCCATCTACTCAGCCTCCTCAACGAACCAGTTCCGCAGCAGCGCCAGGCTTTCTTGTGGGTGGCTGTCCACCAGGGCCGAAATCTTCCGGACGGATGACGCCCGCAGCGCCCCTTCCACGTTGGCCAGCATCATCAACTCCTCACCGCCCGGGCCGGTCAGCGCCGCCGCGTCGCCGCCAGGACCTGACGCCATGCCGGCTATGGAGCCGCCTGCACCGCCCGCCACCAAGTCGCCCTCCGCACCTGCGGCAAGCCCTCCTGTCATCCCCCCGGCCGCGCCGGCGCCAGCCAGCAGCCCCGTGGGCCGCAGGCTAAGGCGCAGCATCACGGGCCGCACGACAAACAGGAGGGACAGCAGCACCGCCAGCGTCACCATTCCCGTTTCCGACAGGCGCATCCAATCGGCCTTGGTCAGTTGCAGCCAAGGGGTGGGCGGCAGCGGGTCCTGCCCGTCATCGGGCCCGGCAAAGCGCATGGACACCACCTCCACCCGGTCGCCACGCGCTTCGGTGAAGCCGATGGCGCTGCGGACCAGGGTGGCAATCTGCGCCAGCTCTTCGGCGCTGCGCGGCCCCCAGGCCGGCGTGCCGTCGGGGCCGCGCGTTACCGCGCCGTCCACCATGACCGCAAGGCTGATCCGCTTGAGCTGCGGCTGCTCCCGCACTAGGGTCCGCACGGTCTTGCTGATCTCGTAGTTGGTCGTCTCCTCCTGCCGCTGCTCCTGCGCGCCGGAAGGATTGGTGCCGGCGTCGGCATTCGGCAGGTTGTTGGCCACCGAGGTGTTGGTTGCCGCCTCGGTCGTCTTGCTGCTGTTGGTGTTGCTCTGTTGACTGCGTACCACCTGGCCGTCCGGGTCGTACTTTTCCTGGGTTTCGCGCACCTGGTCGAAGTCCAGGTCCATCGTCGCCTCGGCGCGCACCCGGCCAGGCCCGACCGAGCGCTCCAGCATCTCCTCCACGGCGCGGGCCAGGCGCAGCTCGCCGGCGCGCTTCAGCTCATCAGCTGACTGCGCCGTCGCCGCCGGCCCCGTAGGCTGCCCGGCGCGGGCCAGCAGGTTGCCGCGGCTGTCCACGATCGCGATGTTCTGCGGGCGCAGGCCCGGCACGGCCGCGGCGATCAGGTTCAGCACGGCCTGGGTGCCCTCGCGGTCCAGCCGGGCGGCGCCGGACATCGTCAGCACCACGCTGGCCTGCGCTTCCTGCTTGTCGCGTGCGAACGGCTCCCGCCGGGGCAGCACAAGGTGGACGCGGGCCGCGCGCACGCCCTGCAGGCTGCGAATGGTCCGCGCCAGCTCCCCTTCCATCGCCCGGGTCTGGTTGATGTTCTGCTGGAAGCCAGTCGCCGTCAGCGCGTCGCCGCGGTCGAAAATCTCGTAGCCGATGCTGCCGCCGGACGGCATACCTTCCTTGGCCAGCAGCAGGCGGGCGCGGGCGACCTGGTCGGCGGGGACCAGGATGCGGCTGCCGCTGGCGTCGGTCTGATGAGGAATGTGGGCGCGGTCCAACTGGTCCACGACCTGCCCGGCCTCGCGCAGTTCGAGGTCCGCATACAGCAGCGCCATCGGCGCGTCGCTGCCGCGCATCCCCAGCCAGCCCAGTGAGCCGAGCAATACCAGCGCCACCGCCGCCATTGCGCCCAGCCGCATCGGACCCAAGCCGCGCAGCCCCGCGAGGAGCGCGCTCATTCCCGAACCTCCCCGCCTTGAACCGCAGCGTCTTGCCGATGTGCCATGCCGGCACGATGCGCCCGGATGCTTACCGGAAGGTTAATAGCCCGGCAAAACCTGCCGGGTCGGCGGAAACTGCCGCTAAGGCGCCCCGCCGACCGATTGCACTTTTGACAGGTCCACCGGCACCGCGCCCATCTGCACAGCCAGCGCGCCGTTGCTGCGCTGCACGCCTGTTGCGGTGCCACTGACGGTGAACGGCACGGGCTGCGTCGCCCCGGACGAATCCACCCCCGTCACCGCGACGCGATAGGAGCCGTCAGGAAGGACGCGCCCGGACGAGTCCTTGCCGTCCCAGGCCCAGGTGTTGGCCCCGGACGCGCCGCTGACCGTTCCGGTGCGCAGCACGGTGCCGGCCTCGTTCGCGACGCTGACCGCAACCTGCTGCGGCGCGGACAGGGTGAAGCCTACCCCGGCCTTGCCGCCCTGCAGGGCAAGGTGGTCAGAGGTCGCCTGCACCGTCTTGCCCACCATCCCCGCCGCTTGCAGCAGCGAGCCGCCCTGTGTCGCCTGGATCAGCGTGGTCAGGCTGGTGTTGGTGTTGATCTGCTGCTCGACGGACGAGAACTGCACGAGCTGGGTGGTGAAGGTGTTGGTGTCCATCGGAGCGGTCGGATCCTGGTTCTTCAACTGCGTCATCAACAGGTTCAGGAAGTTGTCGAAGTTGCCGGAAAGCGTGGAAAGGGCGTTGCCCGACGCGGGAACGACGGCCGCCGCAGCGGCCGGGCTGGCTTTGGCGGTGGCGGTGGCAGTGGCGGTGGTGACGGTGCTCATGGCGGCGCTCCTGGTCAGGCGGTGATGTCCACGCCGGCGCGAAGGCCGTGCGGGGAGCGGGATGGGGGGTGGGGCAGGTAGACGCCCGGTTCAGCGCCGCGGACGGAAGGGCCGGACCAGCCCGGCTGCTGCCCGCGTCCGCTTCCCGGCTGCGCCCCGCCGCCGGGGCTGTTCATGCTGCTGCCCATGCCGCCGCCGGTGAGCCCTGGCTGCGTCGCCGCAGTGCCCGCCGGATCACGGGCGGGGTCGGGAGAGCCGACCTGGAAATGCAGCGTTCGGCCCTCGGCGGGCACCCCAGCCAAGTCCAGGGCGCGATGCAGCGCGGTCTGGTCGCGCATCAGCAGCTGCAGGGTTTCCGGCCGCTCGGCCACAAGCTCGATCCGCGAGAGTCCGTCGGGCTGGCGCAGGATGCCGACCTGCACGCGGCCAAGCTCGGCAGGGTCCAGCCGGACGATCACGTGGCTCGGACCCGTGGCCGCCGCTGCCGCCGCGAAGGCCGGGCGGAGCTGGTCCGGCGTCGGCACGGAAGGAGCCGCGTGCATCGGGCTGGCAGCCTGGCCCGGGGCCGGTGGTCCCGTTCCTGGCGCCCCCGTTCCTGGCAACAGAGCCTCCGCCGGCAGGGCTGGCATCATAAAGGCCGGGCCGGCAGCCGGGCTGGCCGGGTCCCCGCCATTCTGGAGCGCTGGGCCTTCGGTTGCGCCCGGCGCATGCTCGACATCTCCGGCGCCGAACTGTCCCATTTGCACGCTGCCTGCCGGCACGGCCGCCTTGGGAACCGCGGCTGCCGAGCGTGGGCCGCCAGGTGGAAGCGTTGCGGAGGATTGCACACCGTCGTCCTGCTGCGCCAGAGCCGCGGCGCCGGCCAGCCCTGGGCTGCTTGCACCGGGGATGCCAGGCTTTGCAGCGCCCGGAGCAGCGAGTCCGCCGGGCTTGGCGACCTGCACGCCATGGACCGAAAGGGCTGCATCCTGATCCGCAGGCCTGGAAGCCGGGCCCGCTGGAGGCTGCGTCCCGCCGCTGCGCAGGCCGCCGCCGGGGTCAGGCGATCCGACGAGGCCGGTGGTGGCGGGAGAAGGCGCAGCATTGGCAGTGACGCCGGCGACGTACTGCCCTGCCTGCTGTCCCGCGGCAGCGTCGGGTGCCAGAGCGCCCGGGCTGGCGGTTCCCGTCGGTCCGTGTCCCACGCCTTGCGTGGGGGCTGCGTCCGTCGAGGGGGCGTCGGTTCCTTCACCGGACGCTCCCGCCGCTCCAGGCTGCGGCAGACTCCCCGGGGCGGCGGCTTCACCGGACCAGTTCAGCCCGGCCAGGCCGGCGGTCCCAGGCAGCAGCGCCAGCCCGGTGCAGGCGGCGTCCTGGCCTGCCGCAAGGTCAGGAGCCTGGGCGTC
>DASWOJ010000281.1:0-2581 GCA_036398775.1 Acetobacteraceae bacterium
GGGCTGGCCGCTCGGCCCACGTCCTTGGACATCCGCGGCGTGACGGTGACCCGCGATGCGATCTGGCATGCCGATCCCAACGGCCGGCAGACACCGGAGTCCTGCGCGGGCTTTCGCCTGTCGAGCCGGGCTGCGCTGCGATGGTTCACGCGGGCTCGCGAGGCCACACAGCATGAATGGCTGCACGAGCTCGACTGGACGCAGTGTTCCGCCGAAGGAACCCTGCACACCAGCGACGGCCGGACCTTGAAGTGGGAACTCGACCAGGCGGGACGGGCGAGGATCATCGTGTCTCCGACCGCCTTCGTGTTTCTGGGTGGGCCGGAGCTGCCCAGGCGGCGGCGACCGTGACCAGTCCCGCGAACAGGAAGGTCATCGGCACCGTCCAGATCGCCGCCATACGGTCGATGCACGGATCACGCGCCGGGGTCGTGGGATCGTAGCGGACGGGCACCGCATCGCCGGCCCGCCAGCCCGCGACCAGCCCACCCTGAGGATAGCTGACCGTCTCGCCCGAGGCCGCGGTGAACTCGATCTCCGGATGGCTGCCGCCGGCGTTGAGCCTTGCCACGCGGCCCTGCGCCACGGCCGACCGCTGGACCCACTGCCACGTATGCAGCCCGGTTGCCGCGCCAGCCGCCAGCAGGCTGAGACCGATCACCACGAAGAACCGGTTTCGCATGGTCATCCTGCCTTGCATGCGCCAATGAACCTTCCAAGTGCGGATCCGGTTTCAGCTGTCCCTTGCGAACAGACGGCGGACCCAAGCGGCAAGCCGTGCTCCCTGGACGATGACGTTACCGTGGTCCGGCCAGAGTCAGGGCGGGCGCCTCCTCACCGAGTATGCTAGGCATGAACGCCATCGGGAGCTGGGAGCGGACGTTGAGAAGCAAGCTTTCCCTCTGGGCCGCCGCCTGCGCGCTGCTTCTGACGGCAGTCCCGGCCCTGGCCGCGTCGCCCCGGTCCGTGGACGTGCGGGCGCTCGACGTCGCCGGCGTGCGCACCGGGATGGACTACGACCAGGTGGCCAATGCACTCGCCGACCACTTCCAGGCCGCGCCGGCCGATCTCAAGCCCGACCCGTTCCCGGGCGAGAATATCGTCACCCACACCAGGCTGCCGAGCACGCTGACCTACGAGAAGGACGGCACCCGCGTCACCGTCCACTTCGAGGGCCGGGTGCCAGTGGACCCGGCCCGGCCGCTGGTGGCCTGGCTGGTCACCTACCAGGTGCCCTGGAGCCCGGCGAACGCCGAAGCGATGGCCAAGGCGGCGCTGGCCCGCTACGGCACCCCGTCCAACGCCCCCAACACCCTGCCCATGCAGTGGTGCGCCCGGCCGAGTGCCAACACCGGGATCGGCTGCCCGGTTGACGATGCCAGGCTCGACCTGTCGCAGGTGCAGCTGACGCTGACCGACCCGGCCTGGCAGCAGGCACGGATCCGGTTCATCCAGGGCCAGCAAGCCGTCCAGCCCAGGCTGTGACCGGAGAGGGGCGCAGTCCGCCGGACGGCGTATGGCCCGACCTGCTCAGCGGGCTCGCCGTCATCGGGGGGATGATGCTGATGCTGGTCACCTTGCCCGTGACGCTGCCGATCGCGCTGGTGTTCGACTGGCACGGACGCCGCCGTTTGCGTGCCGCCGCAACAATGACCCCTTGTGGTCGCTGCGGCACGCTGCTGGGCCCGGACGCACTTGCCGCTTCAGATGCCGCGCACATGGCGGAGTTGGTGGAGGCGCAGCGGTGCCATCCCTTGCACCACGTCCATGTCGCACGCCGTGCCCAGGCGCGCTGCCGCGCCTGCGGGGCAGACCACGTGTGGGACGAGAAACGCCAGACGCTGCACCTGCTGGTGGATCTGGCTCGTGACCATCGTGACCAGGCCGAGGAGGAACGGCGATGCAAAGATTGCTGACGGGCGGCACGGCCATGCTGGCGGGACTGTTGCTGGCAGGCAGCGGCCTGGCCCAGGACGCCGGGCCGGTGCCGCCGGCCCGGCCTGGTCACCGTCCACGCCACCGCGCACCGCCGCCTGCCCTCCACGGTGGCGGACGCCACCGTGGCGATCGAGGTGCACGGGCGCGACCTGCGCGGCACGGCCACGCAGCTGGGCCGGCAGGCGCAGGCGCTGCTCGGCTTCCTGCGTAAGCAGAAGGCCGAGCGGCTGCGCACGGACGGCACCAGCTTCGATCCGGAGATCCAGGAGCAGCGGGGCCAGCCCGACCGCATCAAGGGCTACACCGGCCGGATCAGCGTGTCGTTCCGGACCGCGCCGGACCAGCTGCCCTTCATGCTGACCGGGTGCCTGGACAACGGCGCCACCGCGCTGGGGCAGTTCGGCGCCTCCGCCCGGGAGGACGAGGTGGATGCGGCCCGGCGCGACATGGTGGCGGAAGCGACCGCCGCGGCGGTGGCCCAGGCGCGCGCGGTCGCTGACGCGGCCGGGCAGAAGCTGGCCGGCATCGAGCGGGCGGAGATCGACCCGGTGCCCGGGGCGCTGCCCCTGCCGCCCGGCGCCGAGTTCGGGCTGGACCGCATGGCCCTCCCCGCCCCGCCGCCGCCCGTACCGCCCATCGCCTC